>JAKALO010000208.1 GCA_021824125.1 Deltaproteobacteria bacterium | reverse complement strand
CTTGTCGGCGGGGATCCCGATCCCCGTGTCGCTGACGCTGAACCGCAGGACGATGTCGCGCCCGTCCCGGGCGACCTCCTCGACGCGCACCACGACCTCGCCCCGCTCGGTGAACTTGATGGCGTTTCCCACGAGGTTGACGATCACCTGCCGGAGCCTTCCCACGTCCCCCACCAGGGTCGCGGGCACGCGGTGCGACACGTGGAAGGCGAGCTCGAGCCCCTTCTTGTGGGCGCGCTCGGCCAGGATCTTCAGGGTGTCGCCGAGGCTGTCCCTCAGGTGGAACTGCGTCGGATCGAGGACGAGCTTCCCCGCCTCGATCTTGGAGAAGTCCAGGATGTCGTTGATGAGGGAGAGGAGCGATTCCGCGGAGAACCGCACCATCCCGAGCATCTCGCGCTGCTCGGGGCTCAGGTCCGTGTCGAGGGCGAGCTCCGTCATTCCGATGATGCCGTTCATCGGGGTCCGGATCTCGTGGCTCATGTTCGCGATGAACTCGCTCTTGGTCCGGTTGGCGGCCAGGGCCTGCTCTCGCGCGCGGATGGCCTCGCGCTCCCGCTGCTCCAGCTCGCGCTGAAGCCGCTGCTCCTCATGGAGCTTGTCTTCGAGGCGGTAGAGGATCTCGTCGTTCTTGACGAACTGCTCGACGACCAGGTCGGCGGTGATGGCCGCCGATTTTCTCGACACCTGGATCTCTTCCCGGAGCCTGGCGTTTTCCGTCGAGAGCGCGCCGAGGTACTCGTAGACGTCATGGGCGGCGGATTTCATGAAAGAACGCCTCCTTCGCGCGGCGCACCCGCGCCCGGCACCGCCCTTCCATGCCGGGCCAGGGCCAGGCTCCTTTCGGCCGCCCGCTGGATGGCGTCTTCGTCCGCGGGAGATTCGATCCCCAGAACGTAAACTTCCGGTGCGGGCCGATCGCAGACTTTGGGAAAGAGAGGGATGAGCGTCGAGAGCCCCATCCCATGGCAGGAGGGGGGGCGGGAAGGCTCGGCAAAATCCCGGGCTTCGAGCACCACCAGGTCTCCCGGCGCGCCGAACCCCTGGACCGCGTCCACGAAGACCACCCGCTTGCACCCCTCCGCGGCGGAGAGCAGGTTCAATCCGGCCGTGCCCCCGTCGCAGATCTCCACGTCCGGAACGGCGCCGGCTCGGCGCAGACGGTCGAAGACCCGGGGACCGGCCGAATCTTGCTCGAGGAAACGGTTGCCGATGCAGACGATCCTGTTCATGGGTCCGAAGCTCGCTTTGAGGCGACCTTTAGCGTTCTGGCCGGTGATAGGTCTGGCCGGGCTTCAAGAACTGGAAATTGATCACGCCCTCTTCGTCCTTCACGCGCTTGAAGAAATCGCACGCGACGCACACGACCTCCTTCTGCGCGAAGGTCCCCTGCACCTTGCCGCCGCAAAAGGTCCCCGCCACGGCCCAGCAGATGCGGCCCCCATTGATTCCGCCATTGATCCCGTCCGCCGAAGCGTCCGCGGCCGCCGGGCAGACGCCCAGCGCGCGGACCTCTTCCCCGCCTGGCTCGCGACCGCACTTCTTGATCTCCCAACAATTGATCCTGCGCATGACAAACTCCCTTTCCTCAGGTCAATTGCACATTCAGCGGACCGAAGGCGAGTAACGGTTCCTTGGAAGGAAAAGGGTTGGCCCCTCCGCCCGCCCATTCCCCTTCAAAAAGTCCTTCACGAAAGTTCACTATTTCAGGTCCATCGCAATAGGAGACAGCGTAACACCCTTTTGAATGGCGTGCACCGTGCAGACGAGGCAGGGATCGAAGGAACGGATGACGTGCTCCAGTTCGACGGGGTTCTCCAAGTCCTCGATTCGGGTGCCCATGAGCGCCTCTTCCACGGGTCCCCGGTTCCCCTGGGAATCCCTCGGAGAGAAATTCCAGCAGCTCGGCGTGACGATCTGGTACCGCTCGATTCGCTCGTCCTTGATCTGGACCCAGTGGCCGAGGGCGCCGCGCGAAGCCTGGATCAGGCCGTGGCCTTCACCAGCCCCGATCGGACCGGGGGGCTTGTAGAAAGGCTCTTCCACGGAGATCTCATCGCACCACGCCTCCATGGCGGGGATCAGCTCGGTGGCGCGGACAAGCCTGGCAAGCTGCCGGATGAAGGCGCTGGGCCCGCCCTCCTTGACGAGATCCACGAAGAGCGGATTTTTCGAAACGATCATCTCGGCCAGAGGGCCTGTTTCCGCGGATAGCCCCTCGTACCGCGGCGCCTTCGCCCAGGAGTAGGCCTTGCCCTCGTTGCCCGTGGCGTAAGGACGCGTCTCCCCCTCGAAGGGGTGTTTCCCTCCTTCGTAGAGGGAGAACCAGGAGTGGGCCACGTGCTCGGCGATCTTGGTTTGGTCGAAGGGCGCGACGGCGGTCTTGTTCGCGAAACCTGCGGGAACCAGGTTGGTATCCCTACTCCGCTCCCGGAGGGAGGAGTCCGACGGCAGGGGGAGGGAACCGTAGCTCAAGAAACGGTTGGCGCCGGCCCCGATCTTGTCGAGCCCCGCCTGGCGCGCGAAGCGGATGAAGAACCCCACCTCGCTGTCCTGGTGGGAGGGCTTCTCCTCCAGCCAGCCTTCGAGGTCCTTGGCGCCGCGAAACTCCAGCCAGCGGGCAATCTCGCATCCCAGGATTCGCCGCTCGTACCACTCCCGGTAGCGGGCGAAATGGTGCCGGCACTGCTGGATTTCGATCCGCGTGGGAACGCTGGTGATCCCACCGGGGACCATGTAGCTGGAGTGGGGCCATTTTCCGCCAAACCCCCCGATGATTTCGAGGATTTTCTTGCTCTCCTGGATCACCTCGAGCGCCACTTCCCCCTTGAAGGGCTCCCACCGCCGGAGGGCTTCGGCGAAGAGCGGCCTTTCGCGGTGGGCGGGGTTTACGAGGTCCCCCGCGAACATCAGAAACGTCTGACGAATGTCGCTCTGGAGGTGCTCGACCATCAGAGCCAGGTTTCGGATGATCAGGGCGCCCGGGGGAATTTGGGCGGAGGAGACCATGTCCAGGGCCCTCGCGGCCGCGTAGAGGTGGGCCGTGCTGCAGAGCCCGCAAACCCGGGGTGTGATCGCCAGGCCGTCGAGAGCGCCGCGTCCCACGAGGATGTTCTCGAAGCCCCGGAACATCACCCCGGAACTCCAGGCGTCGGAAACGACGTGGTCCTCGATCTCCGCTCGGATTTCGAGGTCGCCCTCCACGCGGTTGAGCGGTATGTTGATGCTAATTCTCTCGGCCACCATCTCCCTCCCATCCGCCGAGGCGGCGGCTCCTCCCGAGGC
>JAKALO010000207.1 GCA_021824125.1 Deltaproteobacteria bacterium | reverse complement strand
ATCCCGGCGGGCGCCATCCTTCCGGAGGGTTCCGCAGAAACATCGAGCCGGCCACCGTCACGACCAGGAACCCCGCGCCGAGGATGCCGAAGGTGTCGCGCCACCCGAACCGGTGGACCAGGTACCCCGCCAGCGGGGCGATCACCGCGCCTCCCGCGCCGTAACCCATCACCATCAACCCCGTGACCAGCCCCCGCCGCTCGGGGAACCACTTCATCCCGACGGAGAGGGGGCACGTATAGCCGATGCCGCTGCCCACCCCCACGACGACGCCGTAGCAACCGTACAGCCATGCGAGCGAGTCGGTGTACCGGGAGAGGAAGATCCCCGCGGAAAAGAGGAGGGCGCCGACGAGGGAAACGGCGGCGGGACCCCGGCGGTCCTGCCAACGCCCCCCGACCAGCACGCCCGCGGCGATAAAGGCGATCGAGAGGGTGAATGCGACGGAGAGTTCGGAGCGCGTCCAGCCGAACTCCCGCTGGAGGGGGGTGAGAAACACGCTGTAGACGTATGCGGCGCCCAGGCAAAGGTTCAAGCCGACGCCGCCCGCGACGCGGAACCAGCGGTTCACACCGCCCCCCTCCCGCGCACGAACCGGCTCACTTGACCGAGATCAGCTCCACCTCGAAGACCAGCGTGGCGTTGGGCCCGATCTCCCGACCCGCTCCACGCTCGCCGTAGGCGAGGTCGGGCGGGATGAACAGTTGCCACTTGGCGCCTTCCTTCATCAGCTGGAGCGCCTCGGTCCAACCGGGGATCACCCCCGACACCGGGAAGGTGGCGGGCTGGCCGCGCTTGTAGGAGCTGTCGAACTCCGTCCCGTCGATCAGCATCCCCTTGTAGTTGGTCGTCACCATATCGGAGGCGGTCGGGCTCTTCCCCGTTCCGGGCGCGATCACCTTGTACTGCAGGCCGCTCGGCAAGGTCTTCACGCCCTCTTTCTTCGCGTTCCCGGCGAGGAACTTCTCCCCTTCCGCCTTGTTCTTCTCCCCCTGCTGCTTCATGCTCTCCGCCTGCTTCGCCATCTGCTGCTTCTGGAAGTTCATGATCGCCTGCCGCGCCTCCTCCTCCGTGAGGATCGTCTTCCCGCCGCCGTACCGGTCCTTGAACCCTTTCGCAAGAAGGTCCGGATCCACCTCGATGGATTGGCGCTTCAGGTTTCCCCCGATGTCCATACCGATGCTGTAGCTGAGCTTCTCCTTGTCGCCTGCGAGTTCCGGGACATCCGCGGCGTACGCCGCCCCCGAAAGCGCGACCGTGGCGCACATCGCCATCGCGAGACGTTTTCTCATCCTTGCCGCTCCTTTCCGCCGCATTCCGGATATGGCGTGCAGATTTTTCATCTTACACGCCGGCACTCCAAACCCCAAACGGATTCCCTCGTTACGGAACGGCTTTCCGGATCGGCCGCTTTGCGGTATAAATAACGTCCGCGCGCCGGATCCGCCCGGCGCACCCTTGGGAACCTCGGTCCCCGGGGGAGAGAAGGGGGAGGGAATGAAGATCACGGTGACTCCGGTGTCGGAGGAGCGCCGCCGCCCGAAGCCGCGCAGCGGGGAGAAGCTCGGGTTCGGCAACCATTTCTCGGACCACATGTTCCTCATGGAGTACACGCAGGGTACGGGGTGGCGCGATCCCCGGATCGTCCCGTACGGCCCCCTGTCGATCCCCCCCTCCGCGATGGTCCTGCATTACGGCCAGGAGATCTTCGAAGGGTTGAAGGCGTACTACGCGGGGGACGGGTCGGTCTGCCTGTTCCGTCCCGACAAGAACGCCGAGCGGCTGAACCGGTCGGCGTCGCGCCTGTGCATGCCGGAGATCCCCGTCGCGGACCAGCTCGCCGCCCTGAGGGAACTGGTGCGGCTCGATCGGGAGTGGATTCCGCGGACCCGCGGCGCCTCCCTGTACATCCGCCCCACGATGATCGGGACGGAAGCGGGACTCGGCGTCCGCCCGTCGGCGGAATATCTCTTCTTCGTCATCACCGGACCGGTGGGGGCGTATTACGCCCGGGGGTTCGAGCCGGTCCGCATCCTCGTCGAGGAGCGGTACGTGCGCGCCGCCCGCGGCGGCCTGGGAGAGGCGAAGACGGGGGCGAACTATGCGGCGAGCCTCCTCGCGGCGAAGGCGGCGAAGGCGAAGGGGTTCGACCAGGTCCTCTGGCTGGACGCCGAACATCGCCGGTTCGTGGAAGAGGTCGGCACGATGAACATCTTCTTCGTGCTTCGCGGCGAGCTGGTCACCCCCCCGCTCGAAGGATCGATCCTTCCCGGAGTGACGCGGGACACCGTGCTCACGCTGGCGAGGGAGTGGAAGATCCCGGTGGCCGAACGTCCCGTCGATGTCGATGAGGTCCTGCGGGGCGCCGCCGACGGAACCCTCTCGGAGGCGTTCGGCTCGGGGACGGCGGCGGTCATCTCCCCGGTGGGCGCATTCTCCTGCCGCGGCCGGGAAGTGCCGGTCAACGGCGGCCGGGCCGGGGATCTCTCCATGCGCCTGTACCGGGAGATCACGGGGATCCAGTACGGAGAGATCGCCGACCGCCACCGGTGGATCCAGCGGGTGGAATAACCCCACGGTGTGCGCCATTTTCCGCATCCCCGGAGCCGTCCGCTTCGGCTCCGGGTTCCCTTCTCCATATTTTCCGGCCAGTTGACGGAACGGCTTTGCAACGGCATCAACATTGCTTTATGTAATGGCGTAGCGGACGCGCCGCGTGAAAACGCAGCGTTTCCCTGCCCCCAGCCGGAGGGTTGGAACTTTCTAACCCCAAAAAACCCTCCGGCCCCCCTCTTTTTCCATGGACCCGCCTGTGCGGACGTTCTCCCCTGCCATACAATGGGGGGGACGCTCCGCGTTCGTTCATGCATGAAGGAGGATCGCGATGGACCTCGGCCTGCAGGGGAAGGCCGCGCTCGTGTGCGGCGCCAGCAAAGGGATCGGGCTATCGTGCGCCGAGGCGCTATCGGCCGAGGGCGCCCGGGTCGTCGTCTGCGCGCGGGACGCGGGACGCCTCCGGGAGGCGGCGGCGCGGGTCGAGGCGAGGACGGGAAACCCGGTGCTGGCGGTGCCGGCGGACATGACGAGCGCCGCGTCGGTGGAAACCCTCTTCGGGGAGATCGAGCGCGTCTTCGGCACGCTGCATATTCTCGTGAACAACGCAGGAGGCCCCCCTCCCGCCGGGTTCGAGGGAACGTCCGATGAGGACTGGGAGAGCGCATTCCGCCTGAATTTCCTCTCCGGCGTCCGGTGCATCCGGCGGTGCCTGCCGTGGATGGTCCGGCAACGGT
>JAKALO010000206.1 GCA_021824125.1 Deltaproteobacteria bacterium | reverse complement strand
GGGCGGCAACCTCCGGCGTTATCTCCCGCTCGTGCGCACCCAGAGAAAGTCCACGAGCGTCTTCCCCTTGTTCGAAAACGCGAACTCCTGCTCCCCCGCGAAGTAGAGGCTCTCCCCCTTGCGGGCGACGTAGGAGATCTGTCCGAGCAGCAATCCGAGTCGTCCGGCGAGGACCTGGATGTAGTTCTCCCCTTCCTGCGGCGGCTCCGGGGGGGTCTGCTTCCCCGGCGTGATCGTGGCGCGGTAGGCGACGATGGAGCGGTAGCGGCTCCTGGGCAGGAGCGTGTCGAACGTCTTGTATCCGGTCACCTCGGAGGGGAGGGCGTCGCTCTTCCGGAAGAGGACCTTTTCCTCGTCGACGTCGGCGAAGAAGGAGGAAGGCGTTTCGTTGAGGGCGGTGAGGATCTCGAAGAGGTTGGCGACGGAGGGCGAGGTGAGGTTCCGCTCGATCTGGGAGATGGCCCCCTTGGTGAGGCCCGCGCGCTCGGCCAGGTCGGCCTGTGCCAGCCCGTTGATCTGGCGGAGGTGCTTGATCCGTGCGCCGATGTCGATCACGGGACTGTTTTTTAAACCCTCCGTTTAGTAAATCTACCCAAATTCTAAAAATTCGCGTTCGCCGTGTCAACCGGAAAATACCGATTCCCATAAACTTTTTTAATGTTCATCCTTGCCCCTCTAATCACCGGGGAACGGTTTGCTATACCCGAAAAATGCCCATTCCGCGCCGTCCCGTCCGCTGCGGATCCTTTCCCGCCGCCGCCGGGGGAGGAGCGCGCATCCTCCGGAAGCCGGGACGGACCCGGTACTTTGATCGGCAGCGCGGAGAAAAACTTTATCGCTCGCGGGACACTCTTCCCCGCAGTGGGGGACACTCCGAACCTTCCTCCCGGGTCAGAACCAGCAATGTCCCCCTGGCAAGAGTGTCCCGCTGTCCGCTGACCGCGGATTGACAATGCGAGGTGCGATCGGAGAGAATGCATTACTGCACGCGGGTGGGGGAGTAGCTCAGCTGGGAGAGCACCACGTTCGCAACGTGGGGGTCGAGGGTTCAATCCCCTTCTCCTCCACCACCTTTTTCCAACCGTTCGTCCCGACGCGGTTCCGCGCTGCCGTCGCCTCCACGGTGAACCGATGCAGGATCATCGAGTCGCGGACATCCTGAACCCCCTCCCGGACTCCAGGCCGTCCCTGATCCCCTCTCCGGGCGCATCCCGCATCCATCCCATAGACGCATGAAAGGGGGCGGGGAGACGGAACCGGACCGCTCGTGGGAGAAATACGCGGAGGCGCGGGAAGCCACGATCGAGCTTCTCCGGATCTGCAACAAGGCCGGCACGCTCGAGGAGCTGATGCGGGACCTGATGGTCCACTTCCGGAACCTCACCGGATGCGAGGCCATCGGGGTCCGGCTGCGGCAGGGGGACGATTTCCCGTACCACGAGACCCGCGGCTTCCCCGAGGAGTTCGTGCTGGCGGAGAACCGGCTGTGCGCGATCGACGAGAAGGGGGAGATCCTCCGCGACGGCGCCGGCCACCCGCTCTACGACTGCATGTGCGGGAACATCCTCTGCGGCCGTTTCGATCCCTCCAGGCCGTTCTTCACCGCGCGCGGCAGCTTCTGGTCGGGCAGCACGACCGAGTTGCTCGCGAGCACGACGGACGCCGACCGGCAGGCGAAGACGCGCAACCGGTGCAACGGCGAGGGGTACGAATCGGTGGCCCTCATCCCCCTCCGCTCGCAGGGGGAAACCTTCGGCCTCTTCCAGTTCAACGACAAGCGCATGGGGCGTTTCACGGCGGAGCGGATCGCCCTGCTCGAAGACCTGGTGGACCACGTGGCGATCGCCCTCGCGAAGCTGAGAGCCGACGAGGCGCTCCGGCTCAGCGAAGAGCGGTACCGTTCGCTGTTCGAGAACATGCTGGAAGGCTACGCGTATTGCGAGATGGTCCTTGAAAACGGGGAGTACCGGGACTTCCTGTATCTCGACGTGAACCCCGCGTTCGAGCGATTGACGGGACTCACGGGCGTCGTGGGGAAACGGGTGACCGAAGTCATCCCGGGCATCCGGGAGTCCAACCCGGAGTTGTTCGATATCTACGGAAGGGTCGCGTTTTCCGGCAACCCCGAGAGGATCGAAATCTATGTGGGCGCCCTGAAAATCTGGTTTTCCGTCTCCGTCTACAGCCCCCGGAAAGGGTTCTTCGTCGCCGTGTTCGACAACATCACCGAGCGGCGGAAGCTGGAAGAGCAACTGCGGCAGTCGCAGAAGATGGAGGCGGTAGGCCGCCTCGCCGGAGGGGTCGCCCACGACTTCAACAACCTGCTGACGGTGATCAACGGCTACGGCGAGATTCTCCTCCGGCGGATCGGGGAGGATTCGACGCTGCGCAGGGAGGTGGACGAGATCCGGAAGGCGGGCGAACGGGCGTCGATGCTCACCCGGCAGCTCCTCGCCTTCAGCAGGCGGCAGGTGCTCCAGCCGAAGGTGCTGGACCTGAACGCGACGGTGTCCGGCATGACGACGATGCTCCGCAGGCTGATCGGGGAGGACATCGACCTCCGGATCCTTCCGGGCGAGGGGCTGGGGAGGGTGAAGGCGGATCCCGGACAGGTCGAGCAGATCATCCTCAATCTCGTCCTGAACGCGAGGGACGCGATGCCCGGAGGGGGGAGGCTGACCATCGAGACGGGCAATGCGATCCTGGACGGGACCTTCTCGTCGAAGCTCCCGCAAGCCGCCGCCGGGCCGCACGTGCTCCTGGCCGTGAGCGACACCGGCGTGGGGATGAGCGAGGACACCCAGGGCCACCTGTTCGAGCCGTTCTTCACGACCAAGGAGAGGGGAAAGGGAACCGGGCTGGGGCTCTCCACGGTGTACGGCATCGTCAACCAGAGCCAGGGGTACATCTACGTCTACAGCGAGCTCGGGAAGGGGACGACCGTCAAGGTCTACCTTCCCCGCGTCGCTGAAGAGGCCGAAACCGCGTCCCCCGTTTCCGCCCCGGCTCCGCACGGCACGGAGACGGTGCTCGTGGCGGAGGACGAACGCCAGGTCCGGGAATTCATCACCCGGATCCTCTCCGCGAAGGGGTACCGGGTGCTCTCCGCCGGCGACGGCTTCGAGGCGCTTCGCCTCGTCAGGAATTCCGGGGATCCGGTGGATCTGCTCGTCACCGACGTGGTGATGCCCGGGATGGGGGGACGCGAGCTGGCGTCCCGTGTCAAGGCCGCGAGGCCCGGGACCCGGGTTCTCTTCGTGTCCGGGTACACGGACACCGCCGTCAGCCGCCACGGGGTG
>JAKALO010000047.1 GCA_021824125.1 Deltaproteobacteria bacterium | reverse complement strand
CCTGCGCGTGCAGCCAGAGGTCGCCGGGCGCCGCGAGCTCCCTCACTATCTGGTCGTTGCCGACGTTGTTTTTACCGACCAGGATCGTGTGGCCCCCGAATTCGACGCGATCTACACGGGGGGCCGCCGGTTTCGGTTGTTCACGGCGCGCCCCTTTCCTTTCGCCCGCTTTCCGCTGCTTCGGGGCGAACGACCGGGAGATCTCCTGGCGGATCGCAATCAGGTCCTCCCTGTTTTCCGCCGCCGCGAGCTGTCCTTCCAGGGACTCCAGGTAATAGACGGATTCGGCGACATCCCGCTTTCGCTTCCGGACGATATCGACCGCCCTCTTCGCCTTTTTCCGGAGAAGAAAATACCGGTTCATGTTCTCCACGGGGGATTTCGACGGGTCGAGCGGGATCCCTTCGCATTCCGTCATTCCCTTCCGCAATTCCCCCAGGCGGGTCTTGAGAATTTCTCCGGCCTCCCCCCCTTTCAGCCCCTCCGCGAGACGCTCCTCGTCGCCCCCGATGTTTTCCAGCTTGTGACGTTCTTTTTTAAGCAGGGCGGAAAGCCGCGACCGGAGCTGCTGCCGCAGGGCCGCGGTCTCCCCCGATTCCGCGACCTCCGAATAATAGGCGTCCGCCGCCTCGTTGGCCCCCGGGAAGCCGGTGAAGTTCGTGAACCCCCCCGCCGGACAGGGGAATGGCAGGAGGCGCTTCTTGCCCGAGGGCAGGGTGCCGATCCCCGGGGAAAAATCGTTTTCCTCGTACCTGCGGACAAGGTCCCGGATCGCCGCGAGCAGCTCCCCCGGTCCGTTCTTGCCGCGCTCCGCGGCCTCCCTGGCCAGCTCCTGCCCCAGGCCTGAGACCTCCTGCCGGAGGACGCGCGCAAGCCCCTCCCACACCGCGGGGTAGATCCGCATCGAGTCGGCGAGCGTGAAGTCGGGAAGGATGATGCGCTCGGGCGGGGGGAGGGGGCGGTAGGGGATGCCGGGGGCGACTTCCCGGATGCGGCTCTCCTCGGCGGACACCGTCCGCAGCGGCTCCAGGATGACCCCGTCGCCGTCCACGTAGATCAGGTTGGCGTGCCGCCCGTACAGCTCGGCGTAGAGGGTCGTGCGCGAATGAAGCGCGTCCGGCCGGGAAGAGACGAAGTTTATCCGGACGAGCCGGTCGAAGGGCGCGACGGACAGCTCCTCGACGCGCATCCCTTCGAGGTGGCGCCGCAGGAACTGGCAGAACCTCGGCGGGGAAGGGGGATTGGGGGCCTTTCGAGAAGAGAGGTGTATCCGGCATAGCTCGGGATCGGCGGAAACGAGGAGCCGCCTCTCCTCACGGCCCGTCCAGAGCGCTAGGACGATCTCCTTCCCGGCTGGCTGGTGGACCTTCGAGACGAGCGCCCCCCGCAATCCCTGCGAGAGATCCGAAACGATGCACTTTACGAGGAAGGCGTCCATCGTACCTGCATTCTACGCCCGTTCCCCGTCCCGGAATCGGGATCAGATGGCCCCGGCGTCGCGCAGGTCCTTCTCGAAGCGCGCGGAGTTGAACTGGTCTCCGGAGACGATTCTCCCCTCTATGTCCAGTGTGGGGACCTTTTTCATCCCGTCGTTGAGACCCATCACGATTTCCGCGGCCCCGGAGGTTTTCTCGATGTCGATCTCCTGGTAGGCAAGACCTCTCTCGTCCAGGAACTTTTTCGCGGCCCTGCAGTCGCGGCACCAGGAAGTTGTGTATATGACGATCCGTTTTCCCATGTTCACCTCCATGACCGGAACCCAGGTAAGGTCCTGTCATCCTCTTTCGGTTCATCAACCTCTGTTGTGTGACTGCGATCCCTTTGTGGTCCTGCCAGGTCCTTCTCCAGGACCGTCCCTACAGGGTCGGCGACTCGTCGGGCAGCATGGCCGCCTTCCTGCGTTCCCCCACGGGGAGGATCCGCTCCTTGTGAAATTCGATGATGTGATCGGCGGCCTGTTGCGGGTCGTCGGTTATGTGGAAATAGTCGAGGTCCGATTTTGAGATGGTCCCCTCCGCCACCATCGTGCTCTCGACCCACCGGAGGAGTCCGTTCCAGTACTTCTTCCCCATCATCACGACGGGAAAGCGCCGGATCTTGCCGGTCTGCAGCAGGGTCAGGGACTCGAAGAACTCGTCGAGAGTTCCGAACCCGCCGGGCATGATGAGGTACCCGGAAGCGTACTTTACGAACATCACCTTGCGCGAGAAGAAGTGGCGGAAGACCAGGGACTTGTCCTGGTACGGGTTCTGCTTCTGCTCCATCGGCAGCTGGATGTTCAGGCCGATCGACATCCCCTTGCCCCTCTTGGCGCCGCGGTTGGCCGCCTCCATTATGCCGGGGCCGCCCCCCGAGATGATGGCGTATCCGTGCCGCGACAGGATCTCGGTCGTCTTCATCGTGGTCTTGTAGGCCCAGGCGTTCCGGTGCGTGCGCGCGCTCCCGAAGACGGAAACGGCGGGGCCGATGCTGCGGAGAGACTCGAACCCGTCCACGAACTCGCTCATTATCCGAAAGACGCGCCACGTTTCGACTCCCGAGAATTCCTCCACGAACCCTCCCCGTTACGATTTTTTCGACGTTTTCGCGTAGAAGCTTTCCAGGAGCTGGGCGATGCTTCCGCTGCCGCACTTCGGGCATTTCCGCTTTCCCTCCTCGAACTCCCGGAAGGAAAGGATCTCCTGGAACCGCTTGCCGCACTTTTTGCACTGGAAAGAATAGGTCGGCATCACTTTTTCCTCCTTCCTCAATGGAATGGGAACCCGGGAAAAAACATCCCAGTCTGTAGAATCCACAAAAACGTGGCTTGAGGCAAGGGGAACGCAATCCCCGGAGCGATTCCGGCATCAAAAGAGCATGGGGTATAGTGCCTTCATGGATTACGGGGAAGTCCTCGTTACGGGCGGGACCGGTTACGTGGGCACCCACGTATGCCGCGCCTTGATCGCCCGGGGGTTCATGCCCAGGCTCCTGGTCCGCCCGGGGTCGGAAAGCCGGATCCCGGAGGACATCCGGGAGAGAGGCCGGGTCACCCTCGGGGACGTGACGAACCGGGAATCGGTGGAAAACGCGGTCCAGGGGACGAAAGCGATCGTGCACCTTGTCGGGATAATCAGGGAGTTCCCGGTGCGCGGGATCACCTTCGAGCGGCTGCACGTGACGGCGACCCGGAACGTGGTGGACGCCGCCAGGCTGTGGGGGATTCCCCGGTTCATCCACATGAGCGCCTTGGGGGCGCAGGCCGGTGGTCCGACGGGGTACTTCGACTCCAAGGGCCGGGCGGAGGATTGCGTCCGGCAGTCCGGGCTGCGGTGGACGATCTTCCGCCCCTCGGTGATCTTCGGGCCGGGGGATGCATTCCTCAACGAGCTTGCCGGGATTTTACGGACGTCGCCGCTGATGCCGGTCCCCGGTGACGGGAAGTACCGAATGCAGCCGGTCTTCGTCGGGGACGTGGCGAAGGGATTCGGGGATGCCCTCCTGCGGCCGGACACGGAAGCCGGGATTTTCGAGGTGGGCGGGCCCGAGAAATTTTCCTACGGGGAACTTCTCGACAGGATCGCGGCGAGCGTTGGGCGGCGCGCCCGCAAGCTCCACGTCCCGCTGCCCATCCTGCGTCCCGTCGTCAGGAGCCTGGAACGGTTTGAGCGGTTCCCCTTGACGATGGACCAGCTCGGGATGCTCCTTCAGGAAAACGTCTGCGACCACGAACCATTCTATTCCGCCTTCGATTTCAAGCCGTTGCCCTTGTCCGTTTACCTCTCCGCCAGAAACCTCTCGTAACGGGAACGAATAAAGGCAATAAGGAGAAAACATTTCCCCATAGTGGGCCGTTATGGGAAAAATATTGCCCACTCATTCCTTCCCGGGGTTCACAAAAAGGGGAAAAGTGTTTAATATTAGCACGTTATGTTTTAGGTAAGTTTGGACCGAACATTGCTATGAATATACCCTCATGGGATCAAACATCGACAGGAAAATCCTCAAATCAATCGCCGCCGGCCTTCTTTTCCTCTCGTTTTTCGCGCTTCCGTTCGCGAAGTCGGCCTACGGCTCGTATTCCTTCATCGATATCCACCCGGCCGGCTGGGTCGAATCCCATGCGGTCTGCGTAAACGCCTGGGGCGAGGTCGCCGGGTACGGCCTCACCGCTTCCGGCGAGCGCGGGTTCCTCTGGTCGCGCGGCGGGATCACGGAGATCCTTCCCCCAGGAGCAAGCGGGGCCAGGGCTTTCTGGGTGAACGGCCAGGGAGATGTCGCGGGGACCGCGGTCATCGGCGGCCGCTCCCGCGCTTTCCTGTACCGTGGAGGGGCCTACCTCGACCCAACTCCGGGCTGGGCGTTCTCCGAGGCCCGGCACGTCGGCGAGGACGGGACCGTGTCCGGGACAGGGGAGTTCGGTGCGTACGTCTACCGGAACGGAGTGGTTGAGCTTCTTCCGGGATTCTCGGTCGCGGTCGGCGCAAACGCGGCGGGGCAGATCCTGGGAAGCGCCGAAAACACGGCGAAGCTCTTCCTCCCAGGCAAGGGATACATGAACATCCGTCCGCCGGGCGCCGATTTCGCCGTGCCGCGCGGAATCAACGAATCCGGGCTTGTCGCGGTTTCTTCCGTCGAGGCGGATTCGGAAAAGGGATTCGTCTATTCCGGCGGGTTCTACGTGTTCATGACCCCCCCCGGCTGGTCGTCCTCGAACGCGATGGCCATCAACAACAATTCGCAAGTGGTCGGATACGGGGATTCCCCCGCGGGCCGGCGGAGCTTCCTGCGGACCGGGGCCGCCTACGAAGAGATTTCTTTTCCGGGATGGACGGCGACGGAAGCGGTTTCCGTGAACGATATCGGGCAGGTGTCCGGATCGGGGGAGACCGCCGCCGGGGAAACCCATGCTTTCGTCGCTTCTTCCGAAAGCGTCCCGATCACCACGGGCGGCGGGACGGCCGGGGCCGCCGGAGGGGGCGGGTGCGGCATGGTAACCGGAAGATCCGGCGCACCCTTTTCCGCCGCGTCGGCGCTCTCTCTCCTACTGATCTTTTCCCCGCTCCTGGCGCTGGGCCTGCGTTCCAGGCTCAAGAGGCCCGCGTCGCACGGGTGAGTCGCTGAAGGGATCCCGTCATTCGCCGACGATCTTGACGAGGACCCGTTTCCTGCGCCGCCCGTCGAACTCCCCGTAGAAGATCCGCTCCCAGGGACCGAAGTCGAGCTTTCCCCCGGTCACGGCGACCACCACCTCCCGCCCCATCACCTGCCGCTTCAGGTGCGCGTCGCCGTTGTCCTCCCCCGTGCGGTTGTGCAGGTAGCGTGAAACCGGCTCGTGTGGCGCGATCTCCTCCAGCCATCTCGCGTAGTCCTGGTGCAGCCCGCTCTCGTCGTCGTTGATGAAGACCGAGGCGGTGATGTGCATGGCGTTGACCAGGCACAGCCCTTCGCGTATGCCGCTCTCCCGAAGGCACTGATCCACGTCGGGAGTGATGTGGACGAACCCCACCCGCTCGGGGCAGGTGAACGACAGCTCTTTCCGGTAGCTCTTCATATGAGTACCCCCGGGCGCGGGTTTGCTAAAGGCCGCGCGCGATCCGTTCCGCGGTCAGGCGGGACTGCAGCACGCAGTCGTTGAGGGCGATCCCCCGGTAGGCGTTGCTGTTAAGGTGGATGCCCGGATGGGCGGCAAGCCTGGCGTCGATCCGGTCCAGCAGCTTGCCGTGCCCCACGAGGTACTGCGGGATCCCTTTCTCGTGGAAGAAGGCGCGCGAAAGGACCGGCTCAGCCGTGATCCCCATCGTCACGGCGAGCTCCGATCTCGTGAGGCCGACGATCTCGTCGGTGGGCAGCGCGGCCAGCGCGGGGTTGCGCACCCCCCCCACCATCGCGCGGATCAGGGCCTTCCCCTCGGGCGCGCGGTTCGGGAAGACGCTGGAGTCCCACAGCGCCCCCAGGATCTTCCGTTTCTCCCCGCGGGGGATGAGGAAGCCGAACCCGTCGAGCGGATTCCCGAGAGTGGCCTTGTCGTACCCGAGCGCCACGACCGATATCGGGGAATAGGGGATGGAGGACAGCGCCTCCGTCAGCCGCGGGTCGAGGGGGGCGAGTACGGACGCCGCCGCGAACGCCGGGACGGCCAGGACCAGCACGTCCGTGTCGATCTCCCCGCGCAGGCCCTTCTCCGTGATCGACAGGAGGAGCTTTCCGTCGCGCTCGCGCACCTCCTCGACGGAGACGCCGGTGTGCAGACCCTCCGAAAGGCGTTCGGCGAGGACGTCGACGAGCGCCTGCGCGCCGGAGTCGAACGACATCAGGACGCCGCCGGGTCCCGCCGACATCTCGCGCTTTATCCCCTGCCGTTTGCGCTCCCTCCGCAGGGAGAGCATCCCCTTGACGAGCCCCCCGTACTTCCGCTCGAGGTCGTGTATGACGGGGAAGCAGCTCCGGAGGGACATCCTGTCGGGGTCCCCCGCGTAGATCCCGGTCACCATCGGGTCGAGCAGCTTCTCGAGCGCCTCGCTCCCCAGCCTCCTGCGGGCGAAATCCCCCAGCGACTCGTCCACGCCGGCGGGAGGGCCGGCCGCGAACGGCTCCCACATGATCCGGAGTCTCCCGCGCAGGGAGAGGAGATTCGAGGAGAAGAACGCCTGGGGCGTCTCGGGCAGGCGGTGGAGCCTGCCTCCGGAGCGGATGAACCGCTTTCTGGCCAGGTCCGACGAACGGGCAAGGCGGTCCTCGATCCCGATGTCCTTCACGAGCTCCAGGGAGTACGGCTTGTTGGTGAGGAACCCGTTGGGCCCCCACTCCATGTTGAAGCCGTCCTCGCGGATGGTGCGCATCTTGCCGCCGGGGACTTCTTCCGCCTCGAAAATGAGGATCTCCGCCTCGCGGCCGGCCGCGGAAAGATTCCTCACGAGGTAATGGGCCGTGCAAAGCCCCGAGATCCCCGCGCCCACGATGATGATCCTCGGCATTAACCGTCCTCCGCCAGAACGATGTCCTTCAACGCGCGGATGAAGGCGGGCGAATCGTTTTGCGCCGGCACCCGCAGGAACGTTTTTATCCCTGCCTGCTCCGCCGTGGCCTTGAGCCGGATGTCCAGCTCGTGCAGTGTCTCGATGTGGTCGGATACGAAGCTCACCGGGACGACGACGAGCGTTTCTATCCCCTCCCGTCCCAGCCTTCCGGTCTCCGCGACGGTGTCTGGGCCCAGCCACTCCGCCCATCCCGCGCGGCTCTGGTAGGAGATCGAGTGCGGGGTGCCCGGAAATACCCGCATCACCGCCGCCACCGTGCGCCCGACCTCCGCCTGGTAGGGATCTCCCCCGTCGATGAACGACTTCGGGACGCCGTGCGCGCTGAACAGCAGGTGCGTCTTCCCCGTGCCTGCTACGGCGAGCGTTTCCGCGATCTTCCCGGAAAGGGACGCGATGTAGCCGGGGTGGTCGGGGTAGGAGCGTATCTCGCGGAGAGGGAAGGAAACCCCGGCCCACCGCATCCAGACCTTGAAATCCTTCAGGCTCGCCCCGGTGGTCGCCGCGAAGAACTGGGGATAAAGGGGGAGCGCGATCGCCTGGGCGACGCCGTCTTCCTTCATGTCGAGAACGGTGTGTTTGGCCAGCGGGTGCCAGTATCGCATGGCGACGTACACCCGGAAGTTCCCGCCCGTCTCCCGGAGAGCGTCCTCCAGCGCGGCACGCTGGAGCTCCGTCAGGCGGCCGATCGGCGATCCTCCGCCGATCTCCTCGTAATAGCGCTTCACCTTGCGCGCGCGAAGCCCCGAGACCAGCCACGCGAACAGCGGCTGGGTGACGAAAGCGGCGGGAAGGCGGATCAGGTCGCGGTCGGAGAACAGCCGGGCCAGGAAGGGGCGCACGGCGGAAAGGCTGTCGGGCCCCCCCATGTTCAGGAGGACGATACCCGTCAAGGGGACATTTCCCGGCATGGATGTCCCCCTACCGTGGAACGGCCATCCCTTTTCGTCCGAAACGGTGAACCGCCTCGACCATCGCGATCGCGTGATCGGGATTGGTGGGGGGCAGGATACCGTGCCCCAGGTTGAATATGTGGGACGCGGCCGATTCACCCCGCCGCAGCACGTCGCGCACGCAGTCGTCGATCTTCTCCGGCGGGTGGAACAGCATCGTGGGGTCCATGTTTCCCTGGATGGCCACGCCCTGCCCGACGACGATCGCCGCGACGTCCAGGGGGATCCTCCAGTCCACGGCGATGACGTCCACGCCGAGGGTCCGGATCGCCGACAGGATGGTCGCGCAGTCGTTGGCGAAGTGGATGACCGGGGTGTTCCCGCGCGAAAGCCCCGCGACGACCTGCCTGGTGTAGGGGAGGGCGTATTCCTCGTAGTCGCCGGGCGTCAGGATCCCCGCCCACGTGTCGAAGATCTGCACGGCCTGCGCGCCCGCCTCGATCTGCGCGTTCAGGTACGCGATCACGGTCTTCGTGATCTTGGTCATCAGCGACCGGTACACCTCCGGCGCCTGGTACATGAGGGTCTTCAGCTTGATGAAATTCCTTGAAGTCCCTCCCTCCACGATGTAGGAGCACAACGTGAAGGGGGCGCCGGAGAATCCGATCAGCGGGACCTTGCCCTGGAAGGCCTTCCGGAGAATCCGGATCGTCTCCATCACGAAGGGAACCTTGTCGGTCGGGTCGGGGACGGAAAGGGCGTCGACGTCGGCCTGCCCCCGGATCTCCTTCCCCAGGATCGGTCCCTTCCCGTCGTGGAAATCCAGCGGGACTCCCATCGCTTCCACAGGGATGAGGATGTCGGAGAACAGGATCGCCGCATCAACGCCCAGGCGCTCCACGGGCTGGATCGTCACTTCCGCCGCGAGCTCCGGGGTTTTGCACAACGTGAGGAAGGAGTTCTTCCCGCGGATCTTCTGGTACTCGGGGAGGTACCTCCCGGCCTGGCGCATGATCCATATCGGGGTCACGTCCACCGGCTCCCGCCGGCAGGCTTTCAGGAATCGGTAATCGCCCACGGTTTCACCTCTCCGCATATCGTAAAACAGGTACTCAAAAACAGGGACGTTCTTAAAAACTCGAAAAACCGGTCATACTTTTTAAGAACGTCCCTGTTTTTGACCCTGTTTTTGACCGAGTTTTTGTTGGTCGTCCTGCGCGAGCCGCTTGCGGGTCTTCAGCGGGACGTAGGAGCAGAACGGCTCCTCCTCGAGGTAGTCCTCGAGCACCGCGTCGGCCCGGGCGCGACAGCCGCCGCAGACGTTCAGGTACTCGCACTCACCGCATCGGCCCTTATACTTCTCGAAAGCCCGCAGCGACTCGAACAGCTCGGAATTGTACCAGATATCCTTGAAATGCTCCTTCTTGACGTTCCCCGCGACGACGGGGAAGTAGGAACAGGGCTGCACGTTTCCTTTCGAGTCGATGAAGCAGATCGTCTGCGCGCAAATGCACCCCTTCCCCCCGCCGGTGGAAAAGGTGAGCGACCGGCGCTGGAACTTGTGCCCCTCTTCCTTCGCCTTCTGGAGGACCACCCGGTAGTAGTGGGGAGCGCAGGTGGGCCGCACGAGCATGTCGGTCTCCTCCTTTTCCATCCGGTAGTGCCACTCCAGTATCTTCTCGTAGTCCTCCTTGCTGATCAGTTCGTCCAGGATCTCCTTCCCGCGACCGGTCGGGACGATCATGAACATGTACCAAGCGTGCGCGCCGATCTCCTTCGCCAGCCTGCACGTGTCGGCGATGTCGTGCTGGTTCCGCTTCGCGAAGGAGGAATTGACGATGAACTTGATGCCGTTGCGCCGAAACGTCTCCGCGGCCCGAAGCGTTCCCTCGAACGCCCCCGGCTGCTTCCTGAAGTCGTCGTGGACCGCCGCGGTCGACCCGTCCAGCGACAGCGATACGATCTTGATGCCGCTCTCCTTCATTTTCGCGCAGACCTCGTCGGTGACGAGAGTCCCGTTCGTCGCGATGCACATCCGGAGTCCCTTGTCGGTCCCGTACTGCGCGATTTCGAAGAGGTCCTTGCGCAGTAGCGGCTCGCCGCCGGAGAGGACGAGCACGGGGCTGCAGAAGGAGGTGATGTCGTCGATGAGTTTCTTCGCCTCTTCCGTCGTGAAATCGGTGTCGTGGGAAACCATCGAGGAGGAGGCGCGGCAGTGTATGCAGTTCAGGTTGCACCGCCCGGTCACCTCCCAGGCGATCCATTTAGGGATGAATTCTTCCTTGGTCACGGTGTATCCTTTCCATTATGCCGGTAAGCGGAGTCCGCCGCCTGTTGATTAGGATAACCTAGACAGTATAAACGATGCGCCGCACGCGGGTCATCGAATTCCCGCGAACCGGAGGACATCCGATGCGCACGAAGAGGATGGCTCAATTCCTTGTGGCGATTTTTTTCCTGTCCGGAATTGCCGTCCCTGTCTTTGCGATCCAGTCCGCGGTCGACCTGAAAAACGACGTCGCCATGGCGGTTTCCGTCCCGCTGGGGACGGACAACGGCGTGACGCGTGACAACGATTTCATTGTGTCCGCGGACAACGTCGCCGTAACGATCTACCCCCAGGAGCTGTTCTCGAACCGGTTCTGGAGCCAGCCGCTCTCCGACGAGAATTACGCGCGGGTCAGGACCGGGATGGAGGTGCGGCCGGTCGTCCTTGACAATGTGACGCATGCCGTGGCGCGGGCGAAGGGGGACGTGCGCCAGGCTGAAATCCTTGCCCGGCAGGAGGAGGCCCGCCGGCAGTTCCTCCGGAGGAAGATCGAGGACCTCAAGGAAGATCGGGAGAGGCTCCTGGGGCGGAGGGACGCGCTTGATCAGCGGATCGCCACGGCGGAGAACGCGCTGGTGGACGAGGAAGGCCGGATGGACTGGCTGATGAACTCTGAGGACAACCGCATCGACCGGGCGCTCCAGGCGATCCAGGACCTCGCGGACAGGCGGGACGAGCTGCAGGCCCAGCGGGAAGCGCTCGCACGATCCTCCTCCCAGGGCGACTTCACCAGACAGTCGGCGGAGATCCGGCGGCTGAACGACATGATCAGCTCGGAGCGGGACAACATCCGTTCCGCCCGGGACCGGAAGGGTAGAGCCAGAACCACCTACATGTCCCGCAAGCAGGAATGGCAGAAGCTCGCCGTGGAACGGAGGGAAATGCGGAACGAGATCCTGTCGATCGACCGAAAGATAAAGGACCTCGATGAGCGGAAATGACGAGCCGGCCCCAGCCGGCCGGCGCCTACTGGGCCATCTCCGCGTATTTCTTCGCGTTCTCCCTGTCCCCGATCGCCTCGTACGATTTCGACAGGTAGGCTGCCGCCTGCTTGCTCGGAAGCAGGTCCATGCTTCGCGAAAGCTCCGGGATCGAGCCCCGGTAATCTTTCCGCTGGTAGCGCAGGACCCCCAGGAGGAAGTGCGGCTCGAAAAATTCCTCGTCGATCCGGATCGCCTCGCGCAGGGAGTTCTCGGCCGCGGGATAGTCATTCCGGACCAGGTGTGATCGCCCCGCGGAGGAGTGGAACGACGCCTGCCCGGGCTCCCGCGCTATGGCCTGCTCGTATTTGGCCAGCGCCTCCGGGTACCGCTTCTCCTTGAACAGCTTGTCCCCTTCGTCCGCGATGTCGTACGCCTTCTGGACCTCCCGCAAACGGGCGGTTTTTTCCTTGAAGATCGTCTCGTTGAACGTGTATTTCGGGTTCCGTGCCGTGCCGGGGTATCGTTGTGCGATCAGGGCACGGGCGTTGTCAAGCCGCTCCTTGGAAAACGGGTGGGTCCGGAAAAGCCCCTCCACGAACATCGGGTTTTTCCCGCCTTCAAGCTGCGTGAAGAAATATTCCTGCAGCCTGATCGCCCCCTCGGGGTTGTACCCCGCCTTGACCATGTAGTCGATCCCGAGCCAGTCCGCTTCGCGTTCCTGGTCCCTGGAAAACCCGTTCTCGAAGAGGGACGCGGTGACGCCGGAAAGCTCCATCACGCCCGCCCTTCCCCCAGCCGCGACCGAAACCCCCGCGAGCAGGAGGTTGGCCGCGATCGCCCGCTGGTAGCCGGCCAGGGAGTGCTTCGCCGTGACGTGACCGGTCTCGTGCCCCAGCACCGCGGCCATTTCCGCCTCGCTTTTCAGGTTCACAAGCAGGCCCCGGTTGAGGACGATGAAGCCGCCCGGAAGGGCGAAGGCGTTGGGAACGGAGGAGTTCAGGACTCGATACCGGTAGTTGAGGTTCGGGCGATGGGAAACGCGGGCGACCCGCATGCCGACCCCCTGGACGTACTCCTCGAGGGCGCGGTCGCGGTAGAAACCCCCCTGCTGCTGGACGGCGGGCGTGTACGCCTTGGCGCCCAGGGCTACCTCCTCCTCCTCCGAGAAGGACACCAGGGCGAGCTCGGACCTCCCGGTGACCGGATTCACGGCGCAGCTGTAGGCGAGCAGCGCCAGGGCGGTGAACAGCGCAAGGAATGCGGCAACGCCGCGGTGATAACCGAATGCCATCGCAGGACCTCATTCGGGGGGTTCGTCCCTCTATTTATTATTTCACGCGCACCGCAGGGATCGCAATCGTCGCCGGGGAGCCGCGTTTACGGATTTTCCCGGGTTGATATATAAAGGTAGGGGAGGAACGAGGAAGGAGGGCAGCGTATGGCTCGGAAGCGGAGGAAACGGTGGCATCCCCCGGGCACCCTGCCCGGAACCCTTGCGGCCCACGCCGAAGCCGGCGGCCGGGCCGTCCGGATCGTCCTGTTCCGGTACGACGGCGCCGGGCTCGAGGAGCGGGTCCTGGCCGCGGAGGAGATCGCGTCGCTTTCGGATCCCGAAGACGGGGTCTTGTGGCTCGACATCTGCGGCCTGTCCGATCCGGAAGTCGTCAAGGCGGTCGGAGAGCGGTTCGGCTTCCACCCCCTTGCCCTGGAGGATGTTCTGAACGTCCCCCAGAGGCCCAAGGTGGAGCGGTACGAGGGGCACCTGCTGATCGTGCTGCGGGAGGTGCGGTATCCCGGGCCGCCGGAGCAGGTGAGCCTTTTCCTCGGGGAACGCGTCGTGGTGACGTTCCAGGAGCGACCGGAGGACTCGTTCGAGCCTGTCCGGAATCGCCTGCGCCAGGGGAAGGGCCAGATCCGGACCCAGGGCGCCGATTTCCTTGCGTACACGCTCTGCGACGCCGTCATCGACGCGTTCTTCCCGACGCTGGAAAAGCTCGGGGACGAGGTGGAGGAGCTCGAGGAGAGGGTGATCGCCTCCCCGTCCCCCGCGATCTTCCACGAGATCCGCCGTGCGAAGCAGCGGCTTCTCGAGGTGCGCCGCGCGGTGTGGCCCGCCCGCGACGCTATGAACGAACTGCTCCGGGAGGATTCTCCCCTGATCCGGACCGGGACGAGGCCGTACTTGCGGGACTGCTACGACCACACGGTCCAGCTGATGGACATGGTGGAGACGTTCCGGGAGATGGCGGCCGGGCTGGTCGACGAGTACATGTCGTCGGTGTCTAACCGGATGAACGAAATAATGAAGGTGCTCACCGTGATCGCGACGATCTTCATACCCCTTACCTTCGTCGTCGGGCTGTACGGGATGAACTTCAACACGCAGGCATCCCCCTACAACATGCCGGAGCTCGGCTGGCGGTACGGCTACCCGGCCGTCCTGCTGGTCATGGCCGCGATCGCCGCGGGGATGCTGTACTACTTCCGGAGGAAAAAATGGTTCTGAATGATTCCGGGTCAAGGCGAAGACCGACATGGTCGTCCTCCGCGGGATATCACCCCCGCCCACCCAGGCCGACCACTGCGACATGGCGGTGAGGACCGCCCGGGGGAAAATATTTACGGGGGGGCTGTTCCCCCGTAGCTGTTGACTATGGTTAACGTGTAGGTTAACCTTTATGGGCAAGATTGTCCGATTCTATCAGACCGAGGACGGGAAAACTCCTGTCAAGGATTTACTCGACTCGCTAACTGAAATTCCTCTTATACTTATACCCAAATAGGTATATACTGTTGGCGTGATGAAGCGTGCTCTTCCGGAAAAGCCACTTCATTGGGTTGGGTCGGCGAAAGTCGACCTGCTCGAATTTCCTCAAGAGGTGGTCGACGACTTTGGATACGCGCTCTATTTGGTGCAGATTGGCGGGAAGCCCCCCAACGCCAAGCCCTGGAAGGGCGAAGGTCCCGGTGTTTTCGAGATCATCGAGGACCACCGCGGGGATACCTACCGGGCGGTCTATACCGTCCGGTTCTCGGAAGCCGTTTATGTATTGCATTGCTTCCAGAAAAAGTCTCCTTCCGGGATCCGCACGGCTCGGGTCGATCAGAATCGGATTCACGACCGGCTCCGGGCGGCCTCGGAAGACTACGAGGTGAGGTATGGGCGGAAAAAAACCTGAAGCGGTTGTCGCCGGCAGCGGAAACGTCTTCCAGGATCTCGGTCTTGCCGATTCCGAGGACAGGAAGCTTCGTGTGCAACTCGCGGTTCGCCTGAACGAATTGATCGACGTAAATCGTATGAATCAGGTCGCGGTCGCGAAGCGGTTCGGAATTCCGCAGCCGCATGTCTCCGACCTCAAAAACTATAAGCTGAGTCGATTCTCGTCCGAGCGACTCGTCCGGTTCATCACCTTGCTCGACCGGGATATCGACATCGTCATTCGTCCTCGCGACTCTGCGCATAAGATCGGGCACGTGTCGGTACTGTTTACGGTGTGAACAACTCGGACACGTGAACATGACCCGAGTGTCTCATTTGTGTCCAAAATCCCGGGAAGGTAGCCGACATCTCCCTAAATCTACCCAATATGTAATTTTGGCATGGTAGTAACTAAACGAAAAATAAAATGATTATAGTTGTTTATAGGGTTAGGG
>JAKALO010000046.1 GCA_021824125.1 Deltaproteobacteria bacterium | reverse complement strand
CTGAAGGTAGCTCACCCCGAGCTCGGCGAACCCGGGCCGGGCGAAGAACAGGCGCCCCCCGTAGATCGAATCCCCGGTGGACGTGGCGGTGATGGTGGCTTCCACGGGAACACCGCCGAAAGCCGACGCGCCGAACCCGGAACCTGTCCTCCCCTTGAGAAAGACCCCGTCGACGATTTCCCTGGCCACCCCTTCCGCGAGGAAGAACCGCCCGAGACGCATCTCCGCGTTACCCGTGGGGTGGAGGTACTGGAGGTAGGCGCTTCCCAAATCCCCGGACGTCTTGCCGCTGCCCGTCTTCTCCCCCATGTCCTGCCGCCCCCATCCGTAGAAGTGGAAGGATACGGTGGTTCCCCCGAGGCCGTTCGCGTCGGCGGAGAGGTATTCGTACACGGGGGCGAAACGCCGTGACGCTTCGCCGGGGACATCTCTCTTGTAATATAGAAAGTAGGTCCTGGAGGAAAGGGTGATGTCGGCACCCGGCGAGGGGGCCGCGAGCAAGGTGACCAGGAGCAGCAATGCCGCGGCGCAAGAACAGACCACACGCTTGGCAAAGTCTCCCCCTGTCTTCGGGTACTCCATGGATTCCTCCCTGGCGAAAATTCGGGTTTACCCATTTTCCGAAGGCCGATCCTTAAACGTCAATGGTTATTAATAGTATTTGTAACAAAGTGTTTGATTTTAAATAGTTACAAGTTCAAACATCGATGTATAACGAAGACCTTATATCAGCAAGGATTTAAAGAGGTTACGGTTTACGTGTCCTCCCGACTTGGGGACGGCCCCCCTCCGTATCGCCGGACTTGGGGAGGGGGCGGGAACGAAAATCCGGGTCTACCGGAGATAAAATGTGTAGAATCAACCGGGTAAAATGATCCGTTCCAGGAGGAACACGATGGTAAAGCCTTTTTTCCCGATCCTGGCGGCATGCGCGCTTCTGCTTTGCGCGTCAGGAGCGCACGCGTTCCAGAAAGACGGGTGCGGAACCGGGGAGTGCGTGGACTGCCACACCCTCGACCGGGGGGAGGCCGACAAGATCCTCGGCGGAATGGTCGACAACGTCCTGAACGTCGAGATGAGCCCGGTGCAGGGCCTGTGGGTGGTGGACATCCAGAAGGGCGGGAAGAAATTCCCCATCTACATCGACTTTTCCAGGAACTTCCTGATCAGCGGGCAGGTGGTCCGGCTCAGCACGAAGGAGGACATCACCGGGACCAGGTTCGAGGCCCTGAACGCGGTGACGGTCGACCTATCCGAAATCCCGATAGATGATGCTCTCGTGGTCGGAAACCCGGCCGCGGGACGGAAGGTCGTCGTGTTCAGCGATCCGGACTGCCATTTCTGCGGGAAGCTCCATGAAGAGATGAAGATTGTCGTCGGGAAGGATCCGGACGTGGCGTTCTGCATCAAGCTGTACTCACGGAGCAACAATCCCGCGGTCAATGAAAAGGCGAAAGCGGTCATCTGCTCCAGGTCCCTGGCGATGCTTGAAGACGCCTACGCCGGAAAACCCATCCCTCCGCCGGGTTGCAACACCGGCGCGACGGACGAGACCTTCAACCTCGCCGAAAAGCTGAACATCCGGGGGACCCCGGCCCTGGTCCTGCCGGACGGGCGGATCGTCGGCGGGTACCGGACCGCGGACGCGCTCCTGAAGCTCCTCGCGGAAATGAAAACCGCGGGGGGCGGCATGAAAACCCCGGAGAAGGATAAAGGGAAGAAGTAGGTGAGCCCTTCCGGCGCTGCCGCCGGCATCGACCCCGCCTGGTTCCGTCACGCGTGCGTCTCGAGGGTCACTTCTTTTCCGCGGGTTGTGGCTTCATCCCCTTGGCCTCTCCGAACCTCTTCTTGAGTTCGGCCACCCGTTCCTCGAACTCGCGGCTGAGCCTCGTGCCGTCCTCCACGCTCGCGATAACCCGCGGGGTGATGAAGATCACGAGCTCGTTCCGTGTCAGGACATCCGACCGGGCGCCGAAGATCCAGCCGATCAGGGGGATCTTGTAAAAGAAGGGAAGCCCCTCCCTGTTCCGCGACTTCCGCTCCTTGACCAGCCCCCCCAGGACGATGCTCCGGTCCTCTGTGGCGATCAGCGTGGTCTGGATGTTCCGCTTGAAGAAGCTCGGGTTGCTCGTGGTGCTTGCCTGCGTGGTGCTGACCTCGCTGACTTCCTGCTCGATTTCCAGCGTGACGAGCCCATCGTCGTTGATGAAGGGCGTAAAGGAGAGGATAACGCCCACGTCCCGGTACTCGACCGTCTGTGTGGTCACCGGGGGGTTCGAGTTGGCGACGATCGAGGCCGTGGAGATCGGAACTGAATCGGCCACCTGGATCTTGGACTTCCTCCCGTTCGCGGCGATGACGCTCGGCGAGGACAGTATCGACACTTTCCCGTCGCTGGCCAGCGACCGGAACGCCGCCGTCAGCCTGTCGGTCTTCTCCACCAGGTACTTCAGGCCGGAGGTGAGATCCGCCGCGGAGGTGGCCATGGAGGCCGTGTGCGAGTACGCACCGCCTCCGCTTGTCCCCGCATAGGTCCAGTCGATCCCGAGCTTCAGGCTGTCGTCGAGCTGCACCTCCCCGATCAGGACCTCCAGAAGCACCTGGCGCGGGTAGACGTCGATTGTCTTCAGTGTTTCCAGTATCGTGGCGTATTCGGACGCGCTGCCGCGGATTATCAGCGAATTCGTCGGCTCGTCGGGGATGATGTCGAATCCTTCCCCCTCCTTCTTTTCCGCCCCCGCCGGCGTGCGCGCGGGAGCAAGGGGAGAAGGCGCGGCGGGAGCCGTCGGGGAAGAAAGGATGTACGGCTTGGACCCCGCGGGCTCCCCCACCTGCGGCTTGAACTCGGTCGGCTTGGAGGGGAGGGAGGCCGCTCGCCCCGGATAGAGCTTCTCGATGATCGCCGACACGTCCTTGACCTTGCCGTGCTTCACGCGGTAAAGGTGCACCGTCCGGGAAGTACTCGACGGCTCCCGGTCCAGCTCCCGGATCCACCGCTCCACGTCCTCCATCGTCTTCGGCGAGGCACTAACTACTAGGAGCGCGTTGAGGCGGGAAAGGGAGACGAAGTTGATCCCCGCGGGGCGGCCTCCCCTGGTCCCGAAATCCAGGGCGCCGAAGATCGCGTCCAGGTTCTTCGCCATCTCTTCGGGGTCCAGGAACTTCAGCGGGAACATCCGCACGCCGGCCGAGCGGAATGCGTCCGCGTCGAACAGCTCCACGAGGCGTGCGTGCTTGTCCATGTTCCCGGCCGTGTCGACCACCAGCAGCATGTTGGCCCTCGTCACCTCCACGGCGTCCCCGCCAGAGGACAGGAATGGCTTGATCACCTTGGCCATTTCGGAGGCGGCAATGTATTGCAGCGGAAAGGCCCTCATGGTGGGACGGTTCGGGGAAGAGAGGTCCCCGTTTCCTCCCATTGCGAGCGGCTCCATCTTCGCCTCGTTCATCGGCACGATGTGATACAGGTCGCCTTCCCTGACAGCCGTGGCGCCGTTGATGCGCAGGATCGAGAACAGGAGCTCCAGGGCGGCCTCCTTTTTCACCGACCCCTGCGTGTGAACATTGACGACGCCCCGGACCCTGGGATCGATCAGGTAGTTGATACCCGCGATCCTGCCCAGCGTGTGAATCACCTCGTAGACGTCGGCGTTGTTGAACTTGACGAGGAAACCGCCCCCCGCGCCGGGACGAAGCCGGGGTTCCGGGGCGGCAGCCGGTGCGGGAGGCGAACCTGCAGGGACCGTAGGCTGCGGGGGAGGTTCGGGCGCTGCCGGGGGCGACGGGAACTCCGGGGGAACCGGGACGGGCGGAAGAGGAGGGGCCGGTTCGTGGGCCTGGGTTTCCACCGTTTTTTCCTCGATGACCCCGGTCGCCGGTTGGGAAATCGGGGGGATGTCCGCCGCCCATGCCCAGGTGGCGAAAAACCCTACAGCGATGGTTACTGCCCACGTCCGGATCTTCATCCTGTCCTCCTCAAATGCTTACCTTCGTCCCGGGTTATACGGTGGTCGAATATTCCGGCGGGGGTAATAGACCGGCTGCGGGGGCGGCTGCGGGGCTACAACCATCGACGGCGTCGCGGCACGCGCGGGTTGGCTCCCGGCGGGTGCACCACCTGCCTGTGCCGCCGGAAGGGGCGGCGGCTGGGGTGCGGCCGGCCGCTGGGAACCCAGGTCGGTCCTGGCCGGCGCCTGTCCGGGCGAGGTCTTCGGTCCGCCCGCGTAAAGCGGCAGGAGGAACTCCCTGTCCTCGGTTACAAGGGTCATACCATCCAGGCCGACGTCCTTCACGAGGAACCCGGGCAGGGCGTCGCCCGGACCGACCTCCCACCGCTCCTCCTTGGCGCTGCCGGATTTCCCGACCACGACCCCTTTCTTTTCCTTCTCCATTTGAAAAACCCCCACCAGCATGAACCTCGCCATCTCCGCCTCGTAATTCCGCTTCGAAAGCGCGGCGGACGCCTCGGAATACGGCTTCCGGTCGGGACGGAACACGGGGCTGGCGACGATCGACGCCACCGGAGCGGAGAGATCCATCGAAGGAGCCGCGACGGCCGTCATGGAAACACCCGCCGGCGAGGCCGCTGGCCCCGAAGACCGGGGGGCGAGGAACGCGACGGGCCTCGTCCATGCCTCGTAAGACCGCCAGCCGAAAAAGAGCGATGAAAGCGATAACACGAGGATCAGGAACCCGGGACGCTTCATTGTTCCGCCCTTTCTCCCTTCGTGTCCACCTCGGCGCCGGTAATCCCGGCAACCACGACGGATACCACCAGGGTCTCGCGGCGGTTCGCAGCTGCCATTCCAAAGTACCCGGAACTGACGGACAGTTTCTTTACCCTGAGGATCTTCGGGTTCCTTGCAACCTCGGCAAGCATTCCCGCAAGCCCCTCCGTCGTGGTTTGCAGGTCCATCTGGACGGACGTTTCGGCGTACGCCCCCCTCTGCACGGGGGCCAATGCGCGCACGGAGGTCAGGCGGGTATCGGGCCGCTCCACCATGGGTTTCAGTATCCCCTGCAGCGCGGCGCCGGCGGCGGCGGGATTGTTTCCAGGAAGAATCCCCTCTTCCGCTTCCTCCAGCTGCCCCGCCGCATCCGCGAACGACTCGTCGATTTTTTCCTCCCCCTGCGCCGCAAGGCGATAGCGGGCCAGGGTTTCGAAACGTTTTGGGAGGGCGGCCCTGGACTTCCTGTAGGAGTCTATCGCCGGGTATGCCCCGAAGCGGACGAGCACGAAGAGGAGGACGGAGACCGCGCCGAGGAGCAGGAGAATGCGCTCCCTGTGCGAGAGGGCACGCATCTTGGCCTGGAAGCGGACGGCGGGCGTCACGGACTCCCCCCCCCTTCTCCCGACCCCGGCGGGGGATTGGACACGAACTCGGCCCGGATCTGGAAACGCTCGAGGTTATCCGGCTGCCGGGTGATCGGGGAAGCGAACTCCACCTTCCGGAACTGCCCGTCCCGCGTCAGGAGGGGGAATATTTCGCTGGCGGAAGGGGAAAGCCCATCGATTTCGACCTTGCGGTCCTCGATGCGAAGACCGGTGAGCCAGGTCCCCTGGGGAAGGCGTTCCGTCAACTGGCGGAGGATGAGAATCGGCTCCTCACGGGCGGTCCCTGCTTCCTTGAGGATCCGGATTCGCTCCTCGATGCCGCCAAGGAGGGCAAGGGATTCCTCAACGCGCGCAACGGCCGGGCGGAGGGAAGAGATTTCCGCATCGAGCCGTCGAACTTCCCTGCTAGTCCGCAGTGAGATGGCCGCCGGCCAGGAGAACGCCAGCAGCAGGGTGGCGACGGCAAGCGCACCTGCGACGACGCGGGCCCCTGACTGGAACCCGGCCATCTTTTTTCCGGGGGAAAGAAGGTCCGGCCCCCGCTCGCAGTTCGCGGCTCCGAAAGCCCCCAAAGCTCCCCACACCGGAACCGTGTCCTGGAGTCCCTTCGATACCGACATTGCTTCCGCGGCCCGGGATTCGAAGCCTTCCATCGGACGCAGGAACTCCCCCCCGGCCACGGGGAATCCCCCCTCAGTCACCCAGGCGGACGGCGCGATCACGGAAACCCCTGCCTCTACACTCTCCGGCGGGAAGTCGACGAGCGCCTCGGAAAGGAGAGAGAAAGCCTCCGCCGGGGCCGATTCCGGAGGACAAACCCTCAGAGAGGAAAAGAACGGCACACCCGATTCCAGCACCGTGCACTCCGCTGAGCCGTCGAGGTCCCTCAGGATCGCGCAAAGTTCTCCGGCTTTACCCGCCTCCTCTCCGGCGCTCACGCAGGCGGCGGACAGCGCCCAGCCGGAAGGAACGGCCCCGGCAAGAGCAAGCCCCGCCCCGGATACAAGCTCCTCCCAGCGATCGATGTACTCCGAAGGAGCCGCCACCACGGTATGCCGGACATTCTTCCCGCCCTCCGCATCGCCCGAACGGAACCAGTTGAATTTCAGCTTCGACGGGGGATACGGGAAGAGGCGGTCCAGCTCCAGCGCGAGAGCGGCCCGCATGTCCTTTTCCTTCAACGGGGGAAACGATATCCGTGCGATGAACACCTTGTCGGCGGGGATCGAGAGCCTTGCCTCGCTGCCCGCCAGGCCGTTGCGCGCCACGAAATCGATCAGCGCGTTTCCGGCTTCCGCATGCCAAACCTGATCGCGCTCGGCGCGCAGGTCGAAGACCGCGGGAGAAACCAGGACGGAGGGGCGGCCGACCCCGTAACGGACGGCCGAAAGCGCAAGGCGCCTTCCCGAAGGGTCGATCCCCACCACTGTCCGGAAGAGGCTCACCTCCTACGTCCCTCCGCCAACCGAAGCGTAGTCCACCCACCGCAGTATCTTAACCAATTTCGGTCCGGTGCCCGCGATTTCCACCATGCATCTGATCCCCCGGACGATCCTGTCGTCCGCCTTCCCCACCGCCGTGATCGTGTATACGCGGGAGGAACGGTTGAAGGAGAAAATCGGCAATGCGGTCGCAGGGATACCCTCTTCCGCCAGGAGCCGGGCCACTTCTGCGGCCGACCGGAACGGGGTCTCCCGGCGCTGCGCGATCACGGCCTCGGCCGCCTTGGGGGTAAACCCAGGAAGCACCCGCAGCACCTCCACGGGCGCGGAGTTTATATCCAGGGAGGCGGAAAAACCGTGGACGGTGAAGATCCTCGACAGGAGGGTCCCGAAGATTTCCGGCGTGACGCCTTTCACGGACAGGAGCTCGTCCACGCTTCGAAGCTTCCCGTTGCGCGGCTTGACGGGATTTGCCAGGGACGCGTAGTAGGCGCTTTCCGCGCCGTTCGTCCCGGGCATATCGTCCTCGTCCCTCCAGTCGAGGATGGCATCCCCGACGCTTTCGGCTTCCTCCGGGGAAAGCCCCCCGTTTTTCAACACCTCCTTCAGCATCTCTTCCGAAACGAAGTTGATGTCGATTTTGCCGCCCTCGCTTTCGATCCGCGTCTCGAATGATGCGTCCTCTTCCTTCCCGACGGGCGGGGCCTTGAGAACGTTGTCGAGGGAGATGGAGGACAGCGACGCGACGGCGCGGTTGATCCCGGTCCGGGCCTGGTAGTAGGCGCGGGTGGAATCGAGGCTGTTCCGGGCGGCCAGCGCCTCCGTCCGCATCGAGAACGCGAAGGACATCGCCATCACCCCCAGAAGAAGCAGCGCCCACAACACGACCAGCTGCGCGATTCCCCTCCTGCCGTGCATCACGACCCTCCCGCCGGGATGGGAACTACCAGCGCCGTCTTACGCGGGCCGACCCCCGACGGAGTGACGAACTCCACGCGGACCGCCGCGGGAATCCCCTTCTTCTCCGTGGAGTCCCACTCCTCCACCCACTCATACTTCCCTTCCTCCGTGGGCCCCGGCGAATAGAGGAAGGCCACCTCGGCGGCGTCGGAGAACAGCGCGCGCGGCTTCTCTCTCCCCTCCCAGTCCTCCACGCCTTCCGCCCGCATGGGGGACGCTTCCGAAAGAAGAAGCCCTCCCGGGTTCCGGGAGGACTCATCGCCGTAGAAACTTATCAGCCGGAACCCTCCCCCGGAGAGGGAGGAAGGGGCGGCCGCCGAGAGGAACCGGAGTCTTCCTCTCTCCCCCCGGAAATAAGGCAGCTGGATGCCTTCCACGGGAAGGACAGGGAGCGCCTCCGCCGACCGGATCGTCCGCTCCAGGATCTCCGTGCCGGCGCGCAGCCGCGCCATGCCCACGGCCTCCTCCTCGCCCCGCGCAAGCGACTGCCCTGTCAGGCGAAAGGCCACGACGAGGAACGCGGCGATCGCGGCGAGGATCGACATCGAGACGATCATTTCCAGGAGGGTGAACCCTCCTTCGCGCTTCGCGCTTCGGAGGGCAGGCCCCACATCGCGCTTCGCGCTTCGGAGGGCGTGCCCCACATCGCGCTTCTCCATGGACACCCGGTTTCCTCGCGTCATCCGCCCGTCCCGTCCTTCTTCCTGTCCCACCGGGTCGCAGCAAGGCTCACCGCGCGCTCCCGGGCGCCGTCGCCCCAGGAGATAGTCACCTGAATGCGCACCGGCCGGAAAACGGGCAGTTCCTCCCCGGCAAGGAACGAGGTCTCCGTTGTCCAGCGATACTTCTCCCCGAAAAGGCCGGTCTCCACCCCCTCCACCGGACTTGGCGCAAGAAGGGCCTCCTCCAGCCGCTGGGAGGCGTACACGGAAGCTGCGGTCACATCCCTCGCCCCCCCCGAAAGACGGAGCGACCCGGAGAGCAGTTCCATAAGTCCCAGCAACCCAGCGCCAAGGATCGCCAGCGCGACGATCACTTCCAGCAGCGTGAACCCGTCACGTGACCGACGGCGACTCACGTCCCCTCCACGACGATCCCGGTCAGCGGGTCGACGGTCACCTTCATTTCACCCCCCCCGGAAGAGGAAAGCGCGACCTCCGCCTCGTCGGCGCTTCCGTCCGGGTAGAACCGGACGCGCACGACCCCGCTCCACTTGTCCGCATCCCACAGTCGAACGGCCGCCAGGCGGATCCCCTCCGGCAGGAGCCACTTCCGCGAGTCCGCGTCGATCCCGTACTCCCCGCGGGCGAGGTCGAAGGCAACCGAGCGGCTCCGTGCTTCCGACACCGCCAGCGTCCGCGCGAGAGTGAGCACCGCCCGGATCTCCCCCGCGCTGCCCCGGAGCCGGGCCGATTCGACGGCGCCCGGAAGGGAAGGGATCACGACGGCCGCCAGCAGGCCCGCAAGCGCCAGCACCAGCAGCAGCTCCAGAAGCGAAAATCCGGCCGGAACCGGAAATGTCTTACGGGAACGACTCATTGGAACGGGACCTCGTTCAGCCGGAAGATCGCCAGGAACATCGAGAAGACGATGAAGCCCACCAGGAGCCCCATTCCGAGAATCACCGCGGGCTCGATCAGGACGAGGAATCGCTGCAGGCTTCTCCGCGCGGTGTCCTCGTAGGCGTCCGCGACCGACGAGAGCATCTCCTCGAGGCGCCCGGTCTCCTCCCCCACGGCGATCATCTGGAGCGCCATCTCCGGAACCGGCGTGGTCTCGGCGAGGGCGCGCGCCACCTTTACTCCTTCCTGGACCCGGAGGCGGGCGGCCTCCATACCCTCGCGTATCGAAGTGTTGCCGCTGACTTCACGCGCGATCAGGAACGCGGAGAGGATCGGGACACCCCCGGACAGCAGGGAAGAAAGCGAGCGCATGATCCGCGAGGTTTCCGTCGCGGTCAGGATTCCCCCGACTCCCGGCAGGCGCAGCTTCGCCCGGTCCCAGCTTCTCCTCGCTTCCGGGCGCTTCAAGGCCGAGGAAGCCAGCAGGCAGAGAAACGCTCCCGCGAGCAAAATGAGCGGCCCCTGCTCCTTCAGAAACGTGCTGGCGGAGAGAAGAATGCGCGTGGGCAGCGGCAGGGCCACCCTGGAGGCGGCGAACACCGCCACGAACCGGGGGACGACGAAGACCAGCAGCAGGACCACGGAGAGGACGGACGCGCCCAGGAGAACCGCCGGGTAAAGGAGCGATCCCAGCAGGTTTGCCCGGAAGTCCCTGGAGCGCTGGAGGAACAGGCAAACCTGGTCGAGCGCCTCCTCCATCCGCCCCGTTGCGGCCCCGGCGTTTACCATCTGCACGGTGAAGCGGTCGAAGGGGGCGCCGTCCGCCTTTTTCATCGCGTCGGCGAGCGAGCTTCCCGCGCGGACATCCCGGAGGAGCCCCGCAGCCGCATCCCCGATCGGCTTCCCGCGGAACAGGCCGGCGAGCATTCCCAGGCTCGCGTCCACGGGAACCCCCGCGACCAGGAGTGTCCGAAGGCCCTGGAGGAACGGAAGGAGGTCCCGCTTCGCACCCCCCCCCCGGTATTCCCGGGGGGCCGCGGCGGACGCTTTCGCCGCGGGCGTTGCGGCCGGCCACACCCGGATCGGCAGGTAGCCCATCTCCCGCAGGCGCTCGGCGGCTCCCCGTTCGCCGACCGCGTCGACGATTCCCTCCGAGACGCGGCCCTCTGGATCCGCCGCCCTGTATCCGAATACCGCCATCGCCCTGGCCCTCGAACGCCGGTGATACCCCGGGTCAAGCGGCGCGAGTCACCCGGAGCACTTCCTCTATGGTTGTAATACCGCTCCTAACCTTGCTCCAGCCGTCCTGTCGCAGCAGGGACATCCCGCGAGCGACGGCGCGCTCCCGTATCGCGCCGGCATCGGCGCGGGCCAGGATCAGGTCCCTGATATCCTCGTCGACGGGGAGCAGTTCGAAGATCGCCATCCGCCCGCGGTACCCGGTCCCGGCGCAGGCGTCGCACCCTTTGCCGATCCGCAGGTCACCCTCGGCGACGAAGCCCGTCTCCCTGAGTATCTCCTCCCGGAATGCCTGGGAGATCTCCCTCGGCGCGGAGCACTTCCCGCAGATCGTCCGCACCAGTCTCTGCGCGAGCACGCCGATGAGAGAGGAGGGGAGGAGGTATTCCTCAACGCCCATTTCCAGCAGGCGGGTGATGGCGCCGGCCGCGTCGTTGGTGTGCAGGGTGGAGAGCACCAGGTGCCCCGTCAGCGCGGAGTGGATCGCGATCTCGGCGGTCTCCCGGTCGCGGATCTCCCCCACCAGGATCACGTCGGGGTCCTGCCGGACGATGGACCGCAATCCCGACGCGAACGTCAGCCCGATCTGCGGCTTGACCTGGATCTGGTTGACCCCCGCGATCTGGTACTCGACCGGGTCCTCGATGGTGATGATCTTCCTGGCGGCGGTCCGGATCTCCTGGAGCGCCCCGTAGAGCGTCGTCGTCTTCCCGCTCCCCGTCGGGCCGGTCACGAGGATCATCCCGTGCGGGACGACCACCATCTGGCGGAAACGGGCAAGCGTGCCGGCCGGGAACCCGAGCGTCTCCAGGTTCAGCGGGACGTTGGCCTGGTCCAGGATCCTGATGACGACGCTCTCGCCGAACAACGTGGGGACGGTGGAAACCCGGAAGTCGATCTCCTGCCCGCCGATCCGGAGCTTGACGCGCCCGTCCTGGGGCAGCCGGCTCTCCGCGATGTTCAGCCGGGCCATGATCTTTATGCGCGAGATCATGGCCGTCTGGAGCCGCTTGGGCGGCGCCTCGACCTCCTCGAGCATCCCGTCGATCCGGTACCGCACGCGGAGGGTCTTCTCGTAGGGTTCCAGGTGGATGTCGCTCGCCCCGCGTTCGATCCCGCGGGCGATGATGTAGTTCACCACCCGGATGATGGGAGCCTCGGAGGCGGCGCCGATCAGGCGCTCCACCCGCTCGTCTCCACCCGTCCCCTCCTCACCCTCCTCACCCACTTGCTCGACCAGCCGCTCCATCGAGGAGGCGTCTTCCCCATGCGTTTTCTCGATCGCCTCGCGGATCTCCTCCTCGGTTCCGGCCTGCACCTCGACCCGCCGGCCCGTCGCCTTGGCGACCGCCTCGCGGCCGTCGACGTCCAGTGGGTCCGCCATCGCGATCACGAGCGTGCCGTCCGAAAGGGAAACCGGGAAGATCAGCCGGGCGCGAAGGAATGGCAGGGGCAGGATGTCGGGAGGGATAGTTCGAACCTCGGCGGATTCTCTCTGAAACGAGGATATCCCGCAGAAGGTCTCATAGGCGCGTCGAAGACCTTCCGGTGTCATAAGCCCACGGGAAACAAGAGCTTTAGGGAATGCCGGGCCTTCGGCCCGCGCAAGGACGAGCTCCGCTTCCCGCTCGGCGGCGGAAAGCGGCAGCAAGGACACCAGCGACTCGTTGAAGGAGCTACGGTTCATGTTTTCTCCGTGCCCTTCTCCTGGATCATTTTACAGCGAGTAGCTCCACCTCGAAGACGAGCGTCGCGTTCGGCCCGATGAGGCTGCCCGCCCCCTTCTCTCCGTAGGCAAGCCCGGGTGGAATGAATAACTGCCATTTGGAACCCACGGGCATCAGCTTCAATGCCTCCGTCCAGCCCGGAATTACCCCTTTGACGCGGAAGCTCGCGGGTTTCCCCCTGGCATGGGAGCTGTCAAACTCCTTCCCGCCGATGAGGGTGCCCCGGTAGTGGACCTCCACCGTGTCGGCGTCCACCGGCTTCCTGCCGTCGCCCGGTTTGAGAATCTTGTACTGGAGCCCGCTCGGCAGCGCCACGACGCCGTCCTTCGTCCGGTTTGCCGCCAGAAAGATCTCCCCTGCCTTTTTGTTATCTTCCGCAACCATCTTCTTCGCCTGGACCTGCTTCTGTTTTTGCGAGGCCTGCTTCCGCATCTGCTCGTTAAGGATAACATTCCTGTTTTTCAGGAGATCCTCATCGGTCATGAGGTACTTCCCGCCCGACATTCCGTCTTTCAGCCCCTGGATCAGGATGGCGAGGTCGACTTCGATCTCCTGCTGCCTGAGGTTCCTCGCCGTTTCGACGCCGATGGAGTAGCTCATCTTCTCTTTCTGCGTCGTAAGAACCTGCGGCTCCCCGGCGCACACCTGGGCAGCCAGCAGCCCAAGTCCAATAACAACCATCCATGTCGGCCTCATAGGTTCTTCTCCTCTTCTGTATCCGTCGGGACTACAGGTATCCTACACCAGCACTCCCCGGTTTCTCATCGATCGATTTGACGGTTAAAAACATTCGGGGAGGAATTGCTCCCTCCCCGAATGTGTCCGATGCGATTTCCCCGACTTACGGCGTTCTTATGGGGAATGGAGCGGCATTCACCCACGCAGACGGATCCGCGCTGTTGAACGCCCGGACCCTGAAAAAGTAGTCCGTGGCGCGCGGCAGGTTGCCGGTCGTGAACGTCGTGGTGTTCGCCCCGACCGTGCCGGTCGCCAGCCCGGACGTGAACGCCGCGTTGGTGGCGCGCTGGATCAGGAACCCGCTCTCGTTGTCGGAGTTGTCGGTCCAGGTCACAGTCACCCTCGCATTGTTGCCGACCCTCGCGGCCGTCGCCGAGACGTTGGAAGGCGCCGCCGGCGGGGTGAGAGGGGCGTTCAACGGATACGCCGCGATGTTGGTGTACCCGGAGTTGAGGGTCAGGTTGGGGAAGCCGACCGCGGGAGCGGGGTACACGGTAGTGTCCCCGACCGTGTTGGCGGCAAGCACCCTGTAGTAGAACGTCTGGTTCGTGTTGCCGACGGTCTGGGTGAACGTGTTCACGTTCGCCCCCGCCGTGAAGGTGGCGAGCCCTGTCGTGAAGCTGACGTTGTTCGCCCTCTGGATCGTGAAGCCTGTCTCGTTGGGGGAATTGTCCGCCCAGGTCAGCACCACGCGCCGGTTGTTTCCGGTGCCCGTAACCGCGGCGGTCAGGGTGGACGGCGCCCTCGGCGGAACCGCGAACACCACCGAGTGCATCATGTCCATCTCTTCATGGGCCAGGAGGTGACAATGATAGATATACTCCCAGCCGAAGTTGACGTAATGGTTTACGACCGTGACCGGCTCTCCGGTCGTGTCGAAGAATCCTCCCGGTCCTCCCGGCAGGGGCGCGCCTTCCGGCATCGTCGGGTCGATCAGGCGCACGCTGTTGGGAACGTCGAAGGGGACCTGGACGTTGTTTGGAATGAATGGTCTCAACGCGATGAACGTGTGCTCCAGAGGGTTGACCCGGAAGGTTTCCTTCCAGCCCAGTTCGTTAAGGTCGGGCGGGAGGATGGCCCCGTCCCAGGCGACCCGGTTTATGAGTTGCGCGTTGAAGAGATGGGTGTGGATCGTGTGGCTGTCCACGCCGTTGTGCGTGATCATCCAGATCTGGGTCCCATCCCCGATGGACCCGATCGGAGTCCCGAATATCGAGCCCCTGACGATCTCGACAGGCGGGGATGCGAAGCCGTACATCATGAAGTTCTGGGCGCCGGGCACGGTCAATGGTTTCTGGAGCCCCAGCATGACCATCATCCGCCCGCGTTCGTCGAAGACCTCGCCCATCTCGTCCTGGAGGGCCTTCGGCTCCAGCGGGACGGACGCGGTCGCACCCAGCAACGTCCTGAAGGTGTGAGAGCTCTGGAACTGCCTCACGAAGGTGTCGACCGGGAACGTCCCGTTGTAGGTCGAATTGTAATCGGCCGACGGCACGATGATCTCTTCCTGGGATACTTCGAAGACGCCCCTCTTCGTGGCCGTCTTGGCGAATGCCGCCTGCAACGCGGCCAGATCGAGGGCGGAGGGGGTCGACACGGTCGTCCCCACCCGGATCTGCATGATGGTGCGGGTGTTGGGGCCGTAGCCCGGCTGCGTGGAGGGGGCGGCGCCCACATCGATCTGGTCCGGGTTGCCCGTGTAGAAGTCATAGGCCGGAACGGCCGCAGGGAAAGCCGCGGGCGCGTCGTTGTAGAGAATGAGCGTCTTGCCGGCATAGGCCGAGAAGTCGACGAGGACGTCCGCCCGCTCGGCGGTTCCCAGGAGGAGCGAGTGCTTGTCGACGTTCCCGAAATTGAAGGTTGTCGGGTCGGAT
>JAKALO010000205.1 GCA_021824125.1 Deltaproteobacteria bacterium | reverse complement strand
GGCGTGCGGCCTACTGCCGCTTTCCGATCCGCCTGGGCCCTGGCAGATCGCGAACATGAAGCATTATTTCAACGGCAGGATCTCCACGGGAACGGCGTCCTGGTCGAAACGCCGGTTCCGCCGGATGATCGGCACGGCCGGCACCTTCACCACGCTGGCGGCGCTGGACCGCAAGATGTCGGAGTACGACCCGGGCAGGATCGACGGCCACTCGATGTCCCTGGCCCGGGTGCGTCACTGGGAAGATCGGCTGGCACGTCTCACGGATAAGGAACGCCTCCGGCTCCCGGGGATGGAAGAGGGCAGGGAGCGATATATCGTTCCGGGTATTTGCCAGGCGGTGGCGGCTATGGAGAGATTCGGGATCGGCAAGCTGGTCGTGAGCGACGCGGGGATCCTGGAAGGAATCCTTCCGGGCATATGGAACGGAAAAGGAGATCGGGGATGAGCGTCGGGATCGGGCGAATCGGAAGCAAGGAACTTGAGGAGGGATTGACGTTCGACGACGTCCTGCTGCTTCCGGGGGAATCGAACGTCCTTCCGAAAGACGCGGACGTGTCCGTTTCACTGACGCCCGAGATCCGGCTCTCGATACCCATCCTGAGCGCCGCGATGGACACCGTCACCGAGGCCGACACCGCGATAGCCGTCGCGCGCGAGGGCGGCATCGGGTTCATCCACCGGAACAACACGCCGGACGAGCAGGCCGTGGAGGTCGACCGGGTCAAGAAATCCGAGAGCGGGATGATCATCGACCCGATAACGGTGGACCCCGACCAGAAGGTCCACGAGGCGCTCGAGGTGATGAGGAAATACCGGATCTCCGGACTGCCGGTGACGAGGAACGGGAAGCTCGTGGGGATACTGACGAACCGGGACCTGCGGTTCGAGACGAATTTCGAGCAGCCCATCTCCAACGTGATGACGAAGGAAGACCTGGTTACCGTGCCGGTCGGTACCACCCTCGAGCAGGCCAAGGAGATCCTCCACAAGAACCGGATAGAGAAGCTGCTCGTGGTGGACGGGAAGAACAACCTCCGGGGCCTGATCACGATCAAGGACATTTTGAAGATCAAGAAATACCCTTTCGCCTGCAAGGACGGAAAGGGAAGGCTGAGGGTGGGGGCCGCCCTCGGCGTGGGGCCGGGGTGGGAAGAGCGGGTCGACAAGCTCCTCAAGGCGGGAGCGGACATCCTCTGCGTCGACACGGCGCACGGGCACTCCAGGGACGTGATCGAGACCGTCCGCTCGATCCGCAAGAACTTCCCCGGGGTGCAGATGATCGCCGGGAACGTCGCCACCGGCGAGGGGACGGAGATGCTGATCAAGGCCGGCGTCGACTGCGTGAAGGTCGGGGTGGGGCCGGGATCCATCTGCACGACCCGCGTCATAGCGGGCGTCGGCGTCCCGCAGGTGACGGCCATCATGAAGTGCGCGGCGGCGGCGGAGAAGAAGGGGGTGCCGCTGATCGCGGACGGGGGGGTCAAGTATTCCGGCGACATCACGAAGGCGATGGCCGCGGGGGCTTCCGCGGTCATGATCGGCGGTCTTTTCGCCGGCACCGACGAGAGCCCCGGGGAGATCGTCCTCTACCAGGGCCGTTCCTACAAGGTTTACCGGGGCATGGGATCGATCGAGGCGATGCGGCGCGGGAGCAGGGACCGGTACTTCCAGTCCCACGTGGAGGCGGAGAGCAAGCTCGTCCCGGAAGGGATCGAGGGCCGCGTCCCGTACCGGGGGCCGACGGCGGCCGTCGTCTTCCAGCTCGTCGGGGGATTGAAGGCGGGGATGGGGTACGTGGGCGCGCGGAACATCTCCGAGCTCAGAAAGCGGGCCGTCTTCATGAAGATCACCTCGGCGGGCCTGAGGGAGAGCCACGTCCACGACGTGATCATCACCAAGGAAGCGCCGAACTACCGGGTGGAGTAGGGGATTGGAAGGAAAAATCCTCATACTCGACTTCGGGTCGCAGTACACGATGCTGATCGCCCGCCGCGTGCGGGAACTCAAGGTATACAGCGAGATCCACCCCTACAACGTCGGCATACCGTTCATCAGGGAGTTCTCCCCGTCCGGGATCATATTTTCCGGCGGCCCCGCGAGCGTCTACGACGAGGACGCCCCCAGGGTGCCCGCCGGGATCTTCGACCTCGGGATCCCGGTGCTGGGCATCTGCTACGGGATGCAGCTGATCGCGTATCTCCTGGGGGGGAAAGTCGGGAAATCCACCGACCGGGAATACGGGATCGCGAACCTTCACGCCGAATGGGGGGACCCGCTGTTCCTGGGCATCGACGAGCTCCGCCACAACATGTCGATCCAGGTCTGGATGAGCCACGGCGACCGGATCGAGGAGCTCCCGAAAGGGTTCGCGTCGATCGCGCGATCCCCGAACTCTCCGGTGGCGGCGATGAGCAACGCCGGCAAAACCGTCTACGGAGTCCAGTTCCACCCAGAGGTCGCGCACACGCCGAAGGGGAAGGAGGTCCTTTCCAACTTCCTCTTCCGCATCTGCGGCCTTTCCCCGACGTGGACCATGCACTCCTTCATCGAGACCGGCATCCGGAAGGCGCGCGAGATGGTCGGGAACGGAAACGTCGTCCTCGGGCTTTCCGGAGGGGTCGACTCCTCGGTCGCGGCCATTCTCCTGCACCGAGCCCTGGGCGACCGCCTCACGTGCATCTTCGTGAACAACGGGCTGCTGCGGAAAGGAGAGGCGGAGGAGGTCGTCGAGACGTTTCGCCGCGGCATCGGGCTTCGGCTGGAATACGTGGACGCCACGGAACGGTTCCTGGACGCGCTGGACGGGGTCGAGGACCCCGAGAAAAAACGGAAGATCATAGGTGAGGAGTTCATTCGCGTTTTCGAGGAGTCGGCGCGGAATATCCCCGGCGGGGTCGGATTCCTCGGGCAGGGTACCCTCTACCCGGACGTCATCGAGAGCGTGTCCTTCAAGGGTCCGTCCGCGGTCATCAAGAGCCACCACAACGTGGGGGGGCTGCCGGAGAAGATGAGGCTGAAGCTCATCGAGCCGCTCCGGGAGCTTTTCAAGGACGAGGTGCGGGAGCTGGGCAGGGAACTCGACCTCCCCGACCACATCCTCGAGAGACAACCCTTCCCCGGCCCGGGACTCGCGGTGCGGATCGTGGGACCCGTTACCAAGGAGCATCTTGGTATTTTGCGCGAAGCCGACGCGATCGTCGACGAGGAGGTGCGGGCAGCCGGGCTCTACGAGGCGATCTGGCAATCGTTCGCCGTTCTGCTTCCGATAAAGACGGTGGGCGTGATGGGGGATTTCCGTACGTATGAAAACGTCGTGGCCATACGCGCGGTGCAGAGCCAGGAC
>JAKALO010000045.1 GCA_021824125.1 Deltaproteobacteria bacterium | reverse complement strand
TCACCCTGGCGACCCCCGGCACCACCACGAAAGTAAAAAGGAGGATGAGCGCCGCCGCCGCTCCGCCGAGGAAAACGAACGCCTTTTCACGGCTACGAAGCACGGCCGTTGCTCCCCTTTTCGATGAGGATCGTGAACCGGACGCTCCCGCCCTTCGCGCTTCCCCGGGATTCCTGGACGGTTACGACCGTATCCGGGCCGGACGCCGCCGCGAGGGAGGAACGGAAAGTCTCGACGAATTGCGCGGAGCCGGCCTCCCCGGCCAGGCGAACCCTGCCCGCGTCGAGGGAGATTTCCCTGACGGAGATGTTCGTCTTTTGGGGAAGGGCCCGGGAAATCATCGAAAGGATAACGGACAGGGCGGGGGAATCGACTCCCAGCTCCTTCCGGTGGCGGCGCAGGGACTGGATTTTTTCCCGGATCTGCGCGGTTTCCTGCACGACCACCTTAACGCCGGGCACGGCCTCGGAGAACTCCTTCCGGATCTGCGCGCGCACGGTCGCGACTTTTTTCGCCTCGGCCCATTGCGCGACCTCCAGCGTTCCAACGGCGAAGATCGCCGCCACTGCCGCCGCGACCGCCGCCACCCGGACCCGGAGCCTCGTCCTGACCCTTTCCGATTCCGCCTCCGCGGAGGTCCGGAGAGAGAATCCGCCGAGCTCTTTCTGCCACGAAGGCGTGAGCACGGCGCCGTAGGCAAGGATGAAGTCCTCATCGACGCCGGCGGGGGGGGTGAAGCGGGTCGCGGCGGCGAGCGCCCCGGACAGCGGGGCAGGGACCTCGCCAAGGATGGTCACCGGCGGCGCGCCGGAACCGGCTTCCGCGATCCCTTCCCATTCCCTCCGCATCCCTTCGGGGTCTGACGCCATTTCCGGCGGGAACTGCCGGCCCCGGGAAACGGCGCCTCCCTCCACGCGCAGGACAACTATGTCGGAGAGAGTAGAGAGTAGTATCCCTTCGGGAAGCCCCGCCTTCGAGAGGACGGCGGAGAGGATCGAGGCGTGGTCGGTGACTACGCGGTCCACGCGGAATCCCGCGTCCGAGAAGGCGGCAACCGATTTCTCAACGGCGTCCTTGCGGGCCGCGACGGCCAGGAAGCGGCCCGCCTGCCCGGGCGGCGACGGCATCAGGTCGGAGAGGATCTGATCGTCCTCGAAAGGAAGGTTACCCTCGAGTTCCGCGACGTGGATCTTTTTCGCCCGCTGGAGGTCCTGGACCGGAAGCTCGACCGTGCGCAGGCAGGTCCAGGAAGGGGGAATCGACAGCACCACGGGCGGAAGGTTCGATTCGCCGGTTACCTTGCGGATCTCCTCCGCGAGCCGCGCGGCGCCTTCGGGTCCTCCGTACGGCTCCGCGCAGGAAACGGCGCAGGAAAAAACCACCCTCGAGGAGAAAAGCGTCTGCTCCCAGAGCAATGCCGAGATACGGTCACGGGAGATCGAGACACCGAGGCTCTTCATTCCGCCGTTTCAGCCCGCATTTCTCGCCGGCCTTAGAAAAACTGGAACTCCCCCGCCGGCGCCTGGAGCGTTCCGTTGATTCTCAGAGTAGCATTCTTGGCGTTTTTCGCCACCAGGTTAAAAAGGGTGGCGACCCTCCCCTCCAGCGGGTTCCTGATGCGGAGATGGAAGGTGACCGTGGAGCGGGACGGGGTCAGGAAGCCGGATATTTCGCCCGTCCCCTCGACGTCGGCCCCTTCGTAGGTCCCCGTGAGGGAGGATACCAGGAGCATTCCCTCCCTGATGGTGAACTTCAGCCTGACGTCGCGAAGCTCCGCCTCGGTCACGGGGGAGTCCTTCCCGGGTATCGGGAGCCGCAGCAGGGAGAGAAATCCTTCCCCGGCGCCCGAAATCGAGCCGTTGCCTGCCACCTTCCATTCAAGTTCGGCGGAATCGATCAGGAAGCCCGTCCCGGCCGAGGCGGGGAAAAGAGGCCCGAGATCCTCCGGGCCGATCCGAAGAAGGCGCAGGCGGACCTTCCCGGGGTTCGAGATCATCGGGGAAGTCCTGATGTCCACCGACGCTGGCCCCCGGACCGCCCTCAGGTGGAACGGGAGCCACTGGAAAAGGCCCGTCCATTCCCACGCGGCTACCACGGTGTCGATGGAAAGGGGAGGGGCGCCGCGCCGGGAGATCACGGCGTTTCCGCAACGCAGGCCGAGCGGGAAGACGAAGCCGGTCTCCTCGCAGCCGAATTCGAGGCCGCGGACGGCAAGGGCCGAGTTCAGGGGAGAGAGGACCGTCTCCTTCGGCAGGGTGTACAGGAAAACGAAAAGTGAAACGATGGCGAAAAGGAAAATGCCCAGGGCCGCGGGAAACCGGCGGCCCCGGGCGAAACCGCTACTCCGCAACGGCCCTCCGGTGCGTGATCCGCCCACGGGCCAGGAACCGTCGGACGGCGAGGATTACCGCGGGCAGGAACAGGAGGGCCGTGCCGGGGATCCGACCCCGTTCCCCGGCGCGAGGGTCGGCGACCATCGAGCAGCCGGATTCGGTGGACGGCAGGAGCTGCGTGACGGTCGGGACGGCCGTTACGTCCAGGTTCCTGTTCGCGCCTCCCGGGACAAGGCCGGACCAGAACACGATCGCCTTGCCGCTGATGATCCCGAACGCCGCCCTGGTGTAGTCTCCTGTGAACCCTGCCGGGTACTCCTGCGAGTCGAACCCGGCCTGGGTACGCGCGGTCACTATCTCGTGGTAGGGATAGCTCGCTATGAGCCGGAAGGCGTAGTAGGTGCACCTGGAACCTCCCACGCCGTAACCCGTCATGTGGATCCTGTTGCTGGCGTCGAGAATCGCCTCGGGGCGGTACAGGTCGAATCCGGCGGGCAGGATGAGCTCTCCGGGCGGGGTGATGAAGAAGGTCGTGTTGGTCGCCACCTGGACCGGGGTGCCGTCCTGGTTGTCGGCGTCGGGGTTTACGTTCACGATGCCGACGGTCCCGGCAACGCCCGCCACTGACTCGTCGGAAGCGAGAACCACGATGGAGCTGTTGTTGACCACCAGGAGGTTTGGGTGCCCCCAGCGAAACCCTCCACCGATGACCTGCGTGGCTGCGATCACGAGGTTGTCCACCCCGTTCGTTTCCTTGACCATCGCGTAATAAACCGGGTTCGCGCCAAGCGCGCCGTCGTTGGAGACCCAGGCGACGTGCGCGCGGTTCAGAGCGTCGAGTTTCAGGCTCGGTATCGGGCGGAACCCCTGGCTGCCGCTGACGCCGGAAAGTCTCAGGGGGGCGCCGACCACCGTGGCGTTGTCGATGCCCGCCCGCGCGAAGTACACCTCGAACGCTTCAGCCGAGCAGATCGCCGACTTCGCGCCGAACGCGAAGCGCACGGTGTTGTCGGTCGCAACGATCCCGAAGGAGATGTCCTCGAGGTCGCCGGACTCCAGCGTGCCGGAGGGGAAACCCGCCACCTCCAGCACGGAGATCAGCGTCGCGACGTTGTTCGCCAGCGAGAGCCTGGCGATGAAGGGCCTGTAAACGGTGTCCGTGAAAGTGGGTTTCGCCTGGAACAGGATCACCGCCTCCGTGGATGACCGGAGAACGATTTTCGGGTGCCGGGCGTCGTAGTATGGGGAGTTGCCGCCCGAGCCCACGTTGTCGATAGCCGTGGGGGAGATGAGGATGACCGTGTTGTCCTTCGCCAGGGACATGTTGGAGTAGTCGCTCGCGCCGTTCACGGCGGCGTAGAACACCCGATAAACGCCGGACGCGGTGTTGTCCCCGATGAAGGCGACGTGCGCCGTCGATCCGTCCATCGCCACCGAGGGCTGGTCGAAGACGCCGGTATTGTTGTCGTTCACCGGGAGCGTTTTTTCCGCGGAAGCGGTCCCGGCGAACATCGCCGTGAGAAGGAGAAAAGCGAACAGGTTTACGCGAAAACGCGTCATCAAGCCCCCCCGGGTAGTCGTATGGATGGCATTTATTCTAATCGCCGGTAGCGCCATTGTATATCATTTCCGGCCCTCGTCCCCACGGTGTCGATCGTCCGGTACGTTCCCGAGACGTTTCCCGTCGAGCGCACGTGGAACGCCGTTCCCTTTACGTCTATGAGGTCACGGAACCGCGTCCGGTCGTAAAGGTCTTTCAGGAAAGGGCTGACGTTTCCGATCTCCCTGGCGTTCTGGAACGGCTTGTCCTTCCGGTACTCTATGATCTGGTCCGCCGTCGCGGCGCCGATCTCCCCGGCCTCCGCGGCGTCCTGCCCCGCGGAAAGGGCCATGAGGACCTCCCTTGGCGCGGTGTTGATGTTGACCATCCCCGAGGAGTGGATCGTCACGAAGGGGGAAAGCTTGCCGAACCGCTCGGCGGTCATCCCCCGGACAAGCATGAGCTCCTCCTGCGTGTCGAAGAAGTCGTTCTTGGCCCGGTATGGAAACGGGAGGGAAAGGTAGTGGGAGCTTTCCGCCCCGCCGACCCGGGAGGTGTCGTCGTTGTCGAGCCAGTCGACGACCGCGTCGGCGAGGGACGGTTCGATGTCGAGGATTTCGAGGAGCCTTCTGAACACCGCCAGCCTCTGCTCGTCCGGGGCGTTGCCGTTGGGGAGCACCAGCCTGTTCAGGTTGACCTTGCGCTCCTCGTCCTCGACCGCTACGAGGATGTCCCCGTCCCCGAGCTCGATGGGCGGCACGGGCCGGGACCAGACCTCCTCGAGGGTGTCGTAGCCGTTGTTTTTCGCGTCCTCGCGCAGGGCCACGGTGGCGGCCGCGACGCCCCCTTCGGCGAGGAGTGTCGCGCGGATGGAATCCCTGCCGTAGGCGCCCGTCCGGGCGGCGCGCGAGCCGGTCCGGAAGATCTCCATGGCCATGACGACAATGAGGACGAGAACGAGCAGGGTGATAAGGAGGGCGACCCCCGATTCGTCTGTGCGGCGGGCGGTCATTTTACCTCCGCCTTCCTTTTTCCGGAAAAGAGCGCCGAGGCCTCCCGCCCCGCCAGGGCAAGGGGGATGGTCCGCTTGTATTCCCGCCCACGGTGATCCGTGAGGACGATGGAAACCTTCCCGGGGAGGATGTACCTGGACCCCCCCTGCGGCGGCCATTCAGTGATCCAGTTCCGGCCGTCGAACAGCTCGACGCGGAATCCCAGGAGGCGCGACGCCAGCCGGGACTCGCTGGTTGGAATGCGGTTCTCGATGAGGGGGATGTCGGCCTGCTCCCTGTGGAGCTCGATGTGCTTGCCGTCCTCGCTGATCTTGGGGAAGTACCGGACCTTGACGAGCCCGGACGACGGACGGGCCCCGGTGGGATCGGGGAGATCGAAGGCGGTGAAGATCAGGGTGGACGCCGGGTTCCCCGAGAACTTGTCCGCCTTGCACGAAAACGCCGTGGTTTCGTTTCCCGGCGACGAGAAAGCCCCCTCGAGATCGGTGCCTATGCGGTCCATGCCGATCCGGACCTGCCGGAAAGCCCCGGATCGGTCCGAGAGGATCTCGAGGGTGCGCTCGGCCCCCCTGAAGGAGGACAGGAGGAGGACGATGATCGTGGAAAGGATCGCCAGGGCGAGCAGGACCTCTATCAGCGTGAAGCCCCGGCCCCGCGACTTCATTTTACGGCGACGCCGGCGAGGGTGACCGTCTCCCCGTGCTCCTCCCCGCCCCATTTCACGATGACGTGGACTTCCCGCGCGTCGGGGTGGAGAGCCTGCTTCACGACGAGTTTCCACGAGTATTCGTCGTCGGGAGAAGGGAACTTCCCCTCCTTTTCCGCGATCTCGGGAAACGGGGACAGGTTCTCGCGCAGGAGGGACTCGCCCAGGAAGGCGGCGGCGGTCCATCGCTCGGATCGCTCCTCGGCGGCGATCGCCCCCGACATCACCTGGTAGGCGAGCACGAGGGTGCCCGAAAGAATCGCCAGGGCGACGAGGACCTCGATGAGGGTGAACCCCCCCTTTACGCGAACCCTCTCATCCATCCTGGACCACCGTCCCCTCGAGCACGTCGACGGAACCGTCGAACGGGTTGATCCGGAGAGTCCAGTCGGTGGGCCTGCCCTCGTTCCCGCTGTCCCGGAAAAAGATCCGCGCGGCGGGGACCCTTCCCCCCGGGAGATAGCGGATCTCGGTCACGAGGTCCAGGGGGCGCTCGCTTCCCTCGATCCGTATTCCGGTGATGGCGATGCGGTTGCCCAGCGGTTTGGGCGCGGAAGCGCCGCCGCCCTCCGCGTCCCGGAACCGGTAGGTCCCCAGGGAGGGGTCGAGGACCAGGCGGGATTCCTTTTTTTCGAAAAGGGCGACGTCGAACGCCGCCTCGGAGCCCGCCGCGAGATCCCGGAAGACGTCGTTCCGGCCCGGCTCCCCCAGGGCCGCGAGACGCGGCGCGGCAAGCCAGAGGATGAGCCCCAGCACGAAGAGGACGACCGAGAGCTCGACCAGCGTGAAGCCGGTATTATTTCTCATCCCAGGAATTGATGTCGGCGTCCTCGCCTTCACCGCCCGGCACCTCGTCGCCCCCGTAGGAGCTTATGTCGTAATCCCTGTGCTGACCCGGCGAGAGGTACACGAAAGCGTTCCCCCACGGGTCCTTCGGGACGCGGTCCATGTAGCCACCCTTGCGGTAGTTCTTGGCGACCCGGCCGATCTCCGGGACCCGCACGAGCGACGCGAGCCCCTGCTCCGTGGAAGGGTAGAACCCGTTGTCGAGCTTGAAAAGCTCCAGCGCCTGTTCGATGTTCTTGATCTGGACGCGAGTCTGGGTCCGCTTGGCCTCCTCGGTGCGCCCGATCAGCTTGGGCACGACGATCGCCGCCAGCAGCCCCAGGATGACTATGACGACCATGATTTCGATGAGCGTGAATCCGCCCCGCGCGCGGAGCAGGTCCGCTTCCCGCTTCTTCGGCATCGTTTAAGCCCTCCTTGTCAACGAACGATCCGGGAGATATCGAGGAGGGGCAGCAGCACGGAGACTACGATGCCCGCCACGACCACCCCCATGAACAGGATAATGATCGGTTCCAGCAGGGACAGCAGCCGGGACAGCCTCGCCTCTATCTCGCCGTCTATGGCTTCGGCCATTTTTTCCAGTATGAAGTCGAGCTTCCCGCTCTCCTCGCCCACCGCGACCATCTGTACGAGGGTCGCGGGGATTTCGGCGTGGGCCCGAAGCGCCTCGGAGAGGGGTGTTCCCTCCACGACCCGGGCCGCCGCCGCGTCGATGTGCTCCGAGAGCACGATGTTGCCCACCACGGGGGCGACGATGCGGAGAGCCCGGTCCACGGGAATCGCGCCGGCCACGAGCGTGGAGAGGGTGCGGCAGAAGCGTGAGAGCGCCGACAGGTGCGCGACGCGCCCGACGAGCGGCAGGCGGAGGAGCATCGAGTCCCGGGTCCTTTTTCCCCGGTCGGTGGAGAGATACCGGCGCCCGAGGATAACCCCCCCGGCAAGCAGGATCAGGAGCGCCCACCAGCCGGCGGAGAGCATGCCGGAGACTGCGATCAGGACGCGCGTGGGGAACGGCAGCGCGTGGCCGAGGTGGGAGTATACCCCCACGATTTTCGGGACCACGACGCTCAGAAGAAAGACGACCACCAGCGTCGCGACGACGGCCATAAGGATCGGATAGGTCAGGGCGGCACGCACACGGTTCCGGGTACGCGCCTGCTGCTCGAGGTGGTCGGCCAGGCGGGACAGGGACAGGGGGAGCATCCCGCTTTCCTCGCCCGCACGCACCATGCTGGCGTAAAGCTCCGGGAACAGGTCCGGGTGGGATTCGATCGCCCGCCCCAGCGAGGAGCCCCCCTTGACCGACTCCTGGATCTCCCCGATCGCCCGGCGGGATACGGGCTCGTCGATCTGGGATGCGAGCGACGAAAGCGCGCTCACCACGGGGACGCCCGCGCCCACCAGGGTGGAAAGCTGGCGCGTCAGGAGGGGAAGAAACTCCTGCCGGCCGAGAAGGGAAAGGGAGGGGAAGAGACGCTCGCCTTCCCGGCTCTCCGCGAGCGAAAGAGGGTAGACCCCTTCCTCGTGCAGTTTCCGCCGGGCGGAAGGCGGGTTTTCGGCGTCCAGGGTCCCTTTTTTCTCGATCCCCGCCCTGGTCACGGCCGTGTACCGGTACGTGGGCATCCTACTCCACCTGCGTCACGCGGAGGACCTCTTCGGCGGATGTGATCCCCGAGCGGACCTTCTCCGCCCCGGCGGAGAGGATCGTCCGCATCCCCCGGGACACGGCGAACGACTTTATCCCGTCCGAGTCGGAGCGCGTGAGAATCAGCGCGCGGACGCGGTCGTCCGCGGGAAGGATTTCGAATATCCCGACGCGCCCCAGGTAGCCGGTGTTCAGACACGCGGGGCATCCGCCCGGGGCGTAGAAAGGTTCCTCCGGGGGAGTCGTGAGCCCGATCATCCCCCACTGCGCGGGAGACGGGGTGTAGGGCACGCGGCAGGCGGGGCAGAGCCTGCGGACCAGCCGCTGCGCGACGACGCCCGAAAGGGAGGACGCCACGAGGAACGGCTCGACCCCCATGTCCACGAGCCGCGTCACGGCGCTCGCGGAGTCGTTGGTGTGAAGCGTGGAGAGCACGAGGTGGCCGGTGAGGGAGGCCTGGATGGCGATCTCGGCGGTTTCCGCGTCGCGGATCTCGCCCACCATTATGATGTCCGGGTCCTGGCGAAGGATGGACCGCAGGCCGCTGGCGAAGGTCAGGTGGATTTTCGGGTTCACCTGTATCTGGCCGACCCCCATGATCTGGTACTCGATCGGGTCCTCGATGGTGATTATGTTCTTGGTTCCGGAGTCCAGCCGCCGAAGGGCCGCGTAAAGCGTGGTGGTCTTGCCCGAGCCGGTGGGGCCGGTGACCAGGAAGATGCCGCTGGAGCGCGACAGGAAGCGCAGCACGAGGGAGAGGTCGTCCCGGTCGAGGCCGACGTCCTCGAGCCCGACCAGGAGGTTCGACCGGTCGAGGAGCCTCAGCACCGCACGCTCCCCGTAGGCCGTCGGGACGATCGACACGCGGATGTCGATCTCGTTGCCCCCCACGCGTATCTTGATCCGGCCGTCCTGTGGAAGCCTCTTCTCGGCGATGTCCAGCCCCGCCATGACCTTTATGCGCGACACGACCGGCGCCTGCCACTTCCGCGGGGCGTTCACCATCGTGTAGAGGATGCCGTCCACGCGGTTGCGGATGACGAGCTCCTTCTCGTACGGCTCCACGTGGATGTCGCTGGAGCGCTCCTTGATCGCCCGGAAGAGCACGGAGTGGACGAACTTGATGACCGGCGCCTCGTCGGGGCTTTCCAGGAGGTCGCGGGTTTCCTCGATGGCCGCCTCGATGTCCAGGGTCCACTCGCCGGAAAGCCCCTCGACCATCTCGCGCTCCGGCGCGTGGACCTTCTCGTACGCCGTGTCGATCTTCCTGAGGATCGTCTCTTCGGAGCCGTGGACCACGCGGACGGGGCCTATGAGAAAACGGATCTCGTCGATCGGGTCGGGCGCGGACGGCCTGCCGGACAAAAGGACCAGGGCCCCGTCCCCGTCGCGGCAGGGGAGCAGCAGGTGCTTCCGCGCGTACCCGATCGGGATCTTCCCGAGGAGCTCGACCTCGGGCGAGAGGTCTTCCGGGGCTTCCGCCGCCGGTTGCCGCGTTCGCTCGGTCAAGGGATCAGTTCCCCTTCTTCGGGGGGAGAACCCCTTCGATCTCGCCCTTGTTCTGCTCGATGAACGTGTCCATTTTTTTCTGCTGGTCCCCGGTCACCTTCGCGATGTCCCTCGGGTCCTTGATGACGTGCGGGGTCAGGAAGATCAGGAGGTTAGTCTTGTTCCGCGATACCGACTTGAACTTGAAGAGCCACCCGAGAAGGGGTATGTCCCCGAGGAGCGGCACCTTGCTCTCGGACGTGGTGAAGATCTCCTGCATCATTCCGCCCAGGACCACGGTGTCCCCGTTCTTGACCAGGACGCTCGTCTTGGCCGACCGCTTCGTCGTCGTGGGGCCGACGGTGCTGGCGTTCAGGAGCGATGTCCCCCCCTTTACGGCGGAGGACTCCTGGTAGATCTCCAGGTTCACGAACTCGCTCTCGTGGATGTGCGGCGTTATGCGGAGGGTGATGCCGACGTCCTTCCGCTCGATCGTGTTGATCAGGTTGGCGAGGTTGGTCGTGTCGCGCGACTGGCTCGTGATGAAGGGGACGTTCTCGCCCACGATTATCTCGGCCTCCTTGTTGTCCAGGGTCAGGAGGTGGGGGGACGAGAGGATGTTCACGTTGTCCCGCGTCTGCGCGGCCCGCAGGACCGCGGTGATGGCGGGGACCTCCGTCCCGTCGGGGAGCACGACCTTGCCCGCGATCCCCCCCGCGATCAGCCCCGTGCCGCTGAAGAGCAGCGGGTTGCCGGTGGCCAGGGAGGCGAACAGCTCGTTCACGTTGCCCTTGAAGTCGAAGTTCGTCCCGCCGATGATCGCCCCCTGGTTCCGGGTTTCGGCGGTTCCGCGGAACTCGACGCCCACGTCCCGCCCCTTGTCGAGGCTGATCTCCATGATCAGCGCCTCCACGTAGACCTGGCGGCGGCGTATGTCGAGCTTCTTGATGACGTCGACGAGCGACAGGTAGTCGTTGACGGAGGCGACGATGATCAGGGAGTTGGTGGCCTTGTCCGCCGTGACGCGGACTCCTCCCTCGAACTCAGCGGAGATGACCCCCTTGATCGTCGCCGGCGGGCCGCCGGCAGGCGTCGGTGAGCCAGGTACGCGCTTTTCAGTAAGGCTGGCGAGGACCTTGGAGACTTCCTCGGCATCGGAGTTCTCAAGGTAGTAGACGTTGATCTTTCCGGTGTTCTCGGGCGAGGGGATGTCGAGTTTCCCGAGAAGATCCCCGATGTCGGCCTGCTGGTCGGCTCCGGCCAGCACGATCAGGCTGTTGGTGCGGACGTCGGGTATGAATTTCAGCCCGGAACCGCGGCTTTTCCCCGGCCGTCCGCGTCGCGCCGCGGGAGCGCCGGGCTGCGCGGCATCCTGGTAGAGACCGTCGAACGTCTTGGCTATCTCCACGACCGAGGCGTGCTTCAGCGGGTAGATGCGGAGCGTCGTCGACGTCCCCTCGACGTCGATCTCCGCGAGTATCTTCAGGACGCGGTCGATGTTGGTCCCGGAGTCGATGACGATCAGCGTGTTGGACGCCGGGAACGAGGTGAGGAGGCCGTCCTTGCTGATCAAGGGCGCCAGCAGCGCCACGATCTCCGCCGTATCCACGTACTGGAGGGGGATCAGGCGGGTGATGAACTGGGAGTTGGGTGACGCCCCGTCCGCCGCCGACAGCGACAGGCTTTCCTGCTTGGCCTCCCTGAGCGCGACGATCTTGATGGTGTTCCCCTGCTCGACGGTCGTGAAGCCTTTCACCTGGAGCACCGACAGGAACACGTTGTAGGCCTCCTCGACGCTGATCCTGCGGGGGGAGATGATGGTGATCTTCCCCTGTACGCGCTCGTCGAAGATGAAGTTCTTCCGGGTCTGCTCGCTGATGAACTTGACGAGCACGGGGAGGTCGACGTCGGTGAAATCCATGGAGAGGAACACTTGCGCGGCCTGGTTGTCGGACGCCGCGGCGCCGGGCGCCGTCGGCGGACCCGCCGCGAACGACGGTGCGGCAAGAATCCATAATGCCGCCAGGCACGGGACGATCTTTCTCATCGCATACTCCCTGGTCATCGTATTTCGTAAGTGATGGAGTTTTTCTGCCCCTGCCGGAGAATGTTCACCGTGACGCGCTTTTCGTCCTTCAGGTTCTGGAAAATCGTGTACATCTTTTCAGGGTTGGAAAGTTCGACGTCGTTGACCTGCTGTATGACGTCCCCCCCCTTGAACCCCAGTTGCTCGAAGGCCGATCCCGGGCGGATCGCGGCGATTCTATACCCCGCGGACCGGTTCCCCTCGAAATACGGGATTATCCTCACGTTGGTCATGAACTGGTTGATGTTGGTCGTCAGCTGGGTCACCGTCGATTCGTCCAGGGAGTAGGAGTTTTCCCCCAGGCGGGTGGCGTGGATCTCCCCGGCGGCGGGGGCCTCCGCCGCGCGGGACGTGCCCGCGGCCGGCGGGGCGGGGGCGGCTGAAGCCCGGATTTTGGAGCCCACCGGCAGGATCTCCATCTTTTCCTGTTCCCCGCCGCGCGCGAGGATCACGTATTCCCGCTCGATCCGTGCCAGGCGGACGCCGGGTTCTATTTCCTCCTGCTCCCTTGCGATCCGGGGGTGTTTCATCCCATCCGACCATAGAATGGCGCGGCGGGCGAAGCTGGATTCGGAAGCGATCGTGCCCAGGAGAACGTACCTCGCCGTCGGCGCTTCGGCCGGCCGGGGAATTCCGGTCATCCGGGAAGGGATCTCCATCCCCTGCTCGGGTGCGAAGACGTTGGACAACCGTTCAGGGGGAGTCTGGGGGGCGCTTGAATCCGGTCCAGCCGCCCCGCGCGCGACCGCGGCCGGGCGGGGGGCAAAGTGACGAACGGACAGGAAACGGCTCGCCGAGTAACCGAGAGAGACGGCGGTCACGACGATGGAAACCCCGACGATGCCATAGAACGCCGGTTTTTGCATTGCACCCCCGTAAACCGGATACCAACAAATCATTTTTTCCTGTTTCGTCGGGTCCGTCAACTTCCTTCGGAGGCCGCCTGGGGGGCGGGGCGGACTTTTTCTTTCATTGGGGAACGGTATATGTATACTGTATCCGGTCCCAGGGCTGGCTATTCGCAGTGAACCTTTCCGGGGGTAAACCCTTCCATGGCGTGGCATAGAAGCATCAGCCTGAAGATCATCCTGTCCATCGTCGGGATCGTAGTGGCGGTGAACGGGATACAGGCCTACCAGACCCTCAAGGACATTGAAAAGCAGCTGAACGACATGGTCCTCAATACCGCCTCCCAGCTCAGCGAAACCATAAAAAAGTCGATCCAGAGCGACATGCTCATGAACAGGAAAGAACACGCCTACAAGATCATGGAGACCATCGGCCGGCAGGCGGATATCGAAAAAGTCCGGATCTACAGCAAGGAGGGGAAGATCCTCTTCTCCAGCGACTTTCGCGAAATCGGCCGGATGGTGGACAAGAAAGCGGAGGCCTGCTACGCGTGCCATGCGGAAGCACGCCCTCTCGAGAAGCTGTCGATGTCCGGGAGAAGCCGGATATACCATCCAATGGAAAGCGTCGATTGGACCGGACCGGGACACCGCGTCCTGGGGATCATCAACCCCCTTTATAACGATAAGGATTGCTCCTCGGCGGCATGCCACGCGCACCCCGAATACCAAAAGGTGCTCGGGGTCATCGACGTGACCATGTCCCTCGCCGAGGTGGATCATCAGATCGCGGCGACGCGGAACCGGGTCTTCCTGTCCAGCGTGGTTTCCATCGTCATTATCTGCGCCATCGTCGCTTTCATGCTCATCCACATGATAGAGAGGCCCGTCAAGGAGCTTGTCCTGGGCACCAGGAGGATTTCCGATGGCGACCTCGATCATTTCATCTCCGTCACCACCTCCGACGAGATGGGGCACCTGGCGACGTCCTTCAACCAGATGACCAGCGACCTGCAGAAAGCGCGCGAGGAGATCCGGGAGGGGATACGGAACCTGGAGAGGAAGGTGGAGGACAGGACGCAGGAGCTTCGGTCCGCACAGTCCCAGCTCCTGCGCTCGGCGAAACTGGCCGCCGTGGGAAAGCTGGCGGCCACGGTTGCGCACGAGATCAACAACCCGCTGACCGGGGTATACACGTACATCAAGCTGATGGAGAGGAAGATCGAACAGGGTCAGACCGGGGGGGAGGATTTCGGAAAGTACAGGGAATTCCTTGGAACGATGCGAAGGGAGGTCGAGAGGACGACCGCCATCGTCCAGAACCTCCTCGATTTCACGCGGCCGAAGGACCCGGTCCGCAAGCAGATCGGCCTGTTGAAGATAATCGAAGAGTCCCTCTCGCTTATACGGAACAAGCTGAGCCTGAACAACATCGAGGTCGTGAAGCGGATGGAACCCATCCCGGACATCCTCGCCGATCCGGCGCACATGAAGCAGGTGTTCATAAACCTGCTGATCAACGCCTGCGAGGCCATGGAGCGCGGCGGGACTTTGACGATTTCATGCGAGCACGACGTGAAGGCGAACACGGTGATGGTGGACATCCGCGATACGGGAGTGGGTATCGATCCGGAGGACATCCCACGGATCTTCGACCCGTTCTTCTCCACCAAGGAGAAAGGCACGGGGCTGGGCCTGTCGGTGGTGCATGGAATCGTGACCCGGCACAACGGCGAGGTGGAAATCGACAGCAATCCCGGGGCCGGAACGAGCATACGGGTAAAGCTTCCCATCACGTAAAGGAAGGTAAACGGAACCCATCGGAAACGTCATCTATATCCGGGCCGTTGGACCGGTGGAATCGGAGATCCTGGAATGGCTGAGGAAAGAGATGAATGGCTTCTTCCCGGCGACGGTGGGGATCATGCCGCCTATGCCCGTCCCTCCCTCGAGCTACGAGGCCGGGCGTAACCAGTATTATTCGACGAGGATCCTCAAGGAGATCCTCCGGGAGGTTCCCGCTGACGGGTACAAGCTCCTGGGGGTCACCGAGAAGGATCTTTGCATTCCGATCCTGACGTACGTTTTCGGCGAGGCCCAGCTGGGCGGCACGGCGGCTGTCGTGTCCCTCGCCAGGCTGCGCCAGGAGTTTTACGGTGTGGCGCCCGAAAAGGCGCTCCTCCTGGAAAGGCTCCGGAAGGAGGCTTTCCACGAGCTGGGGCACACCTTCGGGTTGATCCATTGCACGTCGAGGGAGTGCGTGATGTACCTGTCCAACACCGTCGTCAACGTCGACAGCAAGGGGCACGACTTCTGCAGGCACTGCCGGGTGACGATTTCGTCCAAAATAGGGGCGGGGAGGTAGCTATGTCGATAGAAAAGAAGGTCAACATCATGGTGGTCGACGACGAGGAGATCGTCCGGTCCTCGTTGACCAGCTGGCTCGAGGAGGACGGGTACGACGTCGAGGCCGTCGAAAGCGGCAAGAAGGCGCTGGAGCGCCTTCCCGCGAAGAGCTGGAACCTGATGCTTGTCGACCTGAAGATGCCCGGGATGGACGGTCTCCAGCTGATGGAGGAGGTTCGGAAGACGCACCCCGAGATGCTGGTCATCATCATGACCGCCTACGCGACGGTCGACACGGCGGTGAAGGCCATGAAACAGGGGGCCTACGACTATTTCGTCAAGCCGTTCAATCCCGACGACATCTCCATCACGATCCGGAAGATCGTGGACCACCACAAGCTGGTCCAGGAGAACCTG
>JAKALO010000044.1 GCA_021824125.1 Deltaproteobacteria bacterium | reverse complement strand
GCGCGGGTGCGGATCCGCTCCAACGGGACGATCTTCTCCGGCGGCGCGAGCTCGACCGACATCATCGAGGCGGCGATCAAGGCGTACCTCTCCGCGATCAACCGGTGGGTGGCCGCGGAGGCGAAGACGAAGCCCGGGAAAAAGGGCGCCGCGAAGAAGGCGCCCCCAGCGCCCATCGAAGCACCGTAAGCCGCCCGTCAAGGGGGGACACTCCTGCCAGGGGGGACATACCTGGTGTAAACCCGGGATGCAGGGAAGGTGTGTCCCCCACTGCTGGGAAGGAGTGTTCTCCTACAACTTCCCTATACTCCTCCCGGGGGGGCGAGAAGGCGTCCAGCGCCACCGCTCCCCCGGGACCCGCCTTCGCCGCGTTCAATACGTTGGACGGCTCGGCCATTTCCTGTTGCCGGAACCGCCATCGCCATGAGGAGTGGATGCGCTTCCTGCGCCGCGTTTCCTGGGTTTGCTCGTAGCTTTCGATGTCCTGCAGGACAACCTTGGCATCACCGTTCCGGGTGATAATGAGCGGCCCCCTGATCGCCCATATTGCATGCTATTTCGGCGGCGGGACCGTCTCCCGGATCGCCGGGACCGTTCCCTTCTTCCCCGGTCAAGCTTTCAGAAACATGTCCGGGTGGATCCCGGCCTGCTTGAGGATCGCTCGCAGGGTACCCTCAGGAAGATCGCCGGGGTGATTCGGAATGGTGGTGTAGAGGCCGGATGCGCTGTTGAACCAGATCTCGTGGCTTCCCGCCGCCTGTCGATCGAATGCGAACCCGAGTGTCTTCAGCCGCCGGACGACTTCCCGGTATCGGAACCCGGCGAGTCGCCCCACTTCAGCTTCCGACGACCAGTTGATACTCGAAAGATTCCGAGACGGTCGGCAGTGCGGGCTCTCCCCGCCTTCCCGCCTGTGCCTCCAGCAATTTGCGGGCAACATCCCGGGCGATTTCCAGCGTCTCGGAAACCGTACGCCCCTGCGCCACCAACCCCTGAATCTGCTCAGAGGTCGCCAGATAGTACCCCTCCGGCAACTTCTTGATGTGAATGCCGACGATCCGCTCCATCGTTTCCTCCGTTATCCGAACTGAACCGTGCCGCTATATCCTCCGCCCGATCCTGTGAGGGTAGTATACCCGCCCCCCCCCTCGCTTCGCAAAGCTGACGTCGTCAAAATGGGCCAAGCTGGCGAAGTGCTCGCAAGATACGGCGTTGCGCGACATTCTTGATCTTGTGGATCGCGGCATCTTGACGAAAGGCGCGGCCGGCGGGCGCAGTATCAGCTACTCTCTGTCAGAGACGGCGTAAAGTGCATCGTCCTCCCGCAGGGCCGACGCAACGGACCGCGCGGACTATGACTTGTACTCCTCCCGGGGGGGCGAGAAGGCGTCCAGCGCCACCGCTCCCCCGGGTCCCGCCTTCGCCGCGTGGGGAACACCTTGGGAGTGCGTCGGGACGACCGCGCGTTCGGCGCGATGCTCTCAGAATTCCAGCGGCGGATAGGACGCGTCGAAGATCACCCCTCCGCATGGCCTCGAAACGTATCCGCTCGTGGGAATGCCTTCTCGCGAAAAATTGTTTGACACCCTCCCGGGTCTCTTTGTACATTGTTTGTTAATGAAATTCATATTTCACAATGTGAAACAACAATGACGGCCGAGGATACCCGGTACAGGATCAAGGTCCTGGAAAAGGCATTGAGCATCCTTGACCTCTTCGACGAGAAAGGGAAGGAGCTTACGGCGACGGAGATCGGCCGGCGGTTGGGGCTCAACAAGACCACGACGTTCCGGATCCTCGCCGTCCTGGAGGAACATAACTTCCTGGAGAAAGCGCCCGGTTCGTTGAGGTACAGTCTCGGCACCAAGATTTTTCTCCTTGGATCTTTCGTCGAGAGCAGCGCGGAGATCCGCAAACTCGCCCGCCCCTCGCTCGAGGAACTCAAGAAACTGTGCGACGAAACCATCCATCTCGTGGTTCTGGAGCACGGCGAAGCCCTCTATCTCGACAAGATCGAAGGGAAGAGGGCCATACGGGTCGTTTCCAGGGTTGGCCAGAAGCTCCCGGCGCACTGCTCGGGTGTCGGAAAGGTATTGCTGGCGTCGCTCCCCCGGGAAGAGGTCGACGGGATCATCCGCGAACGCGGCCTGAAGCGGTTTACGGAAAATACCATAACGAACAGGGAATCGCTGCGGAAGGAGTTGAACCGGGTCCGCAGGCAAGGCTATGCGCTAGACAATGAAGAAGTGGAAGAGGGGTTGAAGTGCGTTGCGGCCCCGGTCAAGGATCTTAACGGCGATGTCATTGCGGCCATCAGCGTATCCGGCCCGAAGAACCGGTTCGGCGAAATGGAAACGGCCAGGCTGATTTCACTGGTTCGGCACACCGCCGACAGCATCTCGGAAACCCTGAAAGAGAGGCATCTCACCGCGGAATTGGTGAGAAGCTCCTACGCATGAACTCCTTCAGAAACACGGCGCAGGTTTCCTTTCCCCTGCCCCCCGCCGGGTCCCCATGGCCGTCCCCGGACATCCGGGAGTCGCTCTTCGCCTCTCTCGCCGGGAGGACGTTCACGCTCGAGGTCACCGCCTGCCAGGCCGGACTGTTTTCCGGAACATCGAGGCTGCGGGAGAAGGCGGAGAGCCTGGGTCTGGAACTGGATCGCCTCGCCCCCGAGGGCGCTCCCATCGGCAAGGGCGCCCAGGTCTGCCGGGCCCATGCCAGCGCTTGGCAGGCGGCGAACGCGGAAGAACTGTTCCTCGGGTGCATCGGCAAGGCGTCCGGTGTGGCCACGGCGGCGGCGGCGTTCGTGGCCATGGCGGTGGGGGAGGCCAGGGTGGTTTGCGGTGCGTGGAAGAAGGTGGCGCCCGAGGGACGTCCCGATTTGCGCCATGCGATCCGGACGGGCGGCGCGGGGACGCGGATCACCGATCAGCCGTTCGTCTACCTTGACAAAAACTACGTACGCATGCTCGGCGGGGTCGCCCCCGCCGTCCGCCGGGCCCGGCTCATCCCCGGGCGAGTCGTCGTCGTCCAGATTCGGGGGGAGGCGGCTCCGATAACGACGGAGGCGCGGGATGCGTCGAGGGAAGGCGCGGGCATCCTGATGGTGGACACCGGCAGGATCGAGGATCTCGTCGCGGTGCGGGACATCGCCGGTCGGGAAGAGTTCCGGACCCGGATCCCGGTAGCCTTCGGGGGAGGGGTGAACTTCGGGAATTTTCGGGACGTCCTGGACGCCGGTGCCGATATCGTCGATGTCGGGAGGGCGATCATTGACGCCCCTCTCCTGGATTTCCGCCTCGATGTGGTCGGTTGACATGATATCCAACCCGGTTTCTCCCGTCCGCCCGGGCCTGTGATCATGGATTGGAACCTGCTGGAAAAAACGACGTTCTGGATCGACGGCATAGCGCTTTCGAATGCCGACCTGGGTCGCTTGGCGGATGTCGCCTCCGGGGTGCTCGGTCTTGGCGCGAAGGAAGTCATCGTGGTGGACGTACGGCCCGGCGTGATCGCCTTCGACATTCTCGCGGGGAGTGTACGGGCGGAAAACGTGATCGGGAAAGAGAAGGAATTGCTCGGCTGCATCGCGGGGGTGCCTGGAGTGCGCATCGGTTCCCGGGCGAGGGTCCACTCGGAGGGCGTCCTCGGCCTGATCTCCCTCGACCCTGCCGAGGGAGAAAGGGTCCTGGCGGACTCGGCGGCGATCGCGTCGGAAATCGACAAGATCGTATCGCGGAGGGTGCTGGTTTTCGCGTCCGGGAGCGAATTGATCGAGGGGAACATCCGGGATACGAATTCCCCGTACCTGCTGGAGGAACTAGCGGCGGCCGGATACAAGGCCGAATTCGGCGGAATCCTCGAGGACAGCCTCCCGGCGGCCGCAAGCGTGCTGGATGGGGCCATCGGGCGGGGCTACGGACTGGTGTTCACCACGGGCGGTGTCGGAGCGGAAGACAAGGATTTCAATATCGAGGCGATCCTCCGCCTCGATCCCCAGGCGCATACGCCCTGGATCCTGAAATTCACGCCGGACATGGGACGTCACCACAAGGAGGGGGTCCGCATCGCCGTGGGGAGGGTCGGGGTTTCCCGCTTGATCGCGCTTCCCGGCCCGCACGAAGAGGTGCGGCTCGCGTGGAGCGTCCTGAAGGAAGGCTTGGGAAGCGGCGTCGGCGACGCGAAACTGGCGAACGACCTTGCCGACGCCCTGCGTCAACGGTGGATCACGAAAATGACGACGAAAGGAAGCGGGCACCGACATGAACACGCAGGCGATTTCTGACGCGCTGCTGGACGCCGAATCCACGAAAAAGCCCATCGATCCCCTCACCGTGACCTATCCCGGACTGACGGCGGAAGAGGCGTACCGGGTCCAGCTGGCGGGGGTGCAGGCGAAGACGAGGCAGGGTCGTCGCATCGTGGGAAAGAAGATCGGGCTGACCAGCAAGGCCATGCAGGATCTGTTCGGGGTCCCCGAGCCGGACTACGGCCATCTGTTCGACAGCATGCTGGTTCCCGAGGGGCAACCGTGCCGCCGGGCCGACCTCCTGCTCCCCCGCGTCGAGGGGGAAGTGGCGTTCGTCCTGAAGGAGACGCTCAAGGGACCGGGGGTGACGATCGCCGACGTGCTCCGGGCGACCGAAGGCGTCATGCCCGCCATCGAAATCGTCGACAGCCGGATTCGGGACTGGAAGATCAAACTTCCGGATACCGTGGCGGACAACGCCTCCAGCGGGCTCTTCGTACTCGGGGGAAGGATGACGCCCGTAAAGGAAATTGATCTGCGACTCGTCGGCATGTACCTGGAGAAGAACGGGCAGGTGGTGAACAGCGGCGCCGGCGTGGCTGTGCTGGGACACCCCGCCGCATCGGTGGCGTGGCTGGCCAACAAGATGGCGGAATTCGACATCTCCCTCGGGACCGGGGAGATCATCCTGTCAGGCGCCGTCACCGCCGCGGTGGAAGCCGCCGCGGGGGATTCCTTCCACGTCTTCTTCCAGGGGCTGGGGTCGGTCGGGGTGCGGTTCGTATAGTCCGGTTTCGGGGGGAGCACATCGCATGGAACGAGTGAGCGTTGCGATCATCGGGCCCGGAAACATCGGCACGGACCTGATGTACAAGGTTCTGCGCAGCCCACGCCTGAGAATGGACGTGATGGCGGGGATCGAGGAATCGGAGGGAATCCGGAGGGCAAGGGACCTCGGGATCCGGACCACGCTCGGCGACCTTCGGCCGATCCTGGAGGACGGGAGCATCCGGCTGGTTTTCGACGCGACCGGGGCGAAATACCACCTGCGGCACGCTCCGTTGCTGCGCGCCGCGGGAAAGATCGTCATCGATCTCACCCCGGCGGCGGTGGGCCCGTACGTCGTTCCGTCCGTCAACCTCGGAGAGCTCTGCGGCGAGCCCAACCTGAACATGGTGACCTGCGGCGGACAGGCGACAGTCCCCATCGTTCATGCCATCCATCGGGTCGCGGTCGCCCGCTATGCGGAGATGGTTTCGGCGATCTCCAGCAAGAGCGCTGGTCCCGGCACCCGCCAGAATATCGACGAGTTCACCCGGACGACGGCGAGGGCCATCTGCAAGGTCGGGGGCGCAAGGAAGGGGAAGGCGATCATCGTCCTCAACCCGGCGGACCCTCCCATCATCATGACCAACACCGTCTACGTCGACGTGGAAATCCCCGACGAAGCGGCGATCCGGGATTCCGTGGAAAGGATGGTCCGGGAAGTCCAGGCGTACGTGCCCGGCTACCGCCTGCGCGTCCCCCCGATGGTCGACGGAACGAGAGTCACGACCATCATCGAGGTCGAGGGGGCCGGGGATTTCCTGCCGAAGTATTCCGGGAACCTGGACATCATCACGGCGGCGTCCGTGGCGGTCGCCGAGAAACTGGCCGACAAGCTCCTGGTAAAGGGTGTGACCCAATGAGCGGGGGAAAATCCATACGGATCGTCGATTCGACCCTTCGGGACGGCAGTCACGCCGTCAGCCATCAGTTTGACGCGGAGCAGATCGCCGCGGTCGCCGGGGGGCTGGACGCGGCGGGGGTGGAGTACATCGAGGTCGCCCACGGGGACGGGCTCGGAGGCGCCTCCTGCAACTTCGGATGGTCGAAGCTTACCGACGACGAAATGCTTCGGGCGGCTGCGCCGGTGATAAGGAAAGGAAAGCTCACGGTTCTCCTCCTGCCTGGGATCGGTACGAAGAAGGACCTCGAAATGGCCGCCGGATTGGGCGTGAAAGCCGTGCGCGTGGCCATCCACGTCACGGAGGCCGACATCGGCCAGCAGCACATCGGCCTGGCGAAGAAGATGGGCATGGAGGCGTTCGGATTCCTGATGATGAGCCATATGGTCCCCCCTGAAAAGGTGGTGGAGCAGGCGAGGTTGTTCGAATCGTACGGCGCCGATGTTGTCTACGTGGCCGATTCCGCCGGGGCGATGCTGCCGGATGACGTGAAAGCCCGCGTCGGGGCGGTTGTGGAGGCGGTGAACATTCCCGTAGGCTTCCATGCCCACAACAACATGACACTGGCGGTGGCCAATTCCCTGGCGGCAGCCCAGGTCGGAGCCGGTTTCCTGGACGGAACGTGCCGCGGGTTGGGGGCCGGTGCCGGAAACGCCCAGACGGAAGTCCTGGCGGGGGTCCTCGACAAGCTGGGGTACCGCACCGGCATCGACTTCTTCGGGATCATGGACGTCGCCGAGGGGATCGTCGAGCCCATGATGCATCGGCCGCAGGTCATCAATAACGCCGCGCTTATGCTCGGGTATGCCGGCGTGTACTCGAGCTTCCTGCTTCACACCTATCGCTCTGCGGAAAAGTTCGGCCTGGATCCCCGGAAAATCCTCGTTGAACTCGGGAAGCGGCGAATGGTGGGAGGCCAGGAAGACATGATCATCGACGTGGCCTACAGAATGTTGCAAGCCAAAGGATGAGGGTGCCATGAAAATCGTCAACATGCTGGCGGTCGTTGATGTCGCGAAATGCACGGGCTGCAAGACGTGCGAGCGGGTCTGCCCCGTCCTGGCCATCAAGGTTGTGAACAAAGTGGCGGTCGTCGACGAGAAGGATTGCCGCAGTTGCTATGCCTGCGAACAGCGGTGCCCGGAATACGCCATCGCCATGGTGAAGCGGGCGCACCCCTTCGTCGTCGGGGTCGACATCGATTCCGTGGAGTACGAACGAGTGGCCCGCCTGTGCGCCAAGGCGAGGTTCAACCCCGAGCAACTGGTCTGTTACTGCTCGGCCACCCGAGCGGAGGAGGTCGCCGCCGCCATTCTCAAGGGAGCCGACACGCCGGAGCGGATCTCCCTGGTCACCGGAGTGCGCACGGGGTGCAAGGTGGAGTGCATCGAACCGATCCTCCGTCTGCTGGAGGCGGCAGGAATCCAGCCCGTTCCGCCGAAGGGGGGATGGCAATGGTACGGCCGCACCGTGACCGCGTGGGAGATCCCCGAGGCGACGAAGAAAAAGTACGCAAGCCGGGGCTTCTATTTCGACGAGGATATAGAGCTCCTCGACAGGGTGACAATTGCCCCGCTGCAAGGAAGGAGGGAATCCTGATGCGCCCCGTGATCCCTCCGATCTCCCCCCGGAGTTCCCAGTACGGTGTGGACCCCGCGCTGGTCGGAAAGCGGGTATGCGAACTGCCGGGAATGACGTCGGTTGCGCTTTCGGATCTTTTCCCCGATCTTCCGCAGGTGATCTTCCCCGGCGCCGGGGGAGTGGCCGGGGTCCGCCGGGCGACCCTGGAAGCGGTGGAGAAGGTCGACATGACGAAGATCCGGCCGGAACACTCGGTGAACATCCTGGCCTCGCATCACGGCTTCACCCTGCTGGGAGGGGAACCGTACACGGAAATGCTCAAGACCCTTCGCGACGTCATCGAGCAGCGGACCGGCTGCAGGGACATCCGGCTGCGCGCGGGGGTCGGGCTCCGGTTCCGGGAAACGGAAGAGTACATTCGGCGCTACGGACTGGACCGGTATTTTCAGGGAAAAGCGATCGGCGTCGCGCCGATCGATGAAGGATTCCCGATCGCGACCGAGTTGGGAACCCTCTACGGGATACGGAAGGTCTACGATGCCGACTGGATCGTCCATGCCCACAACAGCGACGTCCGCGAGGTCCACTTCCACCGCCAGGTAGACCGGGCCGTGAAGCCCTTCGGGATGTCGTACGCCCGCATCGAAACCCGCTCGACCTACCATCAGAACCTGGGGCCGAGGGCCGCCAACTTCACAGCCAGGGCGATCTTCGACTCCCCGTTCGTGCAGAAGAAGTTCGCCTTCGCCTCCTTCCTGACGGTGGCGCCGAACGGCATCGTCGGCGTCGACGCCGACAACGATCTTTACGCCCTGAACGACCGGGTTACCCGGCTCGGCTGCACCCTGTACGGAAAGATGATGACCCTCTTCGGCGAGATCGACGAGTGCATCGTGGCCCTGGATTTCCCTTGCCCGGTCGTGTACGTGTTCGCGGCCGGCGTCATCTACGCAAACTTCGCCGGCGCCAACACGGACCTCTACGACCTTGAATTGCCGTTGCCGGCCTACACCTGGTACACGGAAGCGTTCTATGGAAAGCGGGGAAAGCCGCTCCTGGAGGACATCCCCCCCCTCAATCCCGCCATCCGCATGTGCGTACACAACTACGCCTGGACGGGGTACCCCAGCGCATTCTTCAGCGAACACATCCCCACGGTGATGGTCGGGCAGGAGCAGGCCGATCTGTTCCGCAGGGATCCGCAGAACCTCAATTACATGAAGCACGCAGTCGTAGCGGAATCCATGGAATCCGCCATGGAGTTCGCGAAAAAAACGACGGGCACTGAGAAGGTCCTGATCTTCGACGGTGCGATGGGCGGCATCAACCTCAGCGAGCCTCTGGCCGAATTTCTCCTGCAGAAAGCTCCAACCGTTGCCCGGAGAGTCGACGAAGAGCTGTTGCCGAAATGGTTGCGCCAGCGTGGCATTCCGCTATCGGGTGCCGCGGGGTGAATGCGTTTCAAAGATATGGAGTTCGGTTCGTATATCCCGATGGAGGAGGAAAAAAAATGAGAAACCGTTGCTGGAAAACGTTTTGCCTGACGTTTGCGGCCTTGGCATGCTTCGCCGCGTACGGGGACGCCTCGGAGCCGATCAAGATCGGAGTGGTCACCCCCCTGACGGGTACGTACACCGGTATTGGCCAACAGGTGAAATGGGGACTGGAATTGGCCGCCAAGGAGATCAACGCCTCCGGCGGGATTATCGGTCGCAAGGTGGATTTGCTCTACGAGGATGAAGAGGCGAACCCCCTGGTGGCAACGCAGAAGGCCGAGAAGCTTTTCCAGGTGTCGAAAGTCGATTTCCTGACCGGGACGGTGAACTCCGCCTCGACGCTGGCAGTCGGGCAGCTCGCAGAGAGGAACAACAAGCTGATCGCGACGACCGTGTCGTTCTCCGACGCGATCACCGGCGAGAAGTGCTCGCCGAACGTTTTCCGGGTCAACGCCAAGGCAGGGATGCAGTCCGCGGCTCTTGCCGAGTGGCTGGCCAAGGAGAAGCCCGGCGCGCACGTGTTCTACCTGGGGCCCGATTACGAGATGGGCCGCAGCACGGTTGCCGCCTTCAAGAGCGCTGCCGAGAAGAAGGGAGCGAAGAGCACGGGAGAGGTGTTCGCCCCGCTGGGAAACAAGGATTATTCCCCCTTCTTCGGACAGATCCGCGCCGCGCACGCGTCGGTCCTGTACACGTCGGTCGCGGGGAACGACACGGTTCGCCTGTTCACCCAGATGGCCGAGTACGGAATCCGGCAGCACCTGACCGTTGTTGGGGCGTCGGGCACGGTTACCTCGCAGAATATCGGAGCCATCGGCAAGGTCGCGGACGGGTACGTGACGGGAGTCGGCTATTCCCCGGAGATCGACACGTCGGAGAACCGGAAGTTCGTCGCGGCGTTCCGGGGCATGCACAAGGCCGACCCCGACCTCTACGGGGCCGATTCGTACGGATTGCTGTACTTCTACAAGGCCGCCGTGGAGAAGGCGAAATCCACCGACACGGAAAAGGTCCGGACGGCGATGCGCGGGATCAAGTGGTCGACGCCGCAGGGCATGAAGGAGATGCGGGCGGGCGATCACCAGGCGATCCAGGACATGTACGCAGTCAAGGTGGTGGACGGGAAGTTCAAGATCATCGGCAAGGTGCGGGGCAACACGGCGATCGGCCCCGATACCTGCCAACGGTTCTGAGCGGTCGGCTTTAACGCTTCCGGAAACATTCACGGTGCGGCGGGACCGGCGGATTCCGGCTGCCGGTCCCTGTCCGCGCGCGACGGGGAACGCTCATGGGCGGGGCAGTAGACTACATCCAGTTCGTATTCATGCCGCAGGTCTTCAACGGCCTGACCATAGGGGTGGCGGTCATCCTGATGGCCCTCGGGCTTACGATCATCTTCGGCCTGCTGGACGTCATCAACATGGCCCATGGCGAGTTCTATGCGCTGGGCGCTTACCTCGGAATCACCCTCGCATCCCACGGAGTCGGCTTTTGGCTGCTGCTGATCGCGGTTCCCCTGGTCCTGCTTCCCCTGGGCTACGGCTCCGACCGGCTCCTGATCCAACGCGTATTCCATCAGAAGGACCGTCACATGCTGACCCTCCTGCTGACCTTCGGTCTGGCCATCATCATGGAAGACATGTTCAAACTCGCCTATGGGCCGAACACGATCAGGCCGGAAACGCCGATCTCCGGGGGGACCGAACTGTTCGGAAACTTCTTCCCCAGCTATCGACTCTTCCTGATGGTCTTCGGTACGGTCACCATCGCGGCTGTTTGGTTGGTGGTTCACCGCACCCGGTACGGCTCGATGGTGCGGGCGGCGGCGTTTGACAAGCACATGGCTTCATCTCTGGGGGTGCCGGTGGGGAAGGTCTATTCGGCCACCTTCGCATTCGGGGTCGCCCTCGCGGGGCTGTCCGGGGTGTTGCTGGCTCCCATCTACTCGGTTTTCCCCACCATGGGGAAGGATTTCATCCTGATGGCGTTCGCGGTGGTGATTGTCGGCGGGTTGGGCAACATCAAGGGCGTCGTGTTCGCAGGACTCCTTCTCACCCAGGTCCAGGCGATTTCCAGCCTTTACATCTCCCCAGTCTGGGCAGACCCGCTGGTCTTCGCGATCATGGTGCTGGTATTGATGGTGCGTCCGCAGGGGATCCTCGGGGGGAAGCTTGGACACGCTTAATCCTCCCCTTTCCATTCTCCAGGCCGTGAGGAGGCGCGACCACATCGCGCACAACGCCTGGCAGGTATTCGCCTTCCTGTTCATCGGCCTGGCGCTGGCGTTCACCCTCGTCGCGGCGCCCTCCGGGGACACCTTCTACTTCCGGCTCGCCACCGAGGCGCTGATCTATTCCGGCCTGGCCATGAGCGTGGATCTTCTGCTGGGATTCACGGGGTTGCTTTCGCTCGGCCAGGCGCTGTTCTTCGGCCTGGGCGCGTACACCTCCGCACTCGTCCTCAAGCACGTGGGCCCCTCGTTCTGGACGGCGATGGCCGTGACATTGCTCGTCTCCACGGCGGTGGGCATCGTCGGGGGGTTCATCGCGATCCGCGCCCGCGGGGTTTATTTCGCGCTCATCACGTTCGGCATGGCCCAGGTGGTCTCGAAGATCGTCTACAACACCCGGGAATTGGGCGCCTCGGACGGCATAATGGGAATCCCGGTCATCCAGGCGAACTTCCTGCTTTTCAAGGTGGACACCGCGCAGGCGCCGGCCTTCTTCCTGACGGTTCTCGCGATGACGATGGGGCTGTATTTCTGCATCGCGTATTTGCTGCGAACCCCTTTCGGGCGGACCCTCGGGGCGGTACGGAACAACGAGTGTCGTGTCCCGTTCCTCGGGTACAACCCGCAACTCTACAAGATGCTGGCGTACGTCCTGGCAGCGGACATGGCCGCTTTTTCCGGCGCCCTGTACCCGATGCTGCGGGGGTTCGTTTCGCCGGAGCTCATGTACTTCGCCGTTTCCGGCGACGCCGTCATCACCGTCGTCATCGGGGGGCTCGGCACGCTGATCGGGGCGATCTACGGAAGTGTCATCCTCACCGGCCTGAAGTCGGCCATCGGCACCTACACGGGCCATTATCAGATCGTGATCGGCGTCCTGTTCATGCTTTCGGTCATCGCGTTCCCCAAGGGGCTGATGGGGTACTTGTCCCCCCTCGTTGAAAAGTGGCTCGCAGGAAGGAGGGAGAACCCGTGACCGGAGGCGAGCTTCCCGTGCTCGAGGTCCGCGACCTGACGGTATCCTTCGGCGCCCTGACCGCCGTGTGCGGAATGTGCTTTTCCGCGGAGCGGGGAAAGATCACCTCGATCATTGGCCCCAACGGCGCGGGCAAGAGCACCTTGTTCAACCTGGTCAGCGGCGGCATCCGGCCTTCCGCGGGCACGGTACTGTTCGAAGGGGCGGACGTGACGGGCTGGGCGCCGTACAAGTTGATTCGGGCGGGGATTTCGCGCTCTTTCCAGATCACAAACCTGTTCTTCGAACTGCCGGTCTACGAGAATCTCAGGCTCGCCGCGCAGGCGCTGGAATCCTCGACGAAATCCCTCCTTCCGGTCCGCTGCAGCGCGCGGGCGAGGGAAAGGGTCGACGAACTGATAGAGCAGTTCGACCTCGGGGAAAAGGTCCACGAACTGGCAGGATACCTTTCTCACGGGGAGCAGCGCCGGTTGGAGATCGCGGTGGTGCTGGCGTGCAGGCCCAGGTTGCTGTTGCTCGACGAGCCGACCCAGGGGATGTCGCACTCGGACACGCAGGAGATCGGAAAGGTCATCAGGAAGTTGTCGGGGGACCTGTCGATCCTGCTCATAGAGCACGACATTGACCTCGTGATGGATTTATCGGACCACGTGGTCGTGATGCACCAGGGAGCAAAGCTCGCGGAGGGCACGCCTCCGGAAGTGAAGGGAAATCCGCTGGTCCAGAGCGCCTATTTGGGGTTGAGCGTTCATGCTGGAAATTAGAGACCTGCATGTCCATTACGGCCTGAGCCACGTGCTGCAGGGGGTATCCCTGAGCGTGGAAGCGGGTGAAGTGGTCGGACTGTTCGGGCGGAACGGAGTAGGCAAGACCACCGTCATGAAGACGGTCGCGGGGTGGGTAGTCCCGACGTCCGGATCCATCCGGTTCGACGGTGCCGCGATCGAAGGCCTCCCTTCCGACCGCATCTGCAGGATGGGGCTCGGTATGGTGCCCGAGGACCGGCGCATTTTCCCGGGGTTCACCGTGGAGGAGAACCTCAAGCTCGGCTTTCTCCAGTGTCTCCGCCGCTCCAAGGCCGAGTCGAAACGGGCGCTGGAGCAGGCCTACGTCCGATTCCCTCTCCTGAAGGAAAGGCGCAAGCAGATCGGAGTGACGCTTTCGGGGGGGGAACAACAGATGCTCGCCATCGCCCGCGTCCTGGTGGGCATGCCCAGGCTGCTTCTGATCGATGAACCAACCGAGGGATTGGCGCCGATGATCGTGGACGAGATTTTCTCCACCATCACGTCCCTGCGGGACGAGGGGATCCCCATCCTTCTTGTGGAGCAGAAGGTGTTCCGCGCCCTGGACGTTTCCAACCGTTTTTACGCGCTTGAGCGGGGCCAGATCGTTGCGCAAGGCGAGGCATCGTCCGGTAGGGATCGCGACGCACTGTTGAACGCGGTCGCTTTTTGACCGTGGAAAACAGGAGAACGGGGTGTTGACGCGTTCTCCGCGCGAATGGATCAGGAAGTGACCCCGGCTATGACGTTGCGGCCGACGACCCTGCTACGCGTATTTCTCCCCTTTTCCCTGGGATATTTCCTGTCCTATCTTTACCGGACCGTGAACGCGGTCATCGCACCCGACCTGGTTCGGGATGTCGGGATCGATGCTTCCAGCCTTGGCCTGTTAACCTCGGCCTATCTGCTGGCGTTTGCCGCTTTCCAGCTGCCGCTCGGTGTGTTGCTCGATCGCTACGGCCCGCGCCGGGTTGAATCGACCTTGCTGCTGTTTGCCGCCGGGGGAGCGTTCGTGTTCGCGCGAGCCCAATCGTTCAGCGGGTTGATGATCGGACGGATTCTGATCGGCCTGGGGGTGTCGGCCTGCCTGATGGCCGCTTTCAAGGCCTTCACCCAGTGGTTTCCGGCCGATCGGCTGCCGCTGGCAAACGGCGTGCAGATGATCTCCGGCGGCGCCGGCGCCTTGGCGGCGACCACGCCGGTCGAGCTGGCTCTGAAAGTGACCGACTGGCGCGGCGTGTTCCTGCTGATGACCGCGCTGACCGTGATCGCCGCACTCTGTATCTTCCTGGTGGTGCCGGAGAAGGAGGGTGGGAAGAGCGGGGAATCGCTGGGTCAGCAACTGGCCGGTATACGGACGGTCTTCACCAGCCCGACCTTCTGGCGCATCGCCCCTTGGACGGTCGCCGCACAAGGGGCCTATCTCGCTGTGGTCGGTCTCTGGTCCGGGCTCTGGTTGCGGGACGTGGCCGGGTTCGGGCGAATGGCGGTAGCAAACACCCTGATGGGCATCTCCTTGGCCATGATCGCCGGTTACTTCTTTTTCGGAGCCTTGGCCGAGCGGCTGGCCAGGCGGGGAATCCGGCCGATGACCGTTGCCGCGTACGGCATGGCGGCCTTCATACCGGTGCAAATGCCGCTGGTTGTCCAATGGACCGCGTTGACCCTCCCTCTCTGGTTGCTGTTCGGCTTCTGCGGTACGGCCTCCATCCTGCCTTATGCATTGCTCCCCCAGAACCTGCCCGGGCACCTGGCCGGCCGGGCCATTACCGGTCTGAACGTATTGGTGTTTATCGGGGCCTTCGCCGCCCAGTGGGCCATCGGCGTCATCCTCGGGATATGGCCTGAAACCGTCGCCGGTGGCTACGCCCCGGCCGGTTATCGGGCCGCGTTCGGCATGATTCTCGTATTGCAAGTAGCGGCAGCCGGGTGGTTTGTCCTCTCGGGGATGATCAATCCGCTTACCCCGCGGGGTCGGGGAGGACGTACCCCGCGTCGGGGATGACGAGCGGGACCGGCAGCTCCCCGAGGATCGCCTTCGCGGCGCGGATCGCGTCCGGCAAGGTGGCCGCCGGCGTCATCCCCATCGTTTCCACATCCTCCGGCGGAAGGGAGGAAACGAGGATCACACGGCACGCGCGGGTCTTGGTAAGGACGGCGTGCGCGGTCTGTCCGTAGATCTGGTAGTTCGCGCGCAGCTCCCGCTCCATCGCGTCGGGGTCCTTGTAGCGGAACCAGGGGAAAAAGTGGGGGCTGCCGAA
>JAKALO010000043.1 GCA_021824125.1 Deltaproteobacteria bacterium | reverse complement strand
CCGGCGACAACGTGTCGCTCCTGGTGGAGCTGATCACCCCCGTGGCGATGGAGAAGGAACTGCGGTTCGCGATCCGCGAGGGCGGCCGGACGGTGGGCGCCGGCGTCGTCTCTGAAATACTGGAATAGCATCCACCTATTCGGGGAACGGGGAACGGAATGAGAGACATCATAACGCTGGCGTGTTCCGAGTGCAAAAACCGGAACTACACCACCACGAAGAACAAGAAGACCATGTCGGACAAGCTGGAACTGAAGAAGTTCTGCCCGTCCTGCAGGAAGCACACGAACCACAAGGAGACCAAGTAGCCGGCGGATGAGGATAGGCCAGTAGCTCTAACGGCTAGAGCAGCGGACTCCAAATCCGCGGGTTGGGGGTTCGAATCCCTCCTGGCCTGCCATCTTCATGTCGAGGCGAAAGACGGTGTTTTCATGGCGAGATCACTGAAGGACAGGCTGCTGGACCGGCTTCCCGGGACCAGGACGTCGATGGACGAGGGACGCCCGAAGGCGGGGGGCGCGGGGGCGGCCGGGTTCGCGAACAAGGTTTCGGTTTTTTACCAGGAGTTCAAGACCGAGATGAAAAAGGTGACCTGGCCGGGGCGGAAGGAAACGGCGTCCTCCACGGTGGTCGTCATCATCACCGTGATGATCATCGTCATGTTTCTCGGCCTGGTGGATTACGGGCTTGGCAGGATCGTCTATTCCGTTCTGAACTTCTAATCCCTCACAACAAGAGGAAGAGATGGCCAGAGAGTGGTACGTGGTTCATACCTATTCCGGGTATGAAAAGAAAGTCAGGGAATCCCTCATGAACCGCATCGAGGCGGAATCGATGCAGGATGTCTTCGGCGACGTCCTGATACCGGCCGAAACCGTCGTGGAGATGAAGAAGGGGAAAAAGCGGACGGGGACACGCAGTTTCTTCCCCGGCTACCTCCTGGTGAACATGGAACTCGACGAACGTACGTGGCACCTCGTCCGCCACACCCCGAAGGTAACGGGATTCGTGGGCGGCAAGAATCCCTCGCCCATCCCGGAATCCGAGGTGGAGGACATCAAGTCCCAGATGGCCGAGGGGCGCCTGAAGCCGAAGCCGAAGGTCACCTTCGCGGAGGGAGAGAACGTCCGCGTGACCGACGGCCCCTTCAGCAACTTCAGCGGGATCGTCGACAGCGTCAAGGCGGACAAGGGGAAGGTGATCGTCCTCGTTTCCATTTTCGGGCGCGCGACGCCCGTCGAACTCGACTTCACCCAGGTCGAAAAAAGCTGATCCGAGAGGGGGGTAAGGAAAAACCATGGCGAAAAAGATCATAGCGCAGATCAAGCTCCAGATCGCGGCGGGGAAAGCCAACCCCTCTCCTCCCGTCGGCCCCGCACTCGGGCAGCACGGAGTGAACATAATGGAGTTCTGCAAGGCGTTCAACGCCAGGACGGCTTCACAGGAGGGGATGATCATACCGGTCGTGATCACCGTGTTCGCGGACCGGTCCTTCACCTTCATAACCAAGACGCCGCCCGCGTCGATCCTGCTCCTCAAGGCCGCGGGACTGGAAAAGGGGAGCAAGACCCCGAAGAGGGAAAAGTGCGGGCGCATTCCCAGGACCAAGGTCGAGGAGATCGCGAAGCTCAAGATGACGGACCTCGACGTGAAGGACCTGGAGGCCGCGATCAAGACGATCGAGGGGACGGCCCGCAGCATGGGGCTCGAAGTTTTTTAGCAAGGTCATCGAAGGGAGAGAGAAATGCCGAAGCACGGGAAAAAGTACCTGGAAGCACGGCAGAAGGTGAACAGGGAGGCAAAGTATTCTCTCGATGAGGCTCTGGAACTGCTGAAGGCGACGGCGGTGGCGAAGTTCGACGAGACGGTGGAGGTGGCCCTGCGGCTCGGCGTCGACCCGAAGTACCCCGACCAGCAGGTCCGTGGCTCCGTCGTGCTTCCCCACGGGACGGGAAAGACCCTCCGCGTACTCGTTTTCGCCAAGGGCGAGAAGGAGAAGGAAGCGCAGGAAGCCGGCGCCGATTTCACGGGGGCCGAAGACCTGGTCGCCAGGATCCAGGGGGGCTGGCTCGAGTTCGACAAGGCCGTGGCGACCCCGGACATGATGGGAGCGGTGGGGAAGATCGGGAAAATACTCGGGCCGCGGGGGTTGATGCCGAACCCAAAGGTCGGCACCGTCACGTTCGACGTGGCGAAGGCGGTCCGGGACCTCAAGGGCGGGAAGGTGGAGTTCAAGGTGGACAAGACCGGCACGCTTCACGCGGGGATCGGGAAGGTCAGCTTCGGGAAGGACAAGATAAGGGAGAATTTCATGGCCTTCTTCGAGGCGATCATGAAGGCCAAGCCGTCGGCGGCGAAAGGGGCCTACATCCGTACGCTGGCCCTCTCCACGACGATGGGCGTCGGGATACGCCTGAATGCGAGCGTCCTGCAGGCGGATCAAGGATAGTGCGATGTCACGATAAGTACACGATAAGATATGGAAACTTCTTTTGTCAAAGACCGCGGGTTCACCGGTTGGTGACTAAGCGGGGAGCTCGAATGAGCCCGCCCGTCCCGCGCAGACAAGGGGAGCCGGGTAAGCCGAAAGGATGGCGGATTATCCCGCGCGCGCCCTCTGCCTTTGACGGAGGTTTCGATAGCGGTCAAATCTCTATCGGGAAAGGGGGCATGCGCGAGTGAAAAACAGGAGCAAGGCGGATACCGTCGAGGCGTTGCGCCGCACGATCGGCGCCCAGAAGGGCGCGGTCGTCGCGGAGTTTACCGGCCTCACGGTCGCCGAGATCACTTCCCTCAGGAAGAAGCTGCGGGAGGTCGGCGCCGAGTTCAAGGTCGTCAAGAACACCATGATCCGGCTGGCCGCGAAGGACACGGATTTCGGAAAACTGGACGCGTTCTTCACGGGACCGACCGCCCTGGCCGTGACGCACGGGGACCCCGTGGCGCTCGCCAAGGCGTTGAAGGAGTTCGTCGCGGGAAGCAAGAAGATCCGGCTGAAGGCGGGTCTGCTCGAAGGAAGGGTGCTGGAAGTAAAGGACGTGGAGTCGCTGGCGGATGTTCCGCCGCGCGATGTTCTCCTTTCGCGGCTTGCCGGCGGCATGATGTCGCCGGTTTCGCGGCTGGTGCGGGCGCTTACCGGCCCGCAACTGAAACTGGTCTACGCGTTAGATTCCATTCACGAAATAAAATCCGGACAAAAAACTGCCTGATAAGGGAGGAATCCGATGGGTACCATGAACAAGGAAGAGTTCGTAAAGATGGTGGAGGGACTGACGGTCCTCGAACTGCACGAGTACGTGAAAGCGCTCGAGGAGCGGTTCGGCGTGACTGCGGCCGCGCCCGCGGCCGCCGCCGCGGCGGCCCCCGGCGCCGCGGCTCCGGCGGCCGAGGAGAAGACGGAATTCGACCTGGTGCTGACCGGGTTCGGAGCCAACAAGATCCAGGTGATCAAGGTCGTGCGGGAACTTACCGGCCTCGGTCTCAAGGAGGCGAAGGATCTCGTCGAGGGCGTGCCCAAGACCGTGAAGGAAGCCATTCCGAAAAAGGACGCCGAGGACCTGAAGAAGAAGATCGAGGAAGTGGGGGGCCAGGCGGAAATAAAGTAGTTGCCGCCGGCGGGATCGAAAACGGTCGGGGGGCGTGAAACCCCCCCGTATTCAACCATTGCCTGTAGTTTACCCCCGGGGTGAGAAGATGGCTTACTTGGATTATGGAAATCGCGTGAAGAGAGTCGACCTGTCGAAGATCGACAAAGTCCTGGAAATTCCAAACCTGATCCAGGTGCAGCACGAATCGTACAACGAGTTCCTGCAGCTGGACGTGGCGGTCGAAAAGAGGAAGGACACCGGCCTTCAGGCCGTTTTCAAGAGCATCTTCCCGATCACGGACTACAACGGGCGCGCCTCGCTGGAGTTCATCTCCTATGCCATAGGCCCCCCCAAGTGGAACGAGGAGGAGTGCCGGGAGAGGGGCATGACCTTCGCCGCCCCGATCAAGGTGACCGTCCAGCTCGTCATCTTCGACGTCGACGAGCGGACCGCTGCCCGCACGATCAGGGACGTCAAGGAGCAGGAAGTCTTCTTCGGGGAGATCCCGCTAATGTCCGAGCGGGCCACGTTCATCATCAACGGGACCGAGCGGGTCATCGTGAGCCAGTTGCACCGCTCCCCGGGCGTTTTCTTCGAACACGACAAGGGGAGGTCCCACGCCTCCGGGAAAGTGCTGTTTTCCGCGAGGATCATCCCGTACCGCGGTTCCTGGCTCGATTTCGAGTTCGATCACAAGGACATGCTGTACCTGAAGATCGACCGGAAGAGGAAATTCCCCATCGCGGTCCTGCTCCGTGCATTCGGCAATACCACGGAGGAACTGCTGCGCACGTTCTACGAGGTCGAGGAGGTCGCCATCGACGGCGACCGCTGCTCGAAGGTCTTCCGGCCCGAGCTCCTGATCGGACTGAAGATGCCGGTGGAGGTTCGTCACCCGAAGACGGGAGAAGTGGCGTTCAAGAAGGGACTCAAGGTCTCCAAGAAGCGGGTCGAGCGGTTCGCGGATGTCGTCTTCGGGCGCATCGCCCTCCAGGCGTCGGACCTCCTCGACAAGGTGAGCGTGGTCGACATCGCCGATCCCGCGACCGGCGAGATACTCCTCGAGTGCGGCCAGCAGATTACGGAGGAGGCGCTGGCGGCGATCCAGGAGAAGAAGATTCCGTCCGTGTCGGTATTTTCGCTCGAGAACTCCGACCGCGCGATATGGGAAGGGCTGGTCACCGACAAGATCAAGGCGCGTGACGAGGCCCTGAAGGAAATCTACAAGAAGATGCGGCCCGGGGACCCCCCGACCAAGGACGCCGCCGAAAAGCTTTTCGAGAACATGTTCTTCAACCCGGAGAGGTACAGCCTCTCCCGGGTCGGGCGGCTCAAGCTCAACCACAAGCTGGGGATCACCGAAGGCGACCTGGACGCGACCGTCCTGCGCCAGGAAGACATCATGAAGGTCATCCGGTACCTCATCGACCTGAAGAACGGGATCGGGGAAGCCGACGACATAGACAACCTGGGGAACCGCCGCGTCCGGACTGTCGGCGAACTTATCGAGAACCAGTTCAGGATGGGACTGGTCCGCGTCGAGCGGGCGATCCGGGAAAAGATGAGCCTCCAGGACATCGAAACCCTGATGCCGCACGATCTCATCAACGCCAAGCCGGTCTCCGCGGTCATCAAGGAGTTCTTCGGCTCCTCGCAGCTTTCCCAGTTCATGGACCAGACGAACCCCCTGTCCGAAGTTACGCACAAGCGGCGGGTGTCCGCGCTCGGGCCGGGCGGCCTGACGCGCGAGCGCGCGGGGTTCGAGGTCCGCGACGTACATCCGACCCACTACGGCAGGATCTGCCCCATCGAGACGCCGGAAGGCCCGAACATCGGGCTGATCGCGTCCCTTTCCACCTTCGCCCGGATCAACGAGTTCGGGTTCATAGAGACGCCGTACCGTGTGGTGACGGACAGCGTCGTGACGAAGGAGATCGTCTACCTCACCGCCATGGACGAGGAGAGGCACGTGATCGCGCAGGCGAACGCGGCGCTGGACGCTTCCGGAAGATTCATAAGGGAAGTGGTAATAGCGCGGAAGGGAGGCGAGTTCGCGATGGTTCGGGCCTCCGAAGTCACCCTGATGGACGTCTCGCCCAACCAGCTGGTTTCCGTCGCCGCCTCGCTCATCCCGTTCCTGGAGCACGACGATGCGAACCGGGCGCTCATGGGGTCCAACATGCAGCGCCAGGCGGTGCCGCTCCTCCGGACGGAGCCGCCGCTGGTAGGCACGGGGATGGAGGCCGTAGTCGCGCAGGATTCCGGCGCGGCGGTGGTCGCCCGCAGGAAGGGAGTGGTGGAATCGGTGGACGCCCGCAGGATCGTCATCCGGCCCGAGGAACCCGACGCGGCCGGGAAGTACGGGGCGGACATCTACAACCTCGTGAAATTCCGCCGCTCGAACCAGAACACCTGCGTCAGCCAGACCCCGATCGTGACCCTTGGCCAGCACATTTCGAGGGGGGAAGTGATCGCGGACGGCCCGGCGACTTCCGATGGCGAGCTCTCGCTTGGCAGGAACGTGCTCGTGGCCTTCATGCCCTGGGGTGGATACAACTTCGAGGATTCGATCCTCGTATCGGAAAAAATCGTGAAAGAGGACGTTTTCACCTCCATCCACATAGAGGAGTTCGAGTGCGTCGCCCGCGAGACGAAGCTGGGGAAGGAGGAGATCAGCGCCGACATCCCCAACATCAGCGAGGAATCCCTGAAGGATCTCGACGACAGCGGGATCATCCGCATCGGGGCGCGCGTGAAGCCGATGGACATCCTCGTCGGAAAGGTCACCCCGAAGGGGGAGACCCAGCTTTCTCCCGAGGAGAAGCTGCTGCGCGCGATCTTCGGCGACAAGGCCGGGGACGTCAAGGACTCCTCCCTCCGGGTCCCGCCGGGGATAGAGGGGATCGTCATAGACGCCAAGGTCTTCACGCGGAAAGGCGGGGACAAGGACGAGCGGGCCCAGCTCCTGGAGGACAAGGAGACGGACAGGCTCGTACGGGACCAGGACGACGAGATCCGGATCATACTGGAGACCGCCTACGGGAAGATGCGTAACTTGCTCCTTGGGAAGACATCCGCCACCCGGCTCACGGGGGAGGACCGGTCGGACGTGATCCTGGCGAAGCGGAAGAAGCTGACCGCGGAGGTCCTGGACGCCATTCCCCGGGAGATGTGGTACCAGATCGCGGTGGAGGAGGACCAGGTGGTCAAGGAGCGCCTGGACGAGATCCAACAGGTTTCCCTCGACCAGGTGAGCCTTGTCCGCGCGGTTTTCGAGGAGAAGATCGGCCGCATCCGGAAGGGCGACGAGCTGCCCCCCGGCGTTCTCAAGATGGTCAAGGTTTACATCGCGATGAAACGGAAGCTGTCGGTGGGAGACAAGATGGCCGGCCGTCACGGGAACAAGGGCGTCATCTCGCGCGTTTTGCCGGAAGAGGACCTGCCCTACCTGGCCGACGGTTCACCCGTGGATATCGTGCTCAACCCGCTGGGGGTCCCGTCCCGGATGAACGTCGGGCAGATCATGGAAGCCCACCTGGGGTGGGCGGCGCACGGCCTGGGGGCACAGATCAAGGCGCTGGTAGACAACGCGTTCAGCGCGAAATCGGTCCGCGAGTGGTTGAGGAAGATCTACAATTCGGAGCGGTTCTCCGCGTACATGGACGAACTCCCCGACGACCGGATCCGCGAGCTGGGGAAGTCCATGTCCTCCGGGGTGTTCATGGCGTCCCCGGTCTTCAGCGGGTCCACGGAGGAGGAGATCCGCCAGTACCTCGCGTTCGCGGGACTGCCGGAATCCGGCCAGACCACCTTGTACGACGGCAGGACCGGCCAGCCCTTCCAGCAGGCCGTCACGATCGGATCGATGTACATGATGAAGCTGCATCACCTCGTGGACGACAAGATCCACGCACGCTCCACGGGCCCATACTCCCTCGTCACCCAGCAGCCGCTGGGCGGGAAGGCGCAGTTCGGCGGCCAAAGGCTGGGGGAGATGGAGGTGTGGGCCCTCGAGGCCTACGGCGCGGCGTTCACGCTCCAGGAGTTCCTCACGGTCAAGTCGGACGACGTGCCCGGGCGGGCGCGCATGTACGAAGCGATCGTGAAGGGAAACTTCTCACTGGAGCCGGGGCTGCCGGAATCCTTCAACGTCCTCATCAAGGAGCTACAGGCCCTGGGCCTGGACGTGGACCTGATCAGCGAGGAAGGGAAATAGAGACGGTTAATGCAGCGTTTCAACAAACGTAGACGTTCAGTGGAGGCGCCCATTGGAAGACCTCTTTACCAGATCTGAAAAACCGAAGGACCCCCTGTTTTTCTCGGGGATCCGGATTTCCGTCGCGTCACCCGAGCAGATACAGAAGTGGTCGCACGGCGAGGTGAAGAAGCCGGAGACCCTCAATTACCGCACGTTCAAGCCGGAGAGGGACGGCCTCTTCTGCGCGAAGATATTCGGGCCGATCAAGGACTTCGAGTGCAACTGCGGCAAGTACAAGCGGATGAAGCACCGCGGCATCGTCTGCGAGAAGTGCGGCGTCGAGGTGATCCAGTCGAAGGTCCGCCGGGAAAGGATGGGGCACATAGAGCTCGCCTCCCCCGTCGCGCACATCTGGTTCCTCAAGAGCCTGCCGAGCCGGATCGCGACCATCCTCGACATGCCGATGAAGGACATCGAGGCGGTCATCTACTTCGAGAAGTACATCGTGACCGATCCCGGGGAAACCGACCTGCAGAAGCTGGAGGTCCTGTCGGAGGCCAAATACCGCGAGAAGCGGGAACAGTCCGGTGAAGGGTTCAAGGCGGGGATGGGCGCAGAGGCCGTCCAGATCCTTCTTTCGGCGTTGAACCTCGAGAAGCTTTCCGAGGAGCTTCGCAAGGAGATGGTGGATACCGCCTCCGAGGCGAAGAAGAAAAAGATCTCCAAGCGGCTGAAGATCGTCGAGGCGTTCCGCGACAGCGGGCAGCGGCCGGAATGGATGGTGATGAGCGTGGTGCCGGTGCTGCCGCCGGACCTCCGACCCCTTGTTCCGCTGGACGGCGGACGGTTCGCGACCTCCGACCTGAACGACCTTTACCGCCGGGTCATTAACCGGAACAACCGCCTGAAGCGTCTCATGGACCTTTCCGCGCCCGAGATCATCATCCGGAACGAGAAAAGGATGCTCCAGGAGGCCGTAGACGCCCTGTTCGACAACGGGCGGAGGGGCAAGCTCATAACGGGGTCCAACAAGCGCCCCCTGAAGTCCCTTTCCGACATGCTGAAGGGGAAGGGCGGCCGTTTCCGTCAGAACCTCCTTGGCAAGCGCGTGGACTATTCGGGCCGCTCCGTGATCGTCGTGGGGCCGGAGCTCAAGCTCCACCAGTGCGGGCTCCCCAAGAAGATGGCGCTCGAGCTGTTCAAGCCGTTCATCTTCAACAAGCTCGAGGAAGCCGGCCACGCTACCACTATCAAGGCCGCGAAGAAGATGGTCGAGAAGGAGAAGAGAGAGGTATGGGACGCGCTGGACGAGGTCATCCGCCAGCTCCCGGTGATGCTCAACCGGGCCCCTACGCTCCACCGGCTGGGGATCCAGGCGTTCGAGCCGGTCCTCATCGAGGGTAAGGCGATCCAGCTGCACCCGCTCGTCTGCACGGCGTTCAACGCCGACTTCGACGGGGACCAGATGGCGGTTCACGTCCCGCTTTCGATCGAGGCGCAGATGGAGACGAGGGTCCTGATGATGTCGACCAACAACATCCTCTCCCCGGCGCACGGTAAGCCGGTCATCAGCCCCACGCAGGACATCGTGCTGGGGATCTACTACCTCACGCGCGAACGACAGGGAAAGAAGGGAGAAGGGAAGCTCTTCTCCAGCTTCGACGAGGTGAGGATCGCCTTCGACGCGGGGGAGGTCGAGCTCCAGTCTCTCATAAAGGTCAGGCACGAAGGCAAGATCGTGGAGACGACCACCGGGCGCGTTGTCCTCTACGAGATCGTCCCGCGCGAGGTCCCGTTCGTGCACGTGAACAAGATCATGAAGAAGAAGGACCTGGCCGAGCTGATCGACGTGGCCTACCGAAGCTGCGGACAGAAGGCGACGGTGATCCTGGCGGACCAGTTGAAGACCACGGGCTTCCATTACGCCACGTTGTCCGGTCTGTCGATCTGCATCAGCGACATGAAGATTCCCTCCAACAAGACCAAGCTTCTCGACAAGGCTACGGCCGAAGTGGAGGCCGTGGTCGACGAGCACCGGGAAGGGCTGATAACCAACGGAGAGCGGTACAACAAGGTGGTCGACATCTGGTCCGCGGCGACCGAGCAGATCGCCGAGGAGATGATCCGCGAGATGGGGAGCGAAATACTCCGGGGGAAGGACGGGAAAGACCGCAAGGTCCCGAGTTTCAACCCGATCTACATGATGGCCGACTCCGGGGCGCGCGGTTCCGACAAGCAGATGCGACAGCTCGCCGGTATGCGGGGCCTGATGGCCAAGCCATCGGGCGAGATCATCGAGACGCCCATCACGTCGAATTTCCGGGAAGGCCTCTCGGTGGGGCAGTACTTCATATCGACCCACGGAGCGCGGAAAGGACTGGCCGACACCGCCCTGAAGACCGCCAACTCGGGGTACCTCACCAGGAGGCTGGTGGACGTCGCGCAGGACTGCATCATCGTCGAACAGGACTGCCGGACCCTCGACGGGATCCCGGTCAGGGCGCTGATCGAGGGCGGCGAGATAATCGACAGGCTCTCCGACCGCATCCTCGGAAGGGTCGCGCTCGAGGACGTCTTCGACGCCGACGGGAACCCGATCATAAGCGCGAACGAGGAGATCAACGAAGATGTGGCCCGCCAGATCGAGATGTCGGGCCTGGACGAGGTGAAGATCCGGTCGGCGCTGACCTGCGAGAGCAAGCGGGGCGTGTGCGCCTTCTGCTACGGGCGGGACCTGGCGCGCGGGAAGATGGTCACGAACGGGGAGTCCGTCGGGATCATCGCGGCCCAGTCGATCGGGGAGCCCGGAACCCAGCTCACGATGCGCACGTTCCACATCGGAGGCGCCGCGTCGCGTTTCGTGGAGCAGAGCTACATCCAGGCGAAGTCCAGCGGGAAAGTGAGGTTCCAGGGCCTCATAGCGATCAAGAACAAGGAAGGCAAGCTCGTCGCGATGAACCGGAACGGGTTCCTGGCGGTCCTCGACGAGAACAACCGGGAGCGCGAAAAGTACCAGATCACCTACGGCGCGACCCTGATGGTGAAGGACGGCGAAAAGGTCAAGGACGGGCAACGGCTCGCCGAGTGGGATCCGTACAACATACCGATCCTCACGGAGGTTTCGGGCAGGATCAAGTTCGGGGACATCATAGAAGGCGTGACGATGCGGGAGCAGGTCGACGAGGTCACCGGCCGTTCCACGCGCGTGATCATCGAGCCCAGGGACCCGGACGCCAGGCCCCGCATCTCGATCAAGGACGATAAGAACCGTACGCTCAAGCTCCCGGGGTCCACGAGCGACGCACGGTACCTTCTCCCGGTGGCTTCGAACATACTGGTCGAGGAAGGCCAGGAGACCCAGGCGGGCGACATCATCGCGAAGATTCCGCGGGAAACCACGAAGACCAAGGACATCACCGGCGGACTGCCCCGCGTCGCGGAGCTTTTCGAGGCCCGGAAACCCAAGGAATACGCCGTGATTTCCGAGATCGACGGCATTGTCCGGCTCGGCAAGGATTTCAAGGGCAAGAGGAAGATCCAGACGGTACCGGATATCGGCGATGCGAGGGACTACACCATACCCCGGGGCAAGCACATCACCGTCCACGACGGCGAGAGGATACGCGCCGGTGAAGCCCTGATGGACGGCTCGCCCAACCCGCACGACATCCTCCGGGTACTCGGGGACAAGGAGCTCGCGCGGTTCCTGGTGGACGAGATCCAGGAGGTCTACCGCCTACAGGGAGTCCGCATCAACGACAAGCACATCGAGGTCATCGTCCGGCAGATGCTGCGACGCGTGAAGATATCCGACCCGGGGGACACGAGCTTCCTGGTCGGGCAGAGCGTGGAGAAATGGATCTTCCGGGAGGAGAACGAGCGGATAAAGTCGCCTGGCGGGAAGCCGGCCAAGGCGGACCCGCAGCTTCTCGGCATCACCAAGGCCTCGCTGTCCACCGAGTCGTGGATCTCGGCGGCATCATTCCAGGAAACGACGAAGATCCTGACGGACGCCTCGGTGCACGGGAGGGTCGATTTCCTCTCCGGACTGAAGGAGAACGTAATCATGGGCCGCCTGATCCCGGCGGGAACCGGCGGCATGAGGTACCGGGCGCTTGGAATCGAATCGGACCCGTCCCTGCCGACGGAGGAACGGGAAGAGGCGTCACCCGAGTCCATAGGGGAGGAAGAAGATACTGGTTGACAGGTATCATATCGAATGATAAAAAGAACACTTCTGTTTTCAACGTAGTGGAATCAGTATAGGGAAGGAACCGAAGGAATGCCCACGATCAACCAGCTCGTACGGAAAGGCCGGGAGGTGTCGGCGCAAAGGAGCAACTCCCCCGCGCTTGAAAACTGCCCGCAGAAGCGGGGAGTCTGCCTCCGGGTCTACACCACTACGCCGAAAAAGCCGAACTCGGCCCTTCGGAAAGTGGCGAGAGTCCGGTTGACGAACGGGGTCGAGGTAACGGTTTACATCCCGGGAGAAGGGCACAACCTGCAGGAGCACTCGGTCGTCTTGATTCGCGGGGGCAGGGTCAAGGACCTCCCCGGCGTAAGGTACCACATCATCAGAGGAAAGCTGGATTCCGTTGGTGTCCAGGACAGACGGAAGTCGCGGTCGAAGTACGGAACCAAGCGACCCAAATAGCTTTCCCTAACCGTCGTTCGTTCGGAAGTACCGGCCTTTAACCGGCGGTTCCGCCGGAACGGGAAAAAAAAAGGAAATTGCCCACTTGCCGGGGCGGTCGTCCCGGGGTGGGCGTTCCCCGGTTTGAATACGGCAGTGCATTCGTTCGAGGAGGATTTTTCATGCCGAGACGCGGATATGTGTCCAAGCGGGTTGTGGACGCGGACCCGGTTTACAGCGACGTCCTTGTGGCGAAGATGATCCACGCGGTGATGAAGCAGGGTAAAAAGCGCGTCGCCGAGAGGGTCGTCTACGGCTCCATGGACATCATCAAGGAAAAGACCAAGGAGGATCCGGTAGCCGTGCTGAAAAAGGCTATCGAGAACGCGAAGCCCATGGTCGAGGTGAAGTCCAGGCGTGTCGGAGGCGCAACCTACCAGGTTCCCATCGAGATACGGCCGGACCGGCGCCTCTCCCTTTCGATCCGCTGGCTGGTGAACTTCGCGGTCGACCGGGCGGAAAAGACAATGGTCCAGAAGCTTTCCGCGGAGCTGATCGACGCGTTCAACAACCGCGGGACGACGATCAAGAAGAAGGAAGACACCCACAAGATGGCCGAGGCCAACAAGGCCTTCGCACACTACCGCTGGTAAGCGGCACGCAATAGGGAAGGAAGCGTTTTCGTGGCAAGAGTCACCTCTCTGGAAAATACCCGGAACATCGGGATCATGGCGCACATCGACGCCGGGAAGACCACCACGACGGAGAGGATCCTCTACTACACGGGGGTCTCCCACAAGATCGGGGAGGTCCACGACGGCACCGCCACGATGGACTGGATGGAGCAGGAGCAGGAACGCGGGATCACGATCACCTCCGCCGCCACCACCTGCTTCTGGAGGGAACACCGGATCAACATCATCGACACCCCGGGGCACGTGGACTTCACTATCGAGGTGGAGCGCTCGCTGCGAGTTCTGGACGGCGCCCTGGCGCTCTTCGACGCCGTAGCTGGTGTCGAGCCGCAATCCGAGACCGTCTGGCGGCAGGCCGACAAGCACCGGGTTCCCCGCCTTGCAGTGGTCAACAAGATGGACCGCACCGGGGCCGATTTCGACCGCTGCATCCGGATGATGAAGGAGCGGCTGGCGGCCAACCCTGTCCCGGTCCAGCTCCCGCTGGGCAAGGAGGACGGTTTCCGGGGGGTCATCGACCTGGTGGGGATGAAGGCGGTCGTCTGGGACGAGGACACCCTGGGGGCGAAGTACCACGAGGAGCCGATTCCGGAGGACCTCCGCGAGGAGGTCGCCGCCGCGCGCGAAACCCTGATGGAATCCCTCGCGGACGTGAACGACTCCCTGCTTGAAAAATACCTCGGCGGCGAGGAGGTCAAGACCGGGGAACTCTCCTCGGCGATCCGGCAGGCCACGATAGGGTTGAAAATCGTCCCGGTGCTTTGCGGCTCCGCCTTCCGGAACAAGGGGGTGCAGCCGATGATCGACGCCGTCATCGACTACCTTCCGTCCCCCCTGGACGTCCCGCCGCTTTCGGGAATCGACTCGCGCGACCAGTCGATCGTCTCGCGAATGCCGGACGACGGCGCCCCGTTCAGCGCGCTCGCCTTCAAGATCATGAACGACCCGTTCGTCGGGCACCTTACCTTCGTACGTGTCTATTCGGGTACGCTCAATTCCGGCGACCACGTATACAACTCGACGAGGCGCAAGAAGGAGCGGATCGGAAGGCTCCTCAAGATGCACGCGAACAAGCGGGAAGACATCAAGACCGTCTACGCCGGCGACATCGCGGCGTGCGTCGGACTCAAGAACGCCTTTACCGGCGACACGCTCTGCGACCCCGACCACGAGGTCCTGCTGGAGTCCATCACCGCCCCGGACCCGGTCATTTCCATCGCCATAGAACCCAAGACGAAGGCCGACCAGGAGAGGCTGGGGATTTCTCTGCAGAAGCTTGCGCTCGAGGACCCCTCGTTCCACGTGAGGACAGACGAGGAAACGGGCCAGACGATCATCTCCGGGATGGGGGAGCTGCACCTGGAGATCATAGTGGACCGGCTGATGCGGGAGTTCAAGGTGGACGCCAACGTCGGACGGCCGCAGGTCGCCTACCGCGAGACGGTTTCCCGGGCCGCGAAGGCGGAGGGACGATACATCCGGCAGACGGGCGGTCGAGGACAGTTCGGGCACGTCTGGCTGTCGGTCGAGCCGAACGAAAAGGGAAAAGGTTTCGAATTCCAAAACAAGATCGTCGGGGGGGCCATCCCGAGGGAATACATCAACGGGGTCGAGAAAGGCGTGGTCGAGGCCTCGGAAACCGGGGTCGTGGCGGGCTACCCGGTCGTCGACGTAAAGGTCACGCTGTTCGACGGTTCCTATCACGAGGTCGACTCCTCCGAAATGGCGTTCAAGATCGCCGGCTCCATGGCGTTCAAGACGGCGTGCAACAACGCCTTGCCCATCCTCATGGAGCCGATCATGTCGGTCGAGGTGGTGACGCCCGAGGAATTCCTCGGCGACGTGATCGGGGACCTGAGCTCCCGCAGGGGGCGCATCCAGAAGATCGAGGCCCGCGGGAACACGCAGGTGATCGCCTCGAACGTGCCGCTGGCCCTCATGTTCGGGTATGCCACGGACCTCCGGTCCAAGACGCAAGGGCGGGCCACCTACACGATGCAGTTCGACCATTACGAACCGGCGCCTCTCTCCGTAAGCGAGGAAGTCGTTGCCAAGGTCAAGGGCGCATGAAGAGATCATCTCCGTCAACGGAAGGAGACTCCCATGTCCAAGAAGAAGTTTGAGCGCACGAAGCCTCACGTGAACGTCGGCACGATCGGGCACGTCGATCACGGCAAGACGACGTTGACCGCCGGAATCACGAAG
>JAKALO010000042.1 GCA_021824125.1 Deltaproteobacteria bacterium | reverse complement strand
GTCTCACCTGTTTTCCGGTCCCGTATCTCGGCGAACCCGGCCGCGAAGTTCTTTTCCCCGAACGTCGCCCGAAGGGGGATCCCGCAAAGGTCGGCGTCCTTGAACTTTATGCCGGGGCGCTCGTCCCTGTCGTCCAGCAGGACGTCGACGCCGCGCGCGGAAAGCTCCCCCGCCACCCGCTCCGCCTCGCGGACCAGCCCCTCCTGCTTCATGTTGACCGGGACGACGGTTGCCTCGAACGGCGCTATGGAGATGGGCCAGACGATCCCGTCGGCGTCGTTGTGCTGCTCGATGGCGGCGGCCGCGGTCCGCCCCACTCCGATCCCGTAGCACCCCATGATCAGCGGCTGCTCCTTCCCCGCGGCGTCGAGGCAGGTCGCGGAAAGCGCCCTGCTGTATTTCGTCCCTAAACGGAACACGTGCCCGACCTCTATCCCTCGGGAAAACCGCAGATCCCCGCCGCACCGCGGGCAGCGGTCGCCCTCGTCGACAAGGCGCAGGTCGGCGTACGACTCCGGTGAGAAATCCCTGCCGGGGACCACGCCCACCAGGTGCGCGTCCTTCTCGTTGGCCCCGGTCGCCCCGGCGGCGATCGTACGGACGGAGTGATCCGCCAGTATCCTCATCGCAAGCCCGACCGGACCCGCGAAGCCGGATGGGGCGCCGGTGAGCTCCCGTACCCGTTCCTCCGCGGCCAACCTGACCCAGTCGGCCCCCAGAAGGTTCCTGACCTTCACCTCGTTGAGCTCGTATCGCCCCGAGACCAGGACCGCGACGTCCCCCTTTTCCGTCTCGAAGACCAGGGTCTTGATCAGGGCGCCGGGATCGATCCCGAGGAACCCCGCCACCTCCGCGATGGTCCGTTTCCCCGGGGTGGCCACCTTCCGCAAGGGGTCCAGGGCGTCGCCGCCCGCCGCCGGCGCGTCGGCCGGGGGGGCACACTCCGCCTTTTCGACGTTCGCGGCGTACTCGCAGCCATCGCAGGAGACGATCGCGTCCTCTCCGGAATCCGCTATAACCATGAACTCGTGGGAGCTCGTCCCCCCGATCGACCCGGTGTCCGCCTCCACCGCGCGGAACGAAAGCCCCATCCGCCTGAATATCCGCCGGTACGCCTCGATCATCTTCCGATACGATTCCGCGGCCCCGTCCTCGTCCGCGTCGAACGAGTAGGCGTCCTTCATGAAGAATTCCCTGCCGCGCATCAGGCCGAACCTGGGGCGGATCTCGTCCCGGAACTTGTCCTGGATCTGGAAGAGGTTCAGCGGCAGTTGACGGTAGGAGCGCACCTCCCTGCGAACCAGGTTGGCGATCACCTCTTCGTGGGTGGGACCCAGGCAGAATTCGCGGTCGGCGCGGTCCCTGAACCGGAGAAGCTCCTTGCCGTAGGCGTCCCAGCGGCCGCTCTCCTTCCAGAGCTCCGACGGGACCACGGCGGGCATCAGGACCTCATGCGCCCCCGCCCGGTCCATCTCCTCGCGGATGATCCGCTCGACCCTGCGCAGCACGCGGAGCCCGGCCGGGAGGTAGTTGTAGATCCCGGAGGCCACCTTCCGGATCATTCCCGCGCGCAGCATAAGCCTGTGGCTCACGACCTCCGCGTCGGACGGCGTCTCCTTGGTGGTCGGCATGAAATATCTGGAATACCGGATCAACGCGCTCTCCTTCCGGACCTGGCCAGGAGTTCCGCCAACCGGACCACCTCGGCCACGATGTCTTTTTCCTTCACCTTCCCCACGATCTCCCCCTTGACGAAAATCAGTCCCTCCCCCTTTCCGCCCGCGACCCCGACGTCGGCTTCCCTGGCCTCCCCCGGCCCGTTGACCGCGCAGCCCATGACCGCCACCTTCAGGGTAGCCGGCAGGCGGGACAGGCGGCGCTCGACCTCCAGCGCGATACCGGCCACGTCGATCGAAACCCTCCCGCACGTGGGGCAGGAAACGAATTCCGGGCCCCTTTCGCGAAGCCCCAGGCTCCTGAGGATCCGCCACCCGACGCGGACCTCTTCCTCCGGAGGGCCGGTGAGCGATACCCTCAGGGTGTCCCCTATCCCATCCGAGAGAAGGATCCCCATCCCCACCGCGGACTTTATCGTGCCGGAAAAGAGCGTCCCCGCCTCCGTCACCCCGATGTGCAGGGGGTAATCGAACCGCCGGGAGAAACGCCGGTACGCCTCGACGGTGGTCACGACGTCGGACGCCTTCAGGGAAAACTTGAGCTTCGTGAAGCGCGCCTTCTCGCAGAAGCGGACCCAGCTCGCGGCGCTTTCCACCAGGGCCTTCGCCGTGGGGCCCCCGTGCCTGCGCAGGATGTCCTTCTCGAGCGAGCCGGCGTTCACGCCGATCCTCACCGGGATGCCGTTCGCACGCGCGGCGGAAAGGACTTCCCGGGTCCGCTCCTTCCCCCCGATGTTCCCCGGGTTGATCCGGAGGGCGTCCGCACCGGCGTCGGCACAGGCGATCGCAAGGCGGTGGTCGAAATGGATGTCGGCTATCACGGGGATCGGCGAGGAGGCACGTATCTTCCGGAATGCCCGCGCCGCCGCCTCGTCAGGGACAGCCACGCGAACGATCTCGCACCCCTCGCGCGCGAGAGACCGGATCTGCGCGACCGTATCCCCCGCCTTCCGGGTGTCGGTGTCGGTCATGCTCTGGACGGTTATCGGCGCACCTCCGCCCACGGGGACCTCTCCCACGCGGATGCGGCGGGTCTTCCTCCGGTTTTTCATGACGGCATTACTATAGACGAGAGACGAACTATCCGTCGATTGCCTTTTTCCGCATCCGGCGGCCGGAAACCGCTTCGTGGTCCGTCACCACGGACCAGTTTCCTCCCACCTCAGTATGCGCGCCATGGTTTCAGGCCCCTTCGTTTCATTTCCCGGTTCCCGGGGCAGGCGCACTAACCGGACCTCCGCCCGCACCTGGAACCTGCCCCGGAAGGCGCCGGGCACGCTCCCCTCGGAAACCAGCGAATACCGTTCGTACCGGGATCCCCGGCCGTTGCCTGTCGCATCGTCCGCCCTTCCGATCCATCGGGAAGTCACCATGTACCGCCCCGTCGCACCCGGCCCCACCGGTATCCGGCGGACGTACGGCGAGGCATCGGTAGAAACTTCGGGCAGGCGCGCGATCGCGGCGTGCGCTCCCGCCCTCGCCATGTTCCTGGCGACGGTCGACAGGTACTGCTGCCTGAAGGGCTCTCCGACGGGTGCCTGCATGGAGACGGCGTACATCCCTGCCGCGCTGAGGAGGAAGAGGAGAACCATCGCAAGGATGATGGCGCTGCCCCCCCGGTCGCCCATCCTTTCAGGCACCGACATCCGCGCGCTGCGTGACCAGCACCACCTGGCGCCACGCCTCCCCTTGCCGCCAGCAGCACCAGACGGAGATCGTCTTCAGCGCGGGGATCTCCGGGTCCCGCGTCACCCGCCAGACACGGAAATACCTCGTTCCCTGGACGAAAACGGAGTCACCTGCCGCCTCGGCGAGCATCGAGAACGCCGGGGCGGTCCCGTCGGCCCCCTGCCGGAAACCGTCCGGATGCGAGGAACGCAGCGCATCCCAGGGAATCCGCTGAAAACGGTCGAGGGTGGCCTGCGCCAGGCCGATCGCCGTGCTCAATCTTGAAGTTGCAAGCGGATTCCGGACGGTTAGTGCGTTCATCTGGACCATCGCGAGCCCGAATACGCCGATGGAGAGGATCAGAAGGGAAACGAACACCTCCAGGAGGGAGAACCCGCCTTCCCCCCTTTGGCGTGTTCTTACCAATCCACGGATCCCGCCTGCCGGCCGACCTTACCGTGCGACCTGGGCAGGTTGTTCCGCGATCGTCACATTGAATTGCGCCGTGGCCTCCCCGCCCGAGCCGTCGGACACGACCACGGTAAACGGGACCTTCCCGGTCGCCCCGGTGTCGGTTTCCCACCGCACCCGGCCGGTCGACCGGTCGATGATCATCCCGGCGGAAGCGTCCTTGATGGAGTATGACAGGGAATCGCCGTCCGCGTCGCTCGCCCGAACGTGGAACGTGATGACGTTCCCGTCGACCTGGAACCGCTCCTGGCCCTGGATGACCGGAGGAGTGTTCCTGATCTCCCTCGAAATCTTCGCGCTTCTTCCGCGTTCCTCGCCGTCGAACGGTGTGATCGTCACGTCGACCTTGTCGCCCCGTTTCACGGGGGACGCAAGCCTGTCCCCTGCCCCCGCGGGTTCGCCGTTCTTCGACCAGCCGATTTCGACCTGCACCGCGTCCCCGTCGGCGTCATCCGCCTCGGCTTCCACGCGGATGGCGTTTCCCTGCCGGCCGTCGCCAAGGACGAAGCGCGCCCAGCGGATCACGGGCGGGGAGTTCCGCACCGTCACGGACCCGGACATGTATGTGGCGCCGGAGCCGACGGCGCGAACCCGGATCGTGTCCCCTTTGCGGAGCTTCGACGTGTCCATCGTGGGGGTTGCCCCGCCCTGGAAAACCTTCCCGTTGACCAGCCACTCGAACGTGGCGCCGGCCGGAAGGGAACCGGTCCCCGAAAGGCGGAGCGACGTTCCCCGGTACACATCCTCCGGCTCTATGGTGAACGAACCCTCTTTGCCCGCGGACGTTTCCGGCTGCGCGGCGGAGGGTGGATCCATGCTTCCCGCAGCGGGGGCCGCAGGCGCCGGTTTCCGCTCTCCGGAACACCCGGCCAGCAGCAGGAGGGCGAACATCGCGGAAAGGAATCGATTCGAGGGCATGTGCGTCAGTATTGGTACAGGACGGAAAGTCTCGAGCGTTCCGTCGGGTTCACCTGGCTCTGTGAAAGCACCTCGATCGTGTACAGGTACGGGACGCTCACCACCGTCACCTCGCCGGACCCGGAGTTCACGACGGCCGACTTCAGAAGCCCTTCGTCCGCGCCGGAGTTCCCGTCCACCGTGTCCACGATCTTCGTGTACACGCGGTAGGCCCCAAGGTCGATCCGCATGTCGTAGGTCGATGCGGTCCCGGGGTCGATCGTGAGCGTGTTGTCCAACCCCCCCCAGGTCCCGGTAACGCCGCTCATCTTGGTCGCCACGCCCGCGGTCAGGACCTGGTTCGTGTACGGCGTGCTCGTGGCTCCCCTGCTGGCGATCAGCTGCAGCATCGCCTCCACCCCCCCCCGGCTCGCCTCCACCGCGGTGCGGAACCGCATCTGCTGGCCGGAGATGAAGGATCCCCTCCCCACCATGAGGAGCATCGCGAGCGTCATTGTGAGCGCTATCGCGGCAAGGATCAGGACGAAACCAAGCGCGAACCCTTTTTCGTTCCGAAGTGTTTTCATTTCATAGCGCCAGGTTCTTCGGTTTGACCACGATGTTGTGCACCCTCCACCGGTAATCCCGGGTCCCGCTCACGTCGAAGTTCCTTCCCTCGCCTGCCGATCCCACGAAGACGTTATCCGTCGGGGTCGTGTAGGCGATGTCGCGCTCCCCCTCCTGCGCCAGGATGTGGACACGGACCTCCGCCAGTTGAGTCCGGAGGTTGTCCGCCGTCATCGCCGATATGGCCGAGAACGAGAACCAGCCCTCCACCGCCCCGTCCGCGTTCGTGTCGAGGCCGTAGACCACCTGCATGTCGGCGACGCAGTCCAGAAGGGGAAGCAGGTCCGGCGTGGTGCCCGTCGCGTCGTGCGCGACGACCGCTTTCACCAGCACCCCGGTGTTCGGCGCGCAGCGTTGCGGGACGTCGACGTTGGAGATGTAATACTCCGCCCGGTTGAACGGGCGGACCGGCTCCACGCCGCCGATCCCGTAGACGATATTCGTGGCGTAGTTGTCGGTCGGGACGAACAGGCCGGTGTTGCTGTACAGCCAGGTACTGTAGGAACCCGACGAGACGAGCGACCGGCGGTTGGCCCCCGTGCCTCCGACCGCGAGAACTATGACGTAATCGGAATTCGCGAGGTTCACCTCCCCGGGCACCCAGGATCTTTTGGTTCCGTCCTGTCTCAGCGTCGTCCACTTGCCGGCGGCGGTGTCCATCCCGACGCGCGCCGACTTGATCACGAGGTAATCGGATTGATTGACGGTAAACGCCGCGCAGTCTATGCCGACCACCGGCCTCGGGGGGTTCGGCGTGTCGTCGAGCGCCGCGATCGCCGCGGTCGCTCCGGGCCTCTCGGTGTAGGCGGGTAGCGTCGCCGGGTTCCAGGGAAGCCCGAACCCGATGCTTTCGAGGTCCTGGCGAAACAGCTCGAGGCCGAGAATCCCCTCCACGTTCGTCTCGACGATCTTCGTCTGCACCTTGTACTGCCTGACCGAAATGAGGAAGAAGGTGAGCGCGGCGGCCAGCACGAACATGCTGATCGCGAGGGATATCATCATCTCGATGAGTGTGAACCCGGCCTCGCGCTTCCTCACGGCTGCCTCACGACGGTGGTTTCCTGGTGGGTGTACGTCCTCGTCTGTCTGTTTTCCAGCCGGTTCCAGCTCACGAGGATCGTCACCTCCCGGTTCTGCGCGTCCAGGTAGCGGATCGTTCTCGTAACCGTGTAAGGCACGTTCAAGCTGCGGATAGTACGCGGAGGCACCGAATACGTAATCGTGTTGTCCGTAACCGGAAGGCTCGTGAAGGGGATGTTCCTGACGGCGCGCATCTCCATTTCAGCCACGTTCACGCCCTCGTCCCGCTGCGAATTCTTGATGTTCTGGTCGAGCACGACCAGGCCCGCGCTGTTCAGGCCCAGGAAGACGATGAAGACGATCGCGAGGGAAACGAGCACCTCGACGAGGGTCATCCCGCCGTTATTTTTCAACGCACACCCCTGCGGTCGCATCGTACTTCCCCGTTTTGGTCCTCGTCTCCCGTATCGTGATGCAGTCGTAGTCCGGATTCACGGTCGAAGTGAGCCGGATATATCCCGTATCGGACGAGATCCCGTTCCTGTTGAAGCTGAAGTTGGGCGTCCCGCCCGAGAGGACCGTGGTGATCGGATGCTTGAAGGTCACGTTGACGACCTGGTTGTCCAGGTCCGTGTTGTAGGCGCCGTTCCCGTCGGGCGAAGGGCTGGTGTCATCGTAGGTCGCGTACCCGCTTGCCGCAAACCTGACGAAGTGGAACCTGTTCCGCTGCATCGCACGTCCCCGGGCGTCCATGAGGTCGGCGTAAAGCTGTTTCGTCTCCGTCTCCACCTTGTACTTCTCGCTGAGTCCCAGGAAGGAGGTGACGGCCATCGTCGACAGGATCGTCAGGATGACGACCACGATGAGGATCTCCACGAGCGTGAACCCCTCCCGGCCCGTCATGTCGTCCCTTCCGTCCACTCCCCCTCCTACCTCTCCATCATGTGCATGATACGTTTTACGGGCGGAGGCTGTGAAAGAAGCGACAGTCCCTGGGCGGTCGGGGGGACGCCTTCGATCGCCGCCGTCCTTCGTCCGTCCTTCTCGGTGAAAGCGTCGGCCAGGTTGAGCTGCTCCACGCTGGCCGTCGACACCTGGACCAGCGCCTTCCCTTTCATCACTCCCGCGGAGGGAGCGCCGCCCGTGTTGTATCGCAACGCCCAGAGGAAGCTCTTCCCGCCCAGGGCGCACTCGTCGGCGTACGGCTTGTACGTGGTGAAGAACGCCACCCCGGAAGTCGTGGCGAGCGGGTCGGTGATGACCCGCTCGGACCGGAACGGCCGGGTTGTGCCGTCGTACGTGTAATAGGTCGAGGTGGTCCCGATAGTAGAGGAGGGATCCAGGTCGATGTACCAACCCTTGAACCCCGCCGAGTTCGCGGTGCTCTCCGACGGGACGTTGGCGATGTCGGTTACGTTCGGGAACAAGGCGTCCGAGGTCGAGAAGGCGACCGTCGTCGTACAGGCCGGGTTGATCGTATTGTATGCCGTGAAGCACGGCTCCCTGAAGCCGAAGAGGCGCCGCTGCCCCGTCGCGTCGTCGATTTCCGGGCTGACGACCCCCGCCGTGGGGGGGTTCTCGTAGTAGTACCTTCCCGTGCCGACGAACAGCCAGTTCGTGCTGTAGTTCTTGTTCTGGAGACGCGCCACCGAGGAGGTGACCGGCCCGATCCCGTCTATCACCCTGCTCCAGGCCCACACGTTGGACCCCGGCGTGGTGTTCTTGGTTACGATCCTGCCCACGCCGCCGTCGGTCCAGGTATAAGATCCGCTCGACCCCGCCCTCTTGACGTACCCCGCGTAGATGGCGTCGTCCTGGTAGTCGAGGTTGAAGTCCGCCACGGAATTGACCATCGAGCCGGCGAAGGCGTACGTGATCCCCGTGTCGATCGTCTGGACCAGCGCACCGGTCTTCAGGTTCAGGACGAAGAAGCGCAGGTTCTGGTTGGAGCGCCCGAGGAACTGGTTGTTCGTGTTGTCGATCGGACCGGTCGGCCCCGAACCGAACACCACGTACCATTCCCCGTTCAGGTTCCGGTCGCGGGCGGAGGTCACGGCGTTCAACCCGTCGATCCGCACGATCGCCGGCCCCGTGGTCGTGAAACCGAGGTTCGGATTCGAGAACTCCCACAACAGGGAGGGGGTCGTCGGGTCCGTGACGTCCATGGCGAAGTAGGAGGAGAACCCCTTGTCCGCGGCCGGCGTTTTCACGCAGTCCTGCCCCGTCGTGCACGTGTTGGCGCACGCCCCTCCGGTCCTCATGCCGCCGATCAGCACCGTCCGCCAGGAGTCGGATGTCCGCAATGCATTCGTGGCCCCGTTGATGCTGGCGTCGAACACGTATGGGGACAGGTCGGCGTAGTATAGGTGGCAGTAATCCACGTCCTTCAGGTATTTAAGGTACGGGAGGGCGTTTTTCGGAATGAACGCCCACGCCTCGTCTCCCAGTATCGTCCCCGTGTAGGGATTCGTGATCCTGGCCTTTTCCGTCGCCAACTGCGTGGGAGTGGTCCAGGAAAGCTCGAGCTTGCCGAGCCGGAAGGCGTGGAGCATCCCGTCGTTCCCGCCGGTAAAAACCATTCCCCGGTTCTTGTAGGCCGTGTTGTCTATGAAATCCTTGTACGTCGTGTCGTTGTAGGCCGAGTCGTACTTGTTCAGGGGGACGCTCGCCACGATCCGCGGAGTGGAATTGACGACGTCCCCCAGCTTCCACACATTGTTGTCGACCCCTATCGTGGCGGTCCTGGATCGCAACGTGAGGTCATCAGTGTTGTCGATCCCCTGGACATACCGGATGATGGTCGTCACGTTGTCCCCGGCATCGGGCACGATGTAAGGGCTGAGCGTGGCGGCATTGGCGACGGAAAATACCGTCATCGTCGAAGATGTGTCCAGCGTTCCTCCTATGTTGTTGGTGTATATATTGCGCGCACTGGAGGAGAGATCCCTCTCCCAGAGCTTTTTCCCGGCCTCCCATAGGCTTCCCACGCTTTCGAACGTCACGGTGGAGGCGGTGCTGTCGGCCACGCCGTCCCCGTTGGAGTCCGCCCAACGTCTCACATTGGTGAGTTCCGCCACGGGGTCGTAGAAGAACTGCACAATGTAGTCGTTGGCCAGGTTCAGCTTCGAGTCGACGGTGGTCTCCTCCCGGATGGTTGCGTTGGCGAAGAAGGGGTCCACGTGATACCAGAGGTTCTGGAGCGACCCCGTCCACCAGATGAGGTCGTTACCGAACCGGCGCCGCGGATAGAACACGGCCTGGATCAGGTTCGCCCCGCTCCCTTCACCGGAGGCGAGGACCGAGGCGGCCGTTCCCGAGGATGCCCGCTTCAGGATGCCGGAAAACGCGTCCCGGACCGCCTGCTCGAGTTCCTCTCCTTCGGTCGCTTCGTAAAAGGTATCCGGAACGCCGTCGCCGTTCTTGTCCCACTCGACCGGCAGGTCGGGGAGGTTGTTCCCGTTGCTGTCCTCGAACCCGCCGTTGATCGCCGCGTACCTCAACAACGTCGATCCTTTCCCGAAGGCGAACACCGTGTACAGCGTCAGGTTCTGGAATCCCGTGATGTTGTCCAGGCCGATCGTCGGGTAGCTCCGCAGGTCCTTGGTGTGCATGAACAGCGCCACGTCCTCCACTCCCGCCTCGTCGCCGTTGGTGGTCGCGTTCCCCGTCCCGGAGCACAGGGTATTGCGCAGGTTGGACGAAGTAAACGTGTACGTCGTTCCGGCGGCCGTCGTACCCGTCACCGACGGGCAGCTCTGCACCTGGCAGTTGAAGTCCGACTTCCCGGCGGCGTAGTCGAGTAGCGTGTTCGGCAGATTGCCGTCGGAGCACGGCTCGCCGTCGGTCAGGAGGAGTACGAAGTTCTTCTGGCACAACGGCCAGCGGGGGGCCCCCCCCGTTCCGAAGTTCATGGGGTCCAGGTTGGTGTTCATGACGTAGTCGTTGGCGTAGTTCGGCCCGTGGTCGGCCGGCGTGTTATAGCCGGAGATGGAGTTCGACTGGGCGAAATATCCCACGGATGTCCACAGCGACTCCCCCAGGGGGGTGTTGGTGCTCGGACGTGAGAGATTGATCTGGTTTATGGTGTCGGTGAGGCTGCTTTGACCCCCAACGGTCTTTCCGACGTAGGTGATGAGATTCCCGCCGTCGTTCACGTGATAGAACTCGAGACCCACGCGCGCCCGCGCGCCCACCACCGTCTGTAGTACACCCTCGACGGGGAGGGGAACCTGGACGTTCACCTGGATTTTCGTGGCCAGGTTGGTGTCGTTGGAAACACGCTTCACGTCGAAATTCGACGTGCCGGAATTGCCCGTGTCGAAGACGAAGTAGACGGCCTGGTTGTAGGGCGTGTTCGCGGTGGCTTCCGCGGTGGTGATCTCCTTGTAGAGGCCTCGCACGGCATAGTCCGGTATCTCACCCCAGATCTTGTCGGAGGCGGGCCGGCCCCCCGTCAGGACCTTGCGCATGATGTCGATCCGCCGCATCGTCAGCCAGTTCAGGAAGTCCCCCGACCATCCGCTGGCCGGCTTCGCGGTATTGTCCATGGATCCGGCGGCCGTGAAGACGTTGCTCGCGTAGGTGTACCAATTGTTCGGGTCGAAGTATCCGTAGTACCGGTGGGTGGCCGGGCGTCCCGTCCAGTTGTACTGCGTGCACCGGTCGGTGCTCGTGCAGGAACGATCGTCCGCCAAATTGGTCGGTGTCTGGTATCCGTCGGAATACGCGAAGTTCAGCATGCTCCCCGAGATGTCCAGGAGGATGAGCACGTTCGGTGGGATGTTCTGGATAACGTAGGGCGGAACCTGGCAGTAGTCGGTCATGGCGGCATGGGCGGTCCGGGACAGCGGGAACAGCAAAAGGATTGCCGCCAGAGCGACCAGCGGGATTACCGGAAAGGAATGGCGAGGCTTCATTATCGTCCTCCTCATTGCGGCAACGTGCGGTAAACCGTCACGGCGTCTATCTTCCGGTTGCGGAACACGATTTCGACCGTTTTTCCGCGTAGCGATGACACTTCCACTTGACCCGATCCATCCGCGCTGCGCACCGGAACGCCTTCAAGGTCGTAGGTTTTCCCTTCCACGGAGATGACGTTCCCATCAACCCCCCCGACGATTCCCCATACGCCGCTCACCCGGTCAGCCGTTTGTCCGGCGCTCGGGTAAACCGCGGCGCCCCCCAGGAAGAGAATAAAAGCCGCAGTCAGAATCAAAACCCGGTTTCGATCCGCCATGCCTTGCCTCCTCTTCACTGGTGACTGCCGCCGTGTGCCTGGATCCGTGTTCCAACGGTTTCATCACTGTTTCAACGGAGAGCAACAAGCGTGCCTTCCCGTTCCATGTCCCTATCGGAACCGGACCGGGAAATCTTTAATGCAATGAATGGCAGGATTTTTATTATTATTCCAACAGTTTAGCGACACAAACGGCGCAGTCACGAATTTGCGACCCTTCCGGTCGACGGGCGGGGAAACCCGAATAAAGTTAAATTCTTTTAAGGGACATTAAATTATTTAATGCGAGAGGTTGGGTTCCTTGCGCGTGTTTTCGAGGAGTTCGACAAGCCGCCCCATGACCGCCGAAGCGGTTCCCGGAAGGTGGATGTCCGTCACCGTGCGGGTCAACGACGTCTCCTCCGGGTTGATCTCGATGATGAACGCTCCGTGCTCCTTCGCGATCCGCGGGATGTCGCAGGCGGGTGCCACCTGGGCCGAAGTTCCTATCACCAGGAGAACGTCGCACGCCAGCGCCTCCGATTCCGCATCTTCCCTGGCGCCCCAGGGGATCGGCTCCCCGTACAGGACGACGTCCGGCTTAAGGATCTCCCCGCATTCGCAGCCCGGGGGGATGCCGCCCGCGATCTTTTCCCTTGATGGGTAGCGTTTCCAGCAGGAGAGGCAGACCAGCTCGCCCGGGTTGCCGTGGTATTCGATCACCCGCCGCGAGCCCGCCGCCTGGTGAAGACCGTCCACGTTCTGGGTGATGACTGACCGAAGGATGCCCATCCGCTCCATTTCGGCGAGCCCGAGGTGTGCCGCGTTGGGCAGGGCCTTTTCGAGAACCCCCATCATCTCGGAGAACATCATCCAGATCTTTTCCGGGTCCAGGAGGAATGCCCCGATCGTGGCGTACTCCGCCGGGTCGTACTTCGCCCACATCCCCTGGGATCCCCGGAAGGAAGGTATGCCGCTCTCCACCGAAATCCCCGCCCCGGTCAACGCTACCGCGTTGCCGCGTGAAACCAGGACCCCCGCGGCCTTGCGATAAACGTCTTTCGGTATCTCCCTCAATACCCGTCGTCAGGCCTTGAGGAGCGATTCCAGCTTGAGCGCGAGGCCGAAGTCGCCGGCGACCTTCAGCTTGCCCGTCATGAACGCCATCTGGCCGTTCAGCTTGCCCGAGACAAGGTCCATGAAATCGCTCTCGGCCATCGTGACCGTGCAGTTTGGCGCGGAGGCCTCCCCCTTGGCGACCTTCGCGTTCCCGTCCGCGAACGCGACGTTGTAAGACCCGTCCCCGACCTTGAACTGGTAGACGCAGTTCATGCCGGAAAGCTTCCCCGCGCTTGCCTTGAGCCTGTCCTCCAGGGAACCGAAAAACTCCACCACGCCGGGTTCCGCCATCTCGAATCCTCCCGTCAAATTATGAATGGCGATTCATTATTATGAACCGTATCACCCGCTCCTCGTGGTTGTCAACACCATCATGGTTGCTATACTTTCGCCATGCGTGTTTTCGGCCTGACCGGCGGAATCGGAACCGGAAAAAGCACTGTTGCGGAGATGTTCCGCGAGGAAGGGATTCCCGTCGTGGACGCCGACAGGATCGCGCGGGAGGTCACCGCCCCGGGGCAGCCGTCGTGCGGGGAGATCGCCCGTACCTTCGGGGAGGGGGTGCTCCTTCCCGGCGGGGGCATAGACCGCGTGAAGTTGGGTGATATCGTCTTTGCCGACCCCGCGAAGCGCGCGGCCCTCGAGGAAATCACCCACCCGGCGATCGCCGCGGGGATCTCGGACGCCCTCTCCCGCCTCGAATCCGGGGGCCATCCCGTCGCGATCGTCGAGGCAGCGCTGATACACGAGAAAGGCCGCGGCGGTCTCTTCGAGTCGGTCATCGCCGTGCGGTGCGGCAAGGTCCTGCAGGTGCGCCGCCTGGTGGCGCGCGACGGGATCCCGGAGGAACAGGCCCTTCGCAGGATCGCATCCCAGATGGACCAGGAGGAAAAGGCCCGCGCCTCGGAACACGTGATCGACAACTCCGGAAACCCGGAGTCAACACGCGCCCAGGTCCGCGCGATCGCCGCCGTCCTTAAGCGTGCGCGTCCCGGTACTTAAAGAATCGTCTTCGGCGGGACGTGTTCCTTGTTCAGCGCCCGTGCCACCCCTTCGCAGGTTACCTTCCCCTGCCAGGTGTTGAGCCCTGCCCGCAAGGCGGGAATCCCTCGCAGCGCCTCCTTCACCCCGGACCGCGCGAGTTGGAGAATGTACGGGATGGTGGCCGACGTCAGGGCCACCGTTGAAGTCCTGGGCACGGCCGCCGGCATGTTCGTTACGCAGTAATGGACGATCCCCTCCTCGATGTAATATGGGGATTCGTGAGTCGTTGGCCTCGAGGTCTCGAACGACCCGCCCTGGTCGATCGCGATGTCCACCACCACTGCCCCCTTTTTCATCCGCCGCAGCAGTTCCCGGGATATCAGCACCGGCGCCTTACCCCCGACGACAAGCACCGTGGAGATGACCAGGTCGGCCTCCGTCGCTTCCGAGGAAATCGCCAGGGGGGTGGACAGGACGGCCCGGACCCGTCCGGTAATCTCCGCCGCCTCCGCGAGTCTGCCGGGAGAGATATCGAGGACCACCACTTCCGCGCCCACCCCCGCCGCGGTCCGGGCGGCGCTGCTCCCCGCGCTTCCCGCACCGATAACCACGACCCGGGACGGCGCGGCGCCGGACACTCCGCCCAGGAGCACTCCCCTCCCGCCGCAGGCCTTTTCCAGTCCACGGGCACCCACCTGCACCGCGAGGGTCCCCGCCACCTCGCTCATCGGGCGAAGAAGCGGAAGCGTCCCGTCCACGGAGACGGTTTCGTAGGCGATGGCCGCAACGCGCCTTTCAAGGAGCGCGTCGGTCAGTACGGGGCAGGCGGCCAGGTGGAGATAGGTGAAGACGGAACTCTTTTCCGACAGGAAGGCGAATTCCCCGGCAATCGGTTCCTTGACCTTGACGACCAGGTCGACGTCCCACGCCATGCGGGCTGAGGGGACCACGACGGCCCCCGCCGAGACGTATTCGGAGTCGGTAAACCCGCTCTCTTCACCGGCCCCGGCCTGGAAAACGACTTCGGCGCCCGCGGCGGCGAGCGCCGCTGCCCCCGCGGGCGTCATCGCCACCCGGGTTTCACCGGCCTTGATCTCCCGCGGGACACCGACCCGGAATTTCGTCATGTCCCGAGTTCGTAAACGACGCGCGCGTCGACGATCCGAAGCCCTTTTTCGTGGACGATGACGGGGTTCAGGTCCAGCTCGGCGATTTCCGGATGCCGCGTCACGAACTCAGAAACCTGGAGCAGAAGCCGCCGGATGGCGTCCTTGTCCGCGGCCGGCCCTCCGCGGTATCCCCGGAAAAGCCGGGCCCCCCGGATCCCGTCGACCATCTCCGCCGCGTCCTTTTCCGAAAGGGGGACGAGCCGGAAGGAAACGTCCCCGAAAGCCTCCACGAGGACGCCCCCCATCCCGAACATGACGGCATGCCCGAACTGCAAGTCGCGGATCACCCCGACGATCACTTCCCTTCCGGGAGGGACCATCGCGCACACGAGCACGCCGCCGTCCCGGGCGTTCGCCCGCCTTACGGCGTCCGCGATCCGACGGAAGGCTTGCCTTGCCCCCGAATCGTCCGTCACGTCGAGAACGACTCCTCCCGCGTCGCTCTTGTGCGTGACGTCCTGCGAGTTCATCTTCATCGCCACGGGATATCCGATCCGCCGCGCCGCGGAAACCGCCGCCTCCTCGTTTCCGGCGTGCAGGAACGTAACCACGGGGAGACC
>JAKALO010000204.1 GCA_021824125.1 Deltaproteobacteria bacterium | reverse complement strand
TGGAGCACTCGTGGATCCCCGCCATGCGGACGGAGCACAGCAGGAGGAGAAGGGGGATCGTCAGGACGAAGGGGAGGACACGGTGTGGCGTCATGTTGCGCGACGTCGGCATCGATTTCCCCGGATTCCGGCGGCTTGTATACTGCATGCAATTATCGGAACATATTCCAGTTTACGGATATTCCGGGGTTTGTCATCAGAAAAAGAGGGGTGGTACCGGGCCCCCTCGCTCCGGCGGGGGCGCTATCGGCCGGGCTGCGCCGACCGGGGGGCGTCGGTGGGAGAGTTCCTGTGGCAGGACCGGCACGACGTCGGGGCGCCCTCGGTCTCGTGGCAGAGGGTGCATCCGGACATGGAGGGGAATCCCGGGGCACCCTTCGAGCGGTGGCAGGCGTCACAGGCCACGCCCGCGTCGGCATGCGTCCCATGGGAGAAAACGACGTCCCGGTACGTGTCCGGCAAGCTCCGCGCGGGAGCGCCGGAGAGACCGTATCTCCCCGCCTTCGCGGGATCGGCGGCCTGGCGATGGCAGGCGGCGCAATCCGCGGTCGATGCCGGCCGGGGGTTGGCCGGGTCCGGACCGTGGCAGGGAACGCAGACGCCTTTCGTGACGGTCACGTGCCCGTCGTGGCGGAATGTCCTGTCCCTCCGCTCGCACGCAACCACGAGAAATACCACCAGGACGACTGAGAGAGGCACGCCAACGCGGATTCCCGGCATCCGTCGGATGGTACGGGGGAATCCGGAGCACGTCAAGGCCGGCCCGCCCAGGCTGTCGCGACTCTTTGATAATGTCCTCTCCTTGACTCGATAGAAGTGTCCTCCTCACTCTCTCCCTCGTGCGCACAGCACGGAGGGGGCCCATGGGAGGTCATTTGCTGATGAGCGAAGGGGAACGACTCCGGAAGGTGATCCTGGAGGGGGTCCGGGAAGGGCGAGTGACCCTGAAGTCCGCCGCCCTTCGACTTGGGGTGACGTATCGACAACTCCGGCGGATCTGGAGGCGATTCCGGGACGAGGGAGATCCGGGATTGATCCACCGGGGACGCGGACGCCCCTCCAACCGGTCCAAGTCCGTCTCCCTGCGACAACGGGCGATCCGTCGGTACCGGGAGCGGTACGAAGGCTTCGGTCCCACCCTGGCGTGCGAGAAGCTGGCACAAGAAGGAATGGTCCTGGACCACGAGACGTTGCGGCGCTGGCTCATCCGGGAAGGGCTGTGGGTCGGACCCAAGGCCGGGACCCGGCACCGGGCGTACCGCGAGCGGAAGGCACGGTTCGGGGAGATGCTCCAGCTCGACGGCAGCGAGCACCGATGGTTCGGCCGATACGAGCCGGAGGCGTGCCTGATGAACATGGTGGACGACGCCACGGGGACCACGCTCTCCCTGATGACGGAGAACGAGAGCCTGGAAGGGGCCATGCGTCTGCTGTGGCACTGGATCGAACGGTACGGCGTCCCCGTGGCGCTCTACACGGATCGGCACACCATCTACAAGTCCCCCCGCCACCCCACTCTCGAGGAGGACATGGCTGGAGAAAAACCCCTGTCCGCCTTCGGGAAAGCCTGCAAGAAGCTGGGGATCGGGATCCTCACCGCCCACTCGCCGCAGGCCAAGGGAAGGGTCGAACGCAAGCACGGCGTCTTCCAGGACCGGTTCCTCAAGGAGTTGGCTCTTCAGGACATCACCACCATCGCCGCAGCCAACATCCTCCTCCAGGAAGGCTTCGTGGAGGACCTCAACCGCCGCTTCGCCGTCCCTCCCGCGGACCCCGCCGATGCGCATCGCCCTCTCGCGAAGGGAGAGGACCTGGCCGCAATCCTCTGCCGGGAGAGGAGCCGGACGGTGAGCAATGACTTCACTCTGCGGTACGAGAGTCGCTGGTACCAGATCACCCGGGACAACCGCTCGTTGCCCAAACCTCGCTTCCGGGTGACCGTGCGGACGTTGCTCGATGGAACCGTGGAGCTGTGGCTGGACGGGCGCCGGCTGGCCTTCGAGACGATTCCAACGCAAAAACAGGTCGTAGCCGCCCCGGCGAGCCCTTCGAGGCCAAGACCGCGACCCGCACCGCCAAAACCGGGACCGCATCATCCCTGGAGAACCACATCCAGACCAATAAACACCGTTGCCACGACCTGAACCTTCAACGCAGAAGGAGGACATTTCTAACGAGTCGAACCAGAGGACATTTCTAAAGAGCTTTGACACACCGGGACGGGGAGTGCTCAACTCGCGTGGAGTGGAGAGCGAGCGGGGGGTCCGAGCGGAGTTGCACGGCAAGCGTTAAGGGAGGTCCGTGTACGTCACGACGGCGCCCGCGCCCGGGGGGGAGGGCCGGCCGGTTTCCCCGGCATCGCGGGAGGTGAACCGCGCCTTCCCCTTCAGGAGGAGGTCCCCGCCCATCGACGGTTCGCGCAGGACAACGAGGCCGTTCCGGCACGGCCTCGGGCACGATGCGACCGACGCCGAGGAAACCCCGCCGATCCAGGGGCACGCATCCGATACCGTGACGATCGCGTGCGGACCGTGGACGTAGAGGAACGGCGGATCGGCATCCCGAACGTCGGCATCCGGGGCCGGGCGGCTCCATGGGACGTCGTCCACGTGATATCCCGTCACCCCGTACGTTGCCGCGAGGAACTCCCGTGCGCCCCGGGAGGAGAAGACCCCTTCTCCGTGCCACTCCCTCCCCTTTTCCGTCAGGCGTCGGGATCCGCCGATCCGCGGGCACCGTTTCCGCCCCGACAGGAGTCGTCCGATCGACAGCCGCAGCTCCGGGAACAGCCCGTGGAGCGTCTGCAGCGCCCCCCAGTCGTTGACCGCCACATCGACGTTCGTCCCGCGAGGCACCGCGCGAAAGAGGGGGAGCGACGCCTTCAGTTCCGCGTCGCGGAAGTACGGCGTGAGCAGCAGCAGCGGGGATCGCCTCGCCGCCGCCTCCGCCGCGATCTCCGCCATCCGGGCCGCCGCCGGCAGGAGATGGACGCAATATTCGCTCCCCAGCGCCGCACCGACGCCGTCGGGCAACCCCGCGATCCCCTCCCCGTCGGGACCGAGATATCGATATTCCGTGGTGCGGACCACTCTATCCCTCCCTCCCCGGCCTGAACTCGGGGAAGTAGCAGTTCTCCGGGCGGCAGGGGCGGCCGAACGTTTCGCGGTACAGCGCCTTCCCCCGGGAGGCGCAATCGGACGGTCCCGGAATCGACTCGCGCCCGAACGTACGCATCGCCGCGACCGCGCGGATCGCGTCGACCTTGCGGGACGACTCCGACCCCCTCCCGACGATCTTCAGCGCGTGGACACCGGCCCGCTCGAGCAACGGAACGGCGCAAAGCCCGCAGGAGAAGTACCGGTCCGCCCCCTCGTTCCGCTCGATCGCCTCGCGGATTTCCCCGGGGAGTACGTCCCCCGGACCGCGCCA
>JAKALO010000203.1 GCA_021824125.1 Deltaproteobacteria bacterium | reverse complement strand
GGCGGGGATCAGGGGAGGGGACAAGCTGGCGGTGATCGGCTGGGAAAAAGAGGGGAAGGTGTGCTGTCTCTCCCTCATCAGGGTGGAGGAGCTCAGCACGATGGTCAAGGGAGTGCTCGGTCCCCTGATGGGCGACCTGCTCCCGAAAGGTTGACCCTCTAAATTACTGGAACAGGCGGAGGTCGGAAGAGCGGATGACGGAGAACAATGAAAAGGTACCTTGCGCGCCCGTTCGACCCTCACCGGAAGCGGCGCCGGATTGCTGCGCCCCTCGGGGGCTGAAAGCGGTCCCGTGCTGCGGTGGGGGGTCGGCGTCGAACGTAGAGGTCCATTACGAGGAAGAGTTTATCGACGGGCGGGTGGAGACGCCGGCCGGGCCGGTTCCCCGCGTGCATTCCATGATGGGGATTCGTGACCTGCTGGGCCGGTGGAGAGTGCGGTGGGGGATCGGCAGGGACCGGTACCGGGTCGCCCCGGGAATCTACGCAATTGGCGCCCCCGACGGGGACTCGCCCGTCCTGGCCACCGCAAACTACAAGGTGACCTTCGACATACTTCGCCGGGAAATCGAAGGGCTGGACGCCTGGATCCTGGTCCTCGACACCAAGGGGGTCAACGTCTGGTGCGCGGCGGGGGAGGGGACCTTCGGGACCGAAGAGGTGGTGCGAAGGGTGACGGAGTCGCGGTTGTCGGAGGTGGTGACCCACCGCCGTCTCATCCTCCCGCAGCTCGGGGCGCCCGGGGTCGCCGCACACCAGGTCCGAAAGGGGTGCGGTTTCTCGGTGGTGTACGGGCCCGTGCGTGCCCGGGACATCCGGAGGTTCCTGGATGCCGGGATGGCGGCGTCTCCGGAAATGCGACGGGTCGAGTTTCCCGCGCTGGAGCGGCTCGCCCTCACGCCGGTGGAGATCACGGGCCTGTTGCGGCCCGCCGGATGGGCCTCCCTCGGGTTGTTCCTCCTCGCGGGTATCGGCCCGGGGTTCTTCTCTCTCGAGGCCGCGTGGCAACGCGGGTTCGCGGCGGTGCTGGCGCTCGCGGCCGGGATCCTGGCCGGGGCGGTGGCGACCCCGATGCTCCTGCCCTGGCTTCCAGGGCGTGCCTTTTCGGTAAAGGGTGGCCTGGCGGGAGGTGTCCTTGCGGCGTGCGTGGCTATGTGGACCCGCCCGTACCTTGACGTCCCCGCGGCGTTGGCGCTGCTGCTGGCGATGACCGTCGTATCCTCGTTCGTCGCCATGAACTTCACCGGCGCGACGCCGTTCACTTCGCCATCGGGCGTGGAAAAGGAGATGCGCCGGGCCCTCCCCGTCCAGGCGGGCATGGCCCTGCTGGCCGGGGTCATCTGGATCGGCGGGGCGTTCATCCGTTGATATCCATGGAGGGAAGATCCTGATGGAAGGGTTCCGGTATCTTGAAGGCGTCGCCACCTTGCGTCTTTCCGAAGCCGCCTGCACGGGCTGCGGGATGTGCGCGCAGGTTTGCCCCCACGGGGTCTTCGCCGTGGCGGGGAAGGCCCGGATTCTCGACGGGGACGCCTGCATGGAATGCGGCGCCTGCGCGAGGAATTGCCCGGCGGAGGCGATCACGGTGAGCCCGGGCGTGGGGTGCGCCGCGGCTATCCTTAACGGGTGGCTTTACGGTTCGAAACCTTCCTGCGGCTGTTCCTGACCGTGGGGGTGGCGGGCGAAGGGGGCCCCTTTACTCGCCGGGGATGGTCAAAGTGAAACCGTCCCTGCGGTGAAAGTCGGGTTGCGGGCCGGTATGGACCAACGCCCAGTGGCTTGTCGTGCCCGTTACCGTCCTGAGTACGGCGCAGACGGCGACCTCCAGGGTCTTTCCGGCAGGGATGATCTTTCCCGGATCGAGGTCCAGGTAAAGCCGGAGCGCATCGGGCTCCCTGCGTACAAGGAAGGGAAGCGAGGGAAAGGCTTCCTCTTCCCGCATCCCCTCCCTGCAGGAGGTGAAGCGATAGACGTTCCAGTGCCCGGCCGGCGAGAGGTTGAATTCCCAGTAACCTTCGGAATCCCTGGTCCCGAGAAAGAATTCCAGGCAGGTTTCTTCCCAGAGGCGGTCCTTCCTCCCGGGGGACCCGTCCGGCGCGGGGATCTCCAGCTTCTCCAGTTCCCCGAGGACCGAATAACCGACGGAAAGCAGATTCGGGCGCCGGCCGACCGAGCCTGCGATCTTTATCGCGGGGCCGGTCCCCCCTGTCCTGAATGGTACGAGGGAAAATCTCCGTGTAGTTCCGGAGGATCTCACTTGTACCGGAGGTGCCGGGCCCGCCGCTTCGCGAACGCCCGTTCCTCGCGAGCCCAAGCCGCCGAAAGATCCCGCCACCCCAGGCCGCTCTCGATGGCCTCCCGTTCGCGGGCGGAGCCGCACAGAAGGTCGAAGGCGGGAATGTCCTTTATGAACTCGTAGGGCTCGGTCCGCCAGCGGAATCGCGCGGGATCCTGTCCGCGGGCCGCGCCGATGCAGGCCATGCCGGTGCGAAAAGGGCGGAACGTCTCCCGGTCGGAGACGACGACCTCGACGCCGTGGCAGCGCGTCCCGGCGTGCTTGTCCCAGGTCGGCAGGAAGCTGGCAGGCCGGAACCGGACGCCCGGCAGCCGTTCGTCCGCAAGCGCGTCGGCCAGCCTTCCCGGATCGAGCCACGGCGCCCCGAACAGCTCGAACGGCTTCGTTGTGCCGCGCCCCTCGCTCAGGTTGGTTCCCTCGAGAAGGCACATCCCGGGATAGACGAGCGCCGTACCCGGCGTCGGCATGTTGGGCGACGGAAAGACCCACGGTAGCCCGGTGCCGCGCTGGTCCATCTCCCGCCGCCAGCCGCGGCAGGGAATCACCGTGAGGGAAAGGGCAAGCCCCCGCTCCTCCCGGTACAGCGAAGCCAGCTCGCCGACGGTCAGGCCGTGGCGGACCGCCACGTCGTGCACGCCGCAGAAGCTCTCGAACCCGGAACGAAGCGCCGGTCCTTCCACGGCCAGCCCGCCGATCGGGTTCGGCCGGTCAAGGACGAAGAAGGGGATGTCCACATGGGCCGCGGCCTCCATGCAGAAGAGCATGGTGGCCTGGTAGGTGTAGTAGCGCGCCCCGACGTCCTGGATGTCGAAGACCAGCGCGTCGAGCCCGCGAAGTTTCCCGCCGTCGGGGCGAAGCGAATCGGAGCTGCTCCCGTACAGCGAGTGTACCGGGACCCCGGTCCTCCGGTCGCGCTCGTCCCCCACCGCGGCCATGTACTGGACGTCGCCGCGGACGCCGTGCTCCGGGCCGAAAAGGGCGGCGAGCCGGACGTCCCGCGCCTCGTGGAACAGGTCCGCGGCATGGCGCAGCCGAAGGTCCACCGAGGTGGGGTTGCAGATAAGCCCCACCGAAAGTCCCCGCAAGGGGGCGAAACGCTTTTCGACGAGCGCGTCGAGACCGGAGGCGACCCTGCCTGCGCGGCGTTTGGCGATCCGGGAGGTTCCCATACCCGAG
>JAKALO010000041.1 GCA_021824125.1 Deltaproteobacteria bacterium | reverse complement strand
AGTCCGACTTGAACGAGATCACGAGGAACTTCGACTTCACCTTCTCCAGCGCCTTGACGAGGGACCCGGAAGGCAGCGAGAGGTCGAAATAGTCGATCGCCTTCGTGATGTAGAGATAGGAATTGGCGTCGAACCGGCTCACGAAGGCGTCGCCCTTGTACCGGAGGTAGGTCTCAACCTCGAAGTCCAGGTTGAAGCTGTAGCCGAGCGCCTTCTTGCCCCGGAGGCGGCGGCCGAACTTCTCGTGCATGGAGTCGTCGGAGAGGTACGTGATGTGACCGACCATCCGGGCGAGCGCAAGCCCGTCCTTCGGGACTTCCCCGCCGTAGTAATCGCCGTCGTTGAAGTGCGGGTCCGCCATGATGGCCGCGCGCCCCACCTGGTTGAAGGCGATCTGCTGGGGAGAGTGCTTCGCCGTCGTCGCGATCGGTATCGAGGCGATCACGCTGTCGGGGTAGGACACCGCCCACTGCAGGGCCTGCATCCCGCCCATCGACCCCCCCGTCACCGCCAGGAGCCTCTCGATTCCGAGGTGGTCGACCAGGTGCTTCTGGGTCCGCACCATGTCGTTGACGGTGATGATCGGGAAGGAGAGCGCGTACGGCTTCCCCGTGGCAGGGTCTACGGACGAGGGGCCGGTGCTCCCCTGGCACCCGCCGATCACGTTGGAGCAGACCACGAAATACCGGTCGGTGTCGAACGCCTTGCCGGGGCCGATCGTGTTGTCCCACCAGCCCGGCTTCGGGTCGTCCGCGGAATATTTACCCGCGGCGTGCGAGTCCCCCGAGAGGGCATGCAGGATCAGGATGGCGTTGGTCTTGTCCCTGTTTAGCCTTCCGTAGGTCTCGTAGGCGAGGGTGATCGGCCCGAGCCGGCCCCCTCCCTCGAGGATCATCTCGTGAGGTGGCTCGCAGAAGGTGAAATATCTCTTCTTTACCAGCCCTGTCGAGCCGGGCTCTTTCCCGTGCGGCATCTCTTCGCCTGTTTCCGGAATCCGGGATTCGAAATGTAATTTTTTATTTTATCCCCAGGGGGGGCGTTAGATCAACCGTCGACTTGTCGCCGCGGCAGGCGCCAGCGCGGCCAGCCGGTGCAGTATCGTCGCGGTCGCTCCCCAGATGGTGTGCGCGCCGTAATCCAGGAAGTAGACCCGCTTCCGCTCCCCGTGGACCGTGTACTCGGCGAAGCGGTACCGGTGCATCTCCCCGAAGACCGGCAGGGGGACCTCGAATACCTCGGCCACCTCGAATTCGTCCAGGCGGAAACCGGAGGCCGACGGGATCCTTGCGACAAACGGCTGTATGCAGAAACCCGTCACGGTGACGACCGGCTCCATCGTCCCCAGGACCTCCACGTCGTAGCGCGGGATCCCCAACTCCTCTTCCGCCTCCCGAAGCGCGGTGTCCAGCAGGCCGGCGTCGCCGGGGTCGCGACTCCCCCCCGGGAAGCATATCTGCCCCTTGTGGTGGGGGACCTGCTCCGTGCGCCGAGCGAGCACCACGGTGACGCCGTCGCCGCGCGCGCGCAGGGGGACAAGCACGCCGGCGGACCGAAGCCCGTCCGGGGACGGGAAACGGTCCGCGGGCGGCCGGAGCGCTCCGGAAAGGCGTGTGAAGAAACCGTTACCTACCTCCACATGGCCACCTCGGCGATGTTCCCGGGTAGCAGGTCGACGGAGAGCTTCGGCGGCCCCACGTCCAGCCCCCGGAGCTTCTCGACCACCTTGTCGGCCGGGGCATGGGATACGAGCAGGTAGCCGGTTTCCCCCCTTGGCGTGGTTTCCTTCTCCAGGCTCGACAGGTAGGGAAACTGGGTGCGGATCGCCTCCACGAAGGCGCGCTCCTCCAGGCGGGAGGCGCGCACGAAGCGGATCCGGATCGAGCTTTTCGCCGCGGCGTATCCGTCGGCATCGAGCTGCTCCTTAAGAGCGTCGAGCCTGATCTTGATGCGCCGGTAGAGCACCAGCTCACGTTCGCGCTCCACCGTCTCCTGGGAGACCACTTCCATGATCCGCGGAAGGTTCAGCCTCTCGATGAGCAGGTCCAGGGGATCCTTCTTCCAGCGGGGAGTGCGGATCTCCATCCCGTACCCGGCGAAGCAACCCGGGGGGCGGTCCTGCGCCCGGATCGAAAAACCGAGCTGGGAAAGAGCGAGATTCATCGCCTCGCGCCGCAGGGACTCCTCCCCTTCGGACCTCGCCCGCGCGATCGCCTCGGGCCTCCCCGACTCGTCGAGGTCCAGGGGCCGGTACCACTTCCCGTCCCGGTATACCCCGCACACCGGCGCCGAGAGGTCCAGTTCGTAGACCGCCTCGGAGGCGACCTCCTTGAGCGGCCCCGGGGATACGGAGTCGATCAGTTTTTCGATCGCCGAGAAGACCGAGAGTTCCCTGCCGCGCTCGAACCCCTCGATGAAATCCCTCACGGTCCCGTCACGGTCGATGTATACAAGCGTGGGAAGGTGGACGACGGAGTACTTCGCGAAGACTTCCCCCTTCTCGTCGAAGAACATCGGGAATGTGAGCTTCGTCCCGTCCCCCCCGGCGGAAGCGAAGTGGTCCAGGAACTTCCGCACACGGGCCAACCCGACGTCCCCGTCCTCGTTGACGGCGATCACCGTCACCTTCTCCGGCCCGTATTTCGCGTATAGCCGCTGCAGCGCCGACATCTCCTCCGTGCAGGACTTGCAGTAGATGGACCAGAAGGTGAGGATAACCGGCGCTTTCCCAAGGTAGCGGGAAAGCGACAGCGGCTCGCCGGATACCTGTTTCCCCGTGAAATCGGGCGCCCGTTTCCCGACGATGCCGCCGCCCGCGGCGAACCCCTGGGCTCCGGAAAGAACCAGCAGTCCCAGGGCCAGAACAGTCAAGCGTCGCATATGTCCCTCCTCACGGCGATGGAATCGCCTTTTCGAGGATGATGAACTCCGAGCGCTCGAAACCCACGGCCCGGAAGAACCCAACCAGCCCCGCGTCGTTCCAGTTGATCATCGTCATGACCCGGTCAACGTTCTGATTCCGGAAATATACGTTGAGTTTCTCTATCAGGGCCCTCGCGACGCCCTTCCCGTGGGAATCGGGGTCCACCCCCACTATCTCGATCCACCCGGTCTTCGGGATCGCGAACTCCCATCCCCGGATGTCCGCCAGGATGAACCCGACGACGTTCCCTCCGGCCTCGGCAACGAGGCAGCCCAGCGGGTTCCGCGTCAGCGCGTCGATGATCCGGGACTCGTATTGCGCCTCGTGCGGCAGCCCGGTGATTTTCTCGTCGATCCGGAGAATGGCCTCCGTGTCCTGCGTCCGCATGCGCCTGACCGTCACGTTCATGATCTTCTCCTCGTCCGGTCCCTCATGTAGTTCCTCACCACTTCGGCGAGCACGGTGGGCCTCGCATACCGGATAAACGTATTCCTGAACGAATCGTGGCCGGATACCGCGTTGAAGAGCGCGTCGTGGACCCCCTGGTCCACCTTGGCCATCGAGAGGACGGTCCCCAGCGTCCCCGCCATCTCTCCGACCTTGCACAGGTGGCGCATCCAGGTGCCGTACACGTAATCCGCACGGAGCGCCCGCGTCCGGTCCTCGTATCTCCGGAATGAGGCGACCGATATCCCCGACTCCGCCATCGTCTCGGCGGCAAGGATGCCGGTCTCGATGGCCATGTTGATGCCCTTCCCCTTGAAGGGGCGCAGCCACCCGGTCGCGTCCCCCACGGTCAGGTACCCTTCGCCGACCGCCCCGCGGGAAGGCGCCCCCGGGAACTTGCCCCGGTACACTTCCTGCTCGTCGAGGGAAACGGGTGGGAGGTGGTCCCGGACCAGGTCCAGGGAGAGGAACGCGAAGATGTCCTCGACGTCGGCGTTGGCTCCGGCGACGTTGACGATGATGTGGTCCCCCTTCGGGGTGATGGCGCCGAACTGCAGCTTGGGTATTCCGGGAGGGAAGAGGTAGGCGTAGATGATGCTGCCAAGCTTGCGATCGATGACGGAAGGGTCCGTGCGGATCTTCGCGACATAGGTCTGGACGAACTTTCCGGGGCGGCGGTATCTCCCCTTCGTGGCGGTTTCGAAGATGTCGATCATGCCGTCGTCGAGCCCGAACGCCCCTATCACCGCGTCCGCCTTAAGCATTCCCCCTTCTGTGTACAGGAAGACGCGTTCCCGGCGGCCCTTCGGAAAATCGATGCCGGTCACCCGGCTTCGATATACCTCGACGCCCTCCCGCTCGGCGCAGCCCAGCAGGTAGCTGTCGAACATCACACGGCGGACGGCGTAGGTAGCGCCGGCGTGAGGGGGCCCGACGAGGAGTATCTCCTTCCCCCCCGCGTGGAGGCGGTAGCCGTGGATCTGGCGCTTGAAGATCTCGTAGGGGAGCTCGACGCCCAGCCGGCCCCGCAGGATCTCCTCGATGGGAGGGGAGAGTACGCCCACGCACTGGTTGAAGTGGCGCTCGAAATCCTTCCCCTCGAACAGGACGACGCGAACGCCCAGCTCCCGCTCGCGGGACAGCTGCATGAGGCGGATGGCCGCCGCCGATCCCCCGGGGCCGCCCCCGATGATCGCCACCGTCTTTCCGCGGAGTTCCCCTCCGCCGGCCAATGTTCCCATCGCACCGTGCTGCGACGGTCTACTCGCCGTCCGGCGCGATGACCGCCAGCAGCTGCCCCTCCTCCACTCCTTCGTTGACCTTGACGCAGATCTCCTTGATGACGCCGGCGATGGGTGATTTCACCGCGTTCTCCGTCTTCATCACCTCGATGTTCATCACTTCCTCGCCCCTTTTCACGCGGTCGCCGGCCTTCAGCAGGCGGTCCTTCGTCCCGATCCGCCAGATCGTCCCGGTCACCGGGGCGCCGATATCGCCCTTGACGGCATAGTCGGCCTTCCGGACCGCCTTCCGCGCGAGCGCCGCCTCGGGCAGTTCCACGGGGAAGACGTGCATGATGTTGTCGACCGAGAGGACGACGTGCTTGACGCCCCCCACGCCCTCGCCGATGGAAACGAGCCGGATCTCGTGGGGTTTCCCGGAAAGGGGGATCGACACCAGGTCACCCGGGCGGCGAAGCCCCCGGAACCAGACCGAGGTCGGCAGGACGGTCGTGTCCCCGTAATCCTTCCGGAACTTCAGGAAGTCGACCGCCGCCTTGGGGTGCATCAGGTAGAGGAAGAACTCCTCGTCCGTCGGAGGACGGCCCAGCTCGTCCTCCATCGACTTCCGGGATTTCTCCAGGTTGTCTTCCGCCAGCCGCGCGAGCGGCGAGGACTCGATCCGCTCGCTCTTGACCCTCTCCTCCCATCCTTCCCCGAACGCGCTGCGGTAGACCCAGTCCTTCGGCCAGCCGAACGGGAGGGGTCCGTACCTCCCGAGGAGCAGGTTCTTCAGGTCGTCTGTCGCCCCGGCATAGAGGCGGATGAGAATGTTCTCGTCTGCCTGCGACAGCCCCTCGAGGCGCTCCCCCGAATGGAAGTAACGTTCGAGGACGTGGAACAGCTTCCGGACGTTAAGGGTCCCGCCCTCCTTGTGGAAGCGCTGGACGATCCCCGCCCAGGTGGTCCAGGTGATCTGGGAGCCCGGCGTCACGTCGAAGTACTTTATAATGCGGTTCCCGAACGCCATCCCCTTGAGGATGTCCGGCATCAGCTCCAGGAAGCCGCCCTTTTCCGCCTGTTCGAAGGAGGAGGGGAAGGCGCCGCCTGGCATCCGGTGCTCCGTCACGTCGTGGGAGAACCCCTTGTATTGCGACTCGAACTTCTCGTAGTTGCGGATGAACGACCGGACGGCGTCGGAGGCCTCTCCCGCGCGCGCCATGTCCAGCCGGACGGGGAAGCCCAGCTCCCGGAGGTACCGCGTCAGCGGCCGAACCGGAACGTGCCCGTAGAAGCGCGAGAACGCGTCGTCCGTGACGTCGAAGAGCTTCGCGCCCGCGGCGGCCGCCTCCGCCATCGCGGGGATCGCCAGCCCGTCGGTCGCGTGCCGGTGGTACTGGACGATCAGGCCGGGATGCTTCTGGAGTATGCCGTCGACCAGCCGGCGTATGCGGGCGGGGCTTCCCACCCCCGCCATGTCCTTGATGCAGAGGATGATCCCGCCCGTCCCCCCGCACATCGTCGCGATTTCGCGGATCACCCGCAGGTAGTAGGCGTCGGTGCACTCGGGCGACTCCGTGAAGGAGATCGCGGGCTCGAATATCTTTCCCCCGGCAAGCACCTCCTCTGCGATCGGGGCCATGTTCGGGACGTAGTTAAGGAAGTCGAAGCAGCGCCAGACGTCGATCGTCGGCAGGAACGCGCGCACGGCGAGACGGACGACGTTGCGGGGGTACATCCGGTACCCCCAGACGTTCGTGGAGCGGATGAGCGTCTGGGTGAGAGCGTTGGGCATCCGGCCCGCCCACGTCTCCGCCTCCTCGAACGGGTTGATCTTGTTGTTCAGGAGGTCCTGGTGAAAGCGGGCCCCCCCGTGGACCTCCACCGAGAAGTACCCCGTCTCGTTGTAGAGCGGGACAAGCCGCGCCATGTCGTGGAGGGTGAACCGGTTCTTGAAGTCGCTCTGGCCCGTGTCGCGCGGACCGGTGTTCGTGTACAGGATCTCCTTGCCTTCCCTCACGGACTTGAGGAACCTCTTCGCCCCCTTCTTCGCGAGGCTGGCCCGCATCCCCCCCCCTGTAAATCCCTTCTCCGTCATGCGCCGTGGATGTTGCGCCCGAACGCGGAGACCTCGGCGACGAACCGGGCGATCTTGAAGATCTCCTCCTCGGCGTCGACGTACTCCGTGAGTCCGGCGATGTTCTCCTCGATGAACCCGGTGTGGATCTCCCCCTTGATGAAATCCGGATGGTCCATGATTCTCCGCAGGAGCGGGATCGTCGTCTTGACCCCCCAGATCTCGTACTCCCGCAGTGCGCGGCGCATCCGCTCGATCGCGGTCTTCCGGTCCTTCCCCACCGCGCAGATCTTGGCCAGCAGCGAATCGTAGAACGGCGGGACCTGCCAGCCCTGGTAGATGCCCGACTCGGTGCGGACGAACGGCCCGCTGATCTGACGCAGGAAGGAGACCCTGCCGAAGGAGGGCGCGAAAGCATTCTTGGGGTCCTCGGCGTTGATCCGGCACTGGATGGCGTGGCCGCGAAGCGAGACGTCCTCCTGGGCGAGCGACAGCCGCTCCCCGGCGGCGATCTTGTACATCTTCCGGATGATGTCGAACCCGCTGATCATCTCGGTGACCGTGTGCTCCACCTGGATCCGGGTGTTCACCTCGAGGGCGTAGAACTTCCCCGCCCGGTCGACGAGGAACTCCAGCGTGCCGGCGGTCTCGTACCCGATGTTCTTCATGGCCCGGACCACGATGTCGCCCATCCTTTTCCGGACTTCCGGGGCGAGGAGGGAGCTCGGCGCCTCCTCGACGAGCTTCTGGTGATGGCGCTGGATGGAGCACTCGCGTTCTCCCAGGTGGATGACCCTGCCGTAACGGTCCGCCAGGAACTGGAACTCTATGTGCCTTCCCCCCTCGATGAACTTCTCGACGTACACGGTCCCTTTCCCGAACGCCTTCTCCGCGACGGACCGGGCCGCCTCGAGCTTCTCCTCGACCTCGTATGGGGAGGCGACCTTCTGCATACCCTTGCCCCCGCCGCCGGCGGTCGCCTTGATGATGACCGGCCACCCGACGCGGTCCCCGAACCTGATGACCTGCTCCGCGTCCTCCACGTCCGTCAGGCCAGGCGTAACCGGGACGCCGGACGCGGAGAGCGCCTTGCGCGCTTCGACCTTGTCGCCCAGGATCCTCATCACGCGCGCGGAGGGACCGATGAAGACCATCCCCTCCCGCTCGACCGCCTCGGCGAAGTCCGGGTTCTCGGCCAGGAAGCCGTAGCCGGGGAAGATCGCGTCGCACCCGGAGTCCTTCGCCGCGCGCAGCACCGCCTCGATGTCCAGGTAGCTCATGCTGGCGGGGGAGGGCCCGAGCCGTACCGCCTCGTCGGAGAGCTTCACGTGCAGGGAGAGCTCGTCGCAGTCGGAGTACCCCACGACCGCCCGGATTCCAAGTTCCCGGCAGGGGCGGATCGCGCGGCAGGCGATCTCGCCCCGGTTGGCGATGAAGATCTTCTTGAAGGGGCCCTGGCGGGTCAATCTATTCGATGTCCCTCCCGGTCAGGATGCGGAGCGCCTCCCGGTATTTCAGGGAGGTCTTCTCGACCACGTCGGGGGGGAGCTTCGGGCCCGGGGCGGTCTTGTTCCACGGAAGCGTGAGCAGGTAGTCCCGTACGAACTGCTTGTCGAAGCTTTTCTGCGGTCCCCCGGGCTTGTAGTCGGCCGCGGGCCAGAAGCGCGAGGAGTCGGGTGTGAGCGCTTCGTCGATCAGGATGAGCTGCCCGCCGGCCATCCCGAACTCGAACTTCGTGTCGGCGATTATGATCCCCTTCCCGAGGGCGTATTCCGCGGCGGCCTTGTAGAGGGCGATGGCGGTGTCGCGAACCTTGACCGCCATTTCCCTTCCCGTGACCTCGACCATCCTTTCGAAGGAGATGTTCTCGTCGTGCTTCCCCTTCTCCTCCTTCGTCGCCGGCGTGAAGATCGGCTCCGGGAGGCGGTCCGACTCGACGAGCCCCTTCGGAAGCGGAATGCCGCAAATCTCGCCGTGCACCTTGTATTCGCCCCAGCCGGAGCCGGAGAGATAGCCCCGGACGACGCACTCGACGGGAAGCGGGGACGCCTTCCTGCACAGCATCGCACGGCCCCGCAGGATCTCCGCGTGGGCCCGCGCGGCGGCCGGGAACTTCTCCACATCGATGGCGATCATGTGGTTCGGGACGATGGCCGACAGTTTCCCGAACCAGAACGCGGAAATGCGGTTCAGGACCTGGCCCTTCCCCGGGATGCCGTCCGGCATCACCACGTCGAACGCCGAAAGCCGGTCGGAGGCCACGAGCAGGAGGCTGCCGTCCACTTCGTAGATGTCGCGCACCTTGCCGCGCCCGAGGAATTTCATGCCAGAAAGATTCGTCTCCACCACCGCCTGGGCTGTCACGTGAGTTACCTCCCGGATGTCGTTAAAACATGCATTTTAGTACACAGGAGGCGTGGCGTACAGGGCGGCCTTGGGGACCCCGTATTACCCGTCGAACTGGAGCAGGTAGAGGCGGCGGTAGATCCCGCCGGCCTCCATCAGTTCGGCGTGTGTCCCTGTCTCCCGGACCTTCCCCTTGTGCAGCACGATGATCCGGTCCGCCGAGAGGATCGTGGAGAGCCGGTGCGCGACGACGAGCGAGGTGCGGCCGGAGAGGATATTCAAAAGGGCCTTCCGGATATCGTGCTCGGTCACGGGGTCCACGCTCGAGGTGGCCTCGTCCAGGAGCAGGACGCGCGGGTCCCGCGCCAGCGCGCGCGCGAACGCGACGATCTGCCGCTGCCCGACGGAAAGCCGTCCGCCGCGCTCCCCGACCTGGGTGTCGAGGCCCTCTTCCCACGACCCTGCTATGCCGGCCACCCCCGCAGCCGAAAGCGCCCGTTCGACCCGCGGCCCTCCCGCCGCCACGTTCTCCCTGATGGATCCCGGAAAAAGGAATGGGTCCTGGAGGACGAGGGATAACGATCGCCTGAGTTCATCCCCCGGATATTCCCGTATGTCCCTCCCGAACAGGAGAATCCTTCCGCGGGAGATCTCGTAGAAGCGGCAGAGAAGCGAGAGGATCGTGGTCTTGCCGGCCCCGGTCGCCCCGACGATGGCCCCCATCTCCCCTTCCAGTATCGTGAAGGACACCCCGCGCAGGACGGGCTCCCCGCCATGCCGGGCATCCCCCCGCGGGCCGTCGTAGGAAAACCACACATCCCGGAATTCGATCGCGGGCCGCGGCTCATCCCCTTCCGTGGAATCCGCCCGAGGCGCGGGAGGCGTCCCCGGGACGGAGACCTGCACCGCCTCCGGCGGGCCGGCATCTCCCGACTCCTCCCTCTCCGCCGGACGCGCCGGCCCGTATTCGGGCGCGGGTTCCATGTCGAGGATGTGGAAGATCCGTTCGCAGGAGGCCAGGGCGGACTGGAGGATGTTGTACTTGTCGCTCATGTCCTTGATGGGGTTGAAGAACTTCTGCGCGTATTCGAGGAACGCCACCAGCGTGCCGAACGTGACGGCGCCGGAGATCACCTGCCCGCCGCCCCGCCAGAGCAGGAGCGCCACGGCCACGGAGGAGAAAAGCTCCACGCCTGGGAAGTAGAGGGAGTAGTAATTGGTCAGCCGGATGCTCTCCGAGGCGTATTCCCGGTTGAGCGTCTCGAACCGCGCGTCCGATTTCCCCTCCTGGACGAACGTCTTGACGACAGTTACGCCGGACACGTGCTCCTGCAGGAAGGCGTTCATCCGGGCGAGCTTCCTGCGCATCTCGCGGTTCGCCTCCCGGATGAATTTCTTTAGCACCTCCACGAAGAGGACCAGCACGGGCAGGACGGCGAAGGTGACAAGGGCAAGCGCCGGGTTCATGAACAGAAGGATCGCCGCGATCCCCAGGAGGACGGTCACGTCCCCTACGGTAGACACCAGCCCCGACGATATGAGCTCCTGCAGCGCTTCGACGTCGGACGTCAGGCGCGTCATCAGTCTCCCGGTCGGCGTCCGGTCAAAGAAGGAGACGGGGAGCCGCTCCAGCCGTGAGAACATCTCCCGCCGGATGGCGAGGATGACCCGCTGGCCGATCACCGAAACGGTCAGCATCTGCACGTAGAGGAACCCCATCGCCCCGGCCAGTGACAGAAGGTAGATCGCGACCCACCGGGGCATCCCCGGAAAGAGGCCCGCCGTGATGTGCCGGTCGATGATCACCTTTATGAGGTAGGGGCCCGCCAGCTGGCAGGCCGTCCCGAGCGCGAGCCCAAGGAGGGCCAGCGCGATCAGCGCCTTGTGCGGCCGAAGGTAGGCGAGCAGCCGGCGCAGGAGGCGAAGGTCCACCGCCTGGGCCTCCACCCGGTCCTCGAGAAAGTAGAACTCGTGGCCGTCGCTCAAGACGACTCCTCCAGTTCCATCGAAAGCATCTGGCGCGAGTACAGGTCGAAGTACGTCCCGCGCAGGGAGAGCAGCTCGTCGTGCGTCCCCTCCTCCACTATCGCCCCCCCGGAAAGGACGAGGATGCGGTCGCAGTGCGAAAGCGAGGCAAGCCGGTGCGTGCTGAAGAGGATCGTCCGCTCGCCCCGCAGCGACAGTATCTCCCGGAATATTTCCCGTTCCGTCTCGACGTCCACGGAGGAGAGCGCGTCGTCCAGGAGCAGGACCCTTGGGGAAGCGCAGAGGGCCCGGGCGATGGTGGCGCGCTGCTTCTGCCCTCCGGAGAGGGAGATCCCCCTCTCACCGATCACGGTCCGGAACCCCTCGGGCATCTCGTCGATCTCGGCCAGGATCCGCGCATGCCCGGCCGCGCGCCGCGCCGACTCCGCGTCCCCGGAAGGCAGCCCGAAACAGATGTTCGCGAGGACCGTGTCCGAGAACAGGAAGGGGTCCTGGGCGACCAGGCTCACGGAGCGGCGCAGCTCCGCGAGGGGGATCGAGTTGACGTCCCTGCCTTCGAGAAAAACAGCGCCCGCGGGAACGGGACCGAGCCTGAGCACGAGGGAAAGCAGGGTGCTCTTGCCGCTGCCGGTCTGACCCACGAGACCGACAACCTCCCCGGGATTCACGGAAAACGTGATCCCCCGGAGCACGTCTCCTCCCCGTCCCCCATCGCCGTACGCGAAGGACAAGTCGCGGAACTCGAGCGCCGGGCGGCCTTCCTTCGCATCCTCCTTCGCACACTCGGGCGCAGGGGTGTCTTCCAGCGATGCCTCAGGCGCTTGGGAGGACTGCGCCTTCATCAAGGAAGGCTCGACGGGCAGGCGCATGAACTCGTTGATTCGCCCCATCGCGCTGCCGCCCCTCTGGACGAGGTTTATGACCCACCCGAGCGCCATGGTCGGGAAGGAGAGCATCGCAAGGTAGGCGTTGAAGGCTACGAATCCCCCGAGGGTCAGCCTGCCGCGGATGACGAGCCAGCCGCCGAGAAGGAGCACCAGCGCGGTCCCCGATCCCGCGAGGAACCCGATCGCCCCGTGGAACACCGCGGAGTTCTTCGAGACGGACACGTTCTGCCGGTAATACCCGTCGCAGTTCGCCGCGAAGCGGGTTTCCTCCTTCTCCTCCAGGCCGTACGCCTTGACAAGGCGGATGCCGCTGATGTTCTCCTGCAGGGTGGCGTTCATCGCGGCGAGAGCCTCCTGGACCTTGCGGTAGAGCCGGTGGAACCTCCTGCCGTATTCCCGCGAGAGAAGGATCACCGCCGGTGCCAGGACGAGGGAGACCATCGTCAGGAGAGGGCTGATGCGCAGCATGAAGGTCAGGGCGAGCAGGTAGGAGATAACGGTCCCGACAAGCGTCAGCACCCCCGGACCGAGGAAGAGCCACACCGCCGAGACGTCGTTGGTCATCCGGGACATGACGTCGCCCGTGGGCGTGGCCCGGAAGAAGGAAAGGGGGAGGCGGATCACGTGGGCGAAGACGTCCCGCCGGAGGGCCAGCTCCACCTTCCGCGCGGTCACGAGGAGCCCCCGCCGGGAAAGGTAGCGGAAGGAGCCGTGCAGGGCGGCGAAGAGGAGCATCCAGGAAACCGCCCGGGCCAGCCGCTCGCTCCCGTCCGGTGCGAAGAGGCCGTCGATCGCGTCGCGCGTCATCCACGGTATGAGAAGGCCGAACAGGCTGGACACGAAAAGCCCGAGCGCGCACAGGAGGAACGCGATCCAGTGGCGGGCGAGATGCGGCCGCAGGGTGAGAAGCTCTCGGATGACTCGCCCCCCTTACATGGGGACCGGGTTAGGCGTAAAGCAGGCCAGGAAGAGGACCCCCGCGAGGACTCCGATCAGGCGGCGCCCGCGGGTAAGGGGAACATCCTCGTACAGGGTCGGGGGGTGCGCCGTCCCCATGACGAAGAGCATGACCGCCCATATCGCCCACCCTCCCCAGAAGTACCCCATGGGAAGCAGCACGTACGGGACCGCCCCCGCGACCTTCCTGTAGCTCCCTCCGAAAAGGGCGTACGCGACGTGGCCCCCGTCCAGCTGGCCGGATGGGAGCATGTTGAGGGCGGTCACGAGCAGGCCGATCCAGCCCGCGAACGCCACCGGGTGGAGCACCACGTCGTACCCTTTCGGGACCCCTCCAAGGACGAGGAAAGAGGCCGCGCGGAACATCAGGGATTCCCCGAGTGGGATGCCCGAAAGTCCCGCCGCCGGCCGGACTGCCGACAGCTTAAGGCCGATGAGGAGGATGGGGACCGCGATTATGGCCCCGGCGATAGGCCCGGCCGCCCCGATGTCCAGCAGGGCGTTCCGGTCGGGGACCGGCGACTTGATCTTGATGAACGCTCCGAAGGTGCCTATGAACGAGGGGGCGGGGATGAAATACGGGGGCGTCACCGACACGTTGTGCCGCCTCGCGGCGGTGTAGTGGCCCATCTCGTGTATGACGAGGATCGAGAGGAGCGGGACGGAGAACATGAGCCCGAGCGCCAGGTCCGCGGGGCTGCGCATGGGGTTCCCCCCCGCGAGGTACGTCCCCGCCACCAGCGTCGTGAAAAACGTCAGTATGAACAGAAGGACCTGTATACCCAAAAACCTTCCTCCTTATTTCCTTCCCCCGATTATATGATAAAGAAGACGGGAGGTCGGATTCCGAATAATGAAGATTCTCGGGCCCTGTCGCGATGGAGAGGACGTACTCCTCCACATCTGCTGCGCGCCGGACGCGTCCTACGGAGTCCCGGCGATGCAGGAGCGTTTTCGTGTCACGGGGTTCTTCTTCAACCCGAACATCCACCCCGGGGAAGAACACGCCCGCCGCCTCCACGCCACCCACCGGCTCCAGGACTTCCTTCCTTTCCCGCTGGAGGTCGGAGGCGGCGGGGAAAAGGAGTGGGACGAGGCCGTCCGCGGACTGGAGGGAGAACCGGAGAAAGGACGGCGTTGCGAGGCGTGCATCCGCCTGAGACTGCGCCGGACCGCCGAAACGGCGAAGACCCTTGGGATCCCGGCATTCTGCACGGTCCTGACCGTCAGCCCGAAGAAGGACGCCGCGATGGTGAACCGCGTCGGCAGGGAAGAGGGGGAACGGGCGGGCCTGCTCTTCATCGAAGCGGACATGAAGAAGTGCGACGGCTTCCGGAAAAGCGTGGAGATCACGAAGAAGCTCGGCATCTACCGGCAGAACTATTGCGGGTGCCTTCCTTCGCTCCGTTACCGCAAACAAATCCCCAGGTAACGGAGCTGATGAGGAGCGTAGGAGGATGCAGATATTCGAAGCGGGGGTAAAGAATCCTCACCCCGCCGCCGAAAAGGGAAACATGATGTTGATAACTTGTGCTCCTTCGCTCCGTAGCCGCGACCGTATACCCGAATCTCCGGAGCTTCGGCGGACATCCACCGTAGCTCGAAATTCCCGGTTGTTGTTGCGGATTTCGAGTGAAGGTGGATGGCGGAAGCGTGAGGGAATCGAACCCCCCGGAGACATTGCTGCCTCCCGACCGGATTTGAAGTCCGGGGGGGCCACCAGCGCCCCATCCGCTTCCGTCGGTGTATTCGCCTCGCCTCCGATGGAGGGAGGGACTACTTGCTCTTTTCCGCTTCCTTCGCCCGCAATTTCCTGGACTTCTTTTTCTTCTGCCGGCGGCGCCGGATCTCCCGTTTCCGTTCGGTCGTCATTCTCACCCCGCGTTTGCCTGATAGGTTCGCGGAGACATTATAACAAAAAGGGAAGGGAGGAACGATGAGACGATCCCTGGTTCTTCTGGCCGTCCTGCCCCTGGTGGCGGTGGCTGTCCCGGCGTTCGCCCTGCCGGGCTTCGAGGCGGGGGCACGCGGGATGTACTGGTTCCCGGACCTGACGGCGAACGTCAAGACCATGGTCGGCGGCGTCACGGGCGAGTTCGACGCTAAAAAGGACCTCGGGGTGGGGGACAAGGACTTCCCCTCTGGCGAGGCGTTCGTCCGGATCGGAAAGTTCCACTTGCGTGTCGGCTACACGCCGGTGAAGTTTCGCGGGGATAAAACCTTGACGGACAACGTGGTGTTCAATGGCCGGACGTTTTCGGCCAGCAGCCGCGTCATCACGAACCTCGACCTTAAGATGACGGACGGTGAGATCCAGTTCGACCTTCTCAGGCCGGACATCGTTGCCGCAAGCTTCAACCTCGGCCTGATCCTGAAGGTCAAGTACGTCGACGGGAAGGTGGACCTCGAAAGCACAACCGGAACGGAGAGAAAGGATTTCAAGGCGCCGATCCCGATGGTCGGGCTCGCTGCGGGGGTCGGCATCCTAAAGAACATGGTGCGCGCGGATGCCCGGGTCACGGGAGTGTCATACGGAGGGAATCACCTGTACGAGGGGGACGCATTCGCGTCGTTCGTGCCGTTCCCGTTCTTCCGCGTCCAGGGCGGCTACCGTCTCATCGACCTGAAGATCGACGATGACGACATCGTCGCGAAGCTCAAGCTGAAGGGGCCGTACGTCGGGGCCCAGTTCTCGTTTTAGGGACTCAAAAACAGGGACGTTCTTAAAAACAGGTTAAAAACAGGGACGTTCTTAAAAACTCGGGGTGGGGAATCGGGCAATATTTCGTATCCGACCGGCGTCAAATCGAGTTTTTAAGAACGT
>JAKALO010000202.1 GCA_021824125.1 Deltaproteobacteria bacterium | reverse complement strand
TTGATGTTCTCCATCGGGTCGGCGCCGAAGCCCAGGAAGCAGTCCGTTAGCTTCGCCATCCTGTCGATGCCGCGCTTACGGCCGGTCTTCGACCTGTTTCGGCTGTCGCCTTTCATCGGCCGTTCCGATTGTCCCCTTTCCGCCAATTCCAACCCGTCGCGCCGGGACGTCCCCCCGACCCTTAACATTTAATCATATGGCGGGTCATCATTTCCCGCCACACAAGAATATCGGCGGAAGCGGGGGTGGAATTCAGTGGATTATCGACCAATCCCGCGCTCTCCGGATAATGCCGTATCTTGAAACCCGACGAAGTCCGGGAGAATCTTAAACGACAAACCGGAGATTCGTTCCGACCCCCTGAAAAGGAGCATCGAGATGCGGCGTATTGCGATCACGAGCGTTGCGTTACTGATCCTGGCGCTTCCCGCTTTGGTTACGGCGGCGACCTGGGAGTTCGACCCCGCGCACACGGGGACCCACTTCAAGGTCCGACATCTCATGGTTTCCAACGTGCGAGGAGATTTCGACAAGGTCTCGGGAAAGATCGTCTACGACGAGAAGGACCTCTCCCGGTCCTCGGCGGATATCACCATCGACGCCGCTTCCATCAACACCCGCGTGGCGCAGCGCGACGCGCACCTTAAAAGCCCTGATTTCCTGGACGTCGCCAAATATCCGACCATCGTGTTCCGGTCGAAAAAAGTGGATAAAGCCGGCGACGGCAAACTCCGTATGACGGGAGACCTGACCATCCGGGGCGTGACCAGGGGGGTCGTGCTGGACATCGAGGGACCGACACCTCCCATCAAGGACATGCAGGGAAACACGCGGGTCGGCGGAACGGCTACCACGACGATCAACCGGAAGGATTTCGGGCTCACATGGAACAAGGCGCTCGAGGCCGGAGGGGTGGTCGTGGGCGACGAGGTGGAGATCAGCATCGACATCGAGATCGTGAAGGGGGCCTGATCCCGTCGGAGCGGCCCGCGTACATCGATTCGGAATACCGGTTCAACAATCTCCGTCGGCGGCGGTCAGGTGGAGTTTCAACCCCCTGGCCGCCTTTTCCATGTCGTCAGCCCACGCGATCGCGGAAATCACGGCCGCGGCGTCCGCTCCCGCTTCCCGCACCTTCCGGGCGTTTTCGGCGTTGATCCCCCCTATCGCGACGATGGGGAGACGGCAGCGCCGGCGTATGTTCGCTATGAGTTCGAGGCCCAACGGCTCTCCGGCGTCGGCCTTGGTCCCGCGGGCCTCGAAAACCGGTCCCACCCCCAGGTAATCCGCGCCATCCTTCTCCGCGGCGACGGCCTCCTCCACCGTCTCCGCCGAGACCCCCAGGATCATGCCGGGCCCCAGGATTTTTCGTGCCGCGGACGCGGGCAGATCTTGCCGCCCCACGTGGACCCCGTCGGCGCCGGCGGCCAGGGCGACATCGAGGCGGTCATTGACGATAAAAGGCACACCCGACTCGCGGGTGAGCTTGCGCAGCCGCAGCGCCACCTCGTAAAGCCGGCCGCCGGAGGCTCCCTTGTCCCGAAGCTGGACGACGTCGGCCCCGCCCCTGATGGCCGCTTCCGCTATCTGCAGGTGGGACCGGCCCCGGCCCGACCGCTCGTCCGTGATGACGTAGAGCCGCCACCGGCCGGGAGGGATTCTATCGGCCATCCGACGCCGCTTTCCCGAAGGCGCCCCAGAAGGGATCCACCTTGGGATGTCGCAATTCATGGGAGACGCCGCCTTCGAAAAACCGCATTCCCTGCCGCTGCTCCACGATCTCCCCGATCATGCCGGCCGGTATCCCCTTGTCGCCCAACCGCCGGACCACTTCCTTCGCCTTGTGCGGCCTGCAGGCGACGATCAGGGTCCCCTCGCTGATCGACGAATAAGGGTCGATGCCGAACAGGTCGCACACTTTCCGCACCGCGTCCTGCACGATGATCTTCTCCTTGTCGATGACCATGCCGACTCCCGACGCCTGGGCGACCTCGAACAGGCCGCCCCACACGCCGCACTCGGTGGCGTCGTGCATGGCGGTGACCCCGTCTTCCCTCACCCCGGCCTCCACCGCGGTGAGGGCGTCCTCCACGACGGACATCTGCCAGAATATCTCCTCGGCCTCGCGTGCCGCCTCCTCGCCGTATCTTTCCGCCACACGCCCTGGAAAGGTGACGGCGAACAGGCCGGCGGCTTCTATGGCCGCCCCCTTGGTGACTATGACTACATCCCCGGGCCGCGCCATGTCGGGGGTGACATACCGGTCCTTCGGCCCGATTCCGATGACGGTCGCGCCGCCGATCATGGGATATCCGCACCCTTCGTAGCGTCCCGTGTGTCCCGAGACGACGGCCATGCCGATCTTGTCGCACTCCCGGTGCATCACCGACCACAACGCCTCGAAGTTATCCCGGGTGATAGACAGGGGGAGATTCAGATCCATGGTGATGTATCGCGGCCGGATTCCCGACGTGACCGCATCGGAGGCCAGGATGTGGATCGCGAACCAACCGGAACGCTCCCACCCGTACGGAGGGACCACGAAAATCGGATCGGTCGTCGTCACCATCACCTGCCCGTTCCCCAGGTCGACGACCCCGACGTCCACTCCGTGACGGGGACCCATCAGGATTTCCGGGTGATTCCGGCCCAGCCGGGGGAGGATGATTTCATCGAATATTTCCGAAGACACCTTGCCTATGGCGGGCATTTCCGCTTTCACGCATTCCTCCCGTACGGATATTTCGATCAGGATACCACCACTCCCGTCGGTCGGCACAACCGCGAGAGAGGCGCCGTTCAGTGTCGGGTCCGCCTGGCGGCGGGCGCGCTGTCCAGCGCTTCACGAACGACACGGGCGAGCGCCATTGGGGAAAAAGGCTTCCGGATAAAGGTGGTTCCGGTGGGCAGCTTCGTGTCCTCTTCGCGGTCGCCGACCGGGTGGCCGGACATGTAGAGTATCGTGACCCCCGGGAGCGATTCGGCCGCCCGGAGGGCAAGCTCGGGTCCGCTCATCCGCGGCATCACGACGTCCGTAAGGATCAACCGGATATCCCCTTCTTTCTTCCTTATGATTTCCAGCGCTTCCGCTCCATTTCTCGCGCCAAGAACCGTGTACCCCAGTTCCATCAGGACTCTCCTGACCAGAACGAGGACGAACTCCTCGTCCTCCACGACGAGGATGGTTTCCGTCCCGGACAGGGAATCGAGGGACACTTTCGCCGTATCGGCCTTTTCCTCCTTCCCGTCAACCCTGGGGAAGTAGATCCGGATCGTCGTTCCTTTCCCCTCCTCGCTCGACACGTCGATGTGGGCGCCGCTTTGCTTTACGACTCCGTAGACCGAAGCCAGGCCGAGCCCCGTCCCCTTTCCGATCTCCTTCGTCGTGAAGAACGGCTCGAAGAGGTGGGACAACGTACTCTCGTCCATCCCGCACCCCGTGTCCTGGACCGTCAATGCCACATAGTGTCCCGCCTTCAACGGCGGGTGGTTAC
>JAKALO010000040.1 GCA_021824125.1 Deltaproteobacteria bacterium | reverse complement strand
CAGCAGCGCAACAACCGGGAAATCATTCCGAAGCTGATCGTCATACTCGACGAGCGGGCCGCCCAGATCGACGAGCGGATCAACCAGCTGACGGCGCTCAAGAAGGAAATCCGCGAATACCAGGTACGGCTCAAGGGAAAACTGCCGCAGGAAACTTAACGCCGGGCGATTCGTCGCGAAGGAGAAGCCGATGAAGGAAATCGTCATTACCGGGGCAGCGAGGACGGCTGTCGGAAGCCTGTCGGGATCACTCGGGGAGTTCACCGCCCCAAGACTTGGAGCGGTGGCGATCGCGGAAGCGGTTTCACGAGGAGGGGTGAAGAAAGAGGAAGTCGACCAGGTCATCATGGGGAACGTGCTTCCCGCGGGGACCGGACAGGCACCGGCGCGACAGGCGGGGATATACGCCGGAATTCCCGTATCCGCTGGCGCGATGACCATCAACAAGATGTGCGGCTCGGGACTCAAGGCGGTCATGCTCGCCGCGCAGGCGGTCGCCACGGACGAATTCGACGTGGTCGTGGCGGGCGGGATGGAGTCGATGAGCCAGGCGCCGTACCTGCTGAAGAAGGCCCGCAACGGCTACCGGCTCGGAAACGACACGCTCTACGACCACATGATCGTCGACGGCCTCTGGGACGTCTACAACGACCTGCACATGGGGAATTGCGCGGAACTGCTCGCGAAGGAGCATCGCATAAGCCGGGAGGACCAGGACGAGTTCGCCGCGTCCTCCTACAACCGGGCGCTCGCGGCCATCAGGGACGGGAAGTTCGCGAAGGAGATCATCGGAGTGGAGATCCCCCAGAGGAAGGGGGACCCGGTGGTCTTCAAGGTGGACGAGGAACCCGGACGCGGGAACGTCGCGAAGCTTCCAGCGCTTAAACCGGTGTTCCAGAAGGACGGCACGGTCACCGCGGGGAACGCCTCGACGATCAACGACGGGGCGGCGGCGGTGCTGGTGATGTCCGGCGAGAACGCGAAGCGCCGCGGTATCAAGCCCCTCGCGAGAATCCTGGGCTATTCCACGGCGTCCCTGGAACCGGTGTGGTTCACCGTGGCGCCGATCGACGCCATCCGGAAACTGCTCGTGAAGACCGGGGTCGACAAGGACAAGGTGGGGCTCTTCGAGATCAACGAGGCGTTCGCCGGCGTGGCGGTGGCCGCGATCCGGGGCCTCAAGATCGACCCGGGGAAGGTGAACGTGAACGGGGGAGCGGTGTCGATCGGGCACCCGATCGGCGCGTCGGGCGCGAGGATCCTCACGACGCTCCTCTACGCAATGGAGGACCGGAACGAAAAATACGGCGTCGCGTCCCTCTGCATCGGCGGCGGCGAGGCCGTCGCGATGCTCGTGGAGAGAGTGTAAGCGCAGGCGAAGGGGGATCCGGACAAGTAAACGGAGGATCGAATGGAGATAAAGACGATCGGCGTCGTCGGTGCGGGACAGATGGGCGGAGGCATCGCGCAGGTTTCCCTCGTGAGCGGGTTCCATGTGCTGCTGACCGACGTTTCCGGGCCTGCTCTGGACAAGGGACGCGCGGGGATCGTCAAAGGCCTGGACATCATGGTCCGCAAGGAGAAGATCACGGCGGCGGACAAGGATAAGATGCTGGACAGGCTGGTCGCCACGACGAACCTCTCGGACTTTTCGGCGTGCGATTTCGTGGTGGAGGCGGCAACGGAGCGGCGGGACCTTAAGCTCACGATCTTCAGGACACTGGACGGGGTGGTTCCGGCAGGAAGCGTCCTTGCGACCAACACATCCTCCATTTCGATCACGGCGATCGCGGCGGCGACGCGGCGTCCCGACAAGGTCATCGGGATGCACTTCATGAACCCCGTCCCCCTTATGAAGCTGATCGAGGTCATCCGGGGGCTTCAGACCTCGCGGGAAACGTTCGACGCGACGATGGAACTGTCCCGCCGCCTCGGCAAGGAGCCCGTTTCCGCGAACGATTACCCCGGATTCGTGGCCAACCGCGTCCTGATGCCCATGATCAACGAAGCCGTTTACGCGCTTATGGAAGGAGTGGGGACGGCCGAGGACATCGACTCGATCATGCGCATGGGGGCGAACCACCCGATGGGGCCGCTGGCGCTCGCCGACCTGATCGGGCTGGACACATGCCTCGAGATCCTGAAGGTCATGCAGGAAGGACTTGGAGACCCGAAGTACCGTCCCTGCCCGCTGCTCGTAAAACACGTGGAGGCCGGCTACCTCGGCAAGAAGTCCGGCCGCGGCTTTTACACATATCCAAAGGCATAGGGGGGAGAAAATGGAATACGCGAATCTCATCGTCGAGATATCCGACAGGATCGCAACGATCACGATCAACCGGCCGGCTTCGCTGAACGCCCTGAACCAGGCGGTGATGCGGGAGCTTTCCGCGGTGTTGGGGGACCTTGCGGAAAAGGAAGAGGCGGGGGTCGTCCTGCTTACCGGGTCCGGGGAAAAGGCGTTCGTCGCCGGCGCGGACATCTCCGAGATGCGGCACTTCACCTCCAGGCAGGCTATCGATTTCACCCTCTTCGGGCAGGGGGTCCTCGAGCGGATAGAGCGGCTTCCGCAGCCCGTGATAGGGGTGATTAACGGGTTCGCGCTGGGCGGGGGGTGCGAACTGGCGATGGCATGCGACATCCTGATCGCGGCCGAAACCGCCAAGTTCGGGCAGCCGGAGGTCAACCTGGGGATCATCCCGGGATACGGCGGGACACAGCGTCTGCCGCGGATCGTGGGGCGGAACATCGCCAAGGAACTCGTGCTGACCGGGGAGATGATCACCGCGCAACGCGCGTACGAAATCGGGCTGGTCAACCGGGTCGTGCCGAGAGCCGACCTGATGAACGCCGCCCGGGACATGGCGGCGAAGATCCTTTCAAAAGGCCCGTTCGCCGTACGCCTCGCGAAGATGGCGATGAACAGGGGGCTGGACATCGACCTTTCCAACGCCTGTGCGCTGGAGGCAAACGCCTTCGCGGTCGGGTTTTCATCCGCGGACCGCGTGGAGGGCATGACCGCCTTCCTGGAAAAGCGAAAGGCGGTTTTCACGGGCAGGTAAAGCGGCGCGAAACAACAAATCGAAAGGGAGATCGGTGAAATGGTGTTCGACCTGACGGAAGAGCAGAGAATGATCCAGGAGATGGCTCGCGGCTTCGCGCAGAAGGAGGTCTTGCCGAAGGCCGCCGAGATGGACGAAACCGGACGTTACCCCGCCGAAATCGTCGCCAAGCTGGCCGAGCTCGGCCTCATGGGGATCGCCGTCCCGGAGGAGTACGGCGGGGCCGGCATGGACAACATCTGCTACGTGATAGCGATGGAGGAGATCGCGCGCGCATGCGCCTCCACGGCGGTCATCATGTCGGTAAATAATTCACTGGTGTGCGACCCCCTCCTGAAATTCGGGACGGAACCGCAAAAAAAGAAGTACCTGGTGCCGCTGGCATCCGGACGGAAGCTGGGATGTTTCGGGCTGACCGAGCCGGGGGCCGGTTCGGACGCGGGATCGCAGAAAACGACCGCTGTGCGAGGAGGTGAACATTACATCGTCAACGGCACGAAAAACTTCATCTCGAACGCGCACGAGGCGGACACCTGCATCCTGTTCACGATGACGGACAGGGAGAAGAAGCACAAGGGGATCACAACCTTAATCCTTGACATGAAGTCAGAAGGTGTAACTATCGGTAAACACGAAAATAAAATGGGCATAAGGGCATCTTCAACTGCCTCGATCATCCTCGAGGATGTGAAGATCCCGGTCGAGAACCGTCTCGGGAACGAAGGCGACGGGTTCAAGATCGCGATGAACACGCTGGACGGAGGGCGGATCGGGATCGCAGCCCAGGCTATAGGAATCGCGCGGGCCGCGCTGGAGGACGCGCTCGCCTACGCGAAGGAGCGAAAGCAATTCGGCCAGCCTATCGCCGAGTTCCAGGCCATACAGTGGATGCTGGCCGACATGGCAACCGAGATCGACGCGGCGAGGCTTCTGGCCTACAGGGCGGCGTGGCTCAAGGACCGTAAGGCGAAGCACTCCAAGGAGTCGGCGATGGCGAAGCTGTATGCCTCCGAGACCGCCATGCGGGCCGGTGTGAAGGGGATCCAGATCCACGGCGGGTACGGATACATCAAGGAGTACCCGGCGGAACGCCACTTCCGCGACGCGAAGATAACGGAAATCTACGAGGGGACGTCGGAGATCCAGCGGCTGGTCATCGCATCGGCGCTGCTCAAGGACTAGCGGGAGATGCGGTTCGAACTGACGGAGGAACAACAGCAGGTGCTGTCGATGGTACGGTCGCTGGCGCGCAAGACCATTGCGCCGAAAGCGGCGGAGATCGACGAGGAGTCGAGTTACCCGGAAGACAACATGAGGCTGCTTGCGGAACTGGGCCTCCTGGGGATGCTGTTCCCGGCATCGTACGGAGGTTCCGAGGCGGGCGCGACCGCATACAGCATAGCCCTCAGGGAAATCGCGGGCGGGTGCGCCTCGACGGCGGTCGGGATGGCCGTGACCAACATGGTCGGGGAGACTATCTGGCGGTTCGGAAACGAGGAGCAGAGGAAGAGATACCTCCCGGGACTCGCGTCCGGATCGTCTGGGCCCGGAGCGTTCGCGCTGACGGAGCCCTCGGCGGGGTCGGACGCGGGAAGCCTGCGGACGACGGCCGTGGAGGACGGGGACCGCTACATCCTCTCCGGCGGCAAGGTCTTCATCACGAACGGCGCCTTTGCCGGCGTCACGATCGTCGCCGCGGTCACGCAAAAGGACCCCCGTAAGATAGGCGCTTTCCTGGTGGAGCCCGGGACTCCGGGTTTTTCGGTGGGGAGGGCGGAGCAGAAGCTGGGGCTGAAAGGATCCAACACGGTCTCGCTGACCTTCGACGAGTGCCCCGTGCCGAAACGCAACATGCTGGGAAACAACGGAGACGGCTTCCGCATACTCATGGCCGCACTGGACGGGGGGCGTATCGGCATCGCCTCCCAGGCGATAGGAATCGCGAATTCCGCGCTTGAGACCGCCACGGCCTACGCGAAGGAGCGGAGGCAGTTCGGTCAGGCGATCTCCGATTTCCAGGCGATCCAGTGGATGCTCGCGGAGTCGGCCACCGAGATGGAGGCCGCGCAGCTTCTCGCCTACCGGGCCGCCTGGCTCAAGGAGCAGGGGAGACCCTACGCCCGTGAGGCGTCCATGGCGAAAGTGTTCGCGTCCGAGGCGGGGAATCGCGCGTGCCACAAGGCCGTGCAGGTCCTTGGGGGATACGGCTACATCCGGGAGTATCCCGTGGAGCGGCATCTCCGTGACATCCGGGTCACGACGATCTACGAGGGGACGTCCGAGATACAGCGGATCGTCATCTCGCGGTCCCTGTTGAAATAGGTGCGCAGGATGGGGAAAGGGTCGATCGGGAAAGGTTACATCCAGGTCTACACCGGGAACGGAAAGGGGAAAACCACCGCCGCCCTCGGGCTGGCGGTCCGCGCGGCGGGTCACGGCCTGCACACGGTGATCCTCCAGTTCATGAAGGGGTGGATCGATTACGGGGAGCTTGCGGGTGTCAGGATGCTCGCCCCTTTCGTGGAAATCCACCAGGCGGGCAGGGACACGTTCGTGAACCGGAAGAACCCGGATCCCGAGGACAGGCGGCTGGCGCGCGAAGGGTGGGAAACGGCGAAGAAGCTGATCCTTGGGAAAAAGGCGGACATAGTGGTCCTGGACGAGATCAACTGCGCGATCGATTTCGGACTGCTTCCGGTAGGCGAGGTCGTCGAAGTCCTGGAGAGAAAACCCGACGGGATGGAACTGATCCTGACCGGGAGGGGGGCCGCGCGGGAACTGGTGGAGATCGCCGATCTCGTGACAGAGATGAAAGACGTGAAGCATTACTACGAAAAGGGCGTCGACGCCCGCGTCGGCGTGGAGCGTTAATACAACCGGGAGGGCGACAAGGTGTACGACGGCAAGAAAGCCGTAAAGATCGCGCTGGAAAAGAAACGGTGGGAAACGAAGATGGCCGGCAAGGCGAAGCAGCGTTCCACCGGGCGGCTCCCGAGGTTTTCCACGGTGTCGGACATGGAGATCGCGGCGCTTTACACGCCCGCCGACTCGGTCGTGATCGACTACGGGAGGGACCTTTCGTTTCCCGGGGAATACCCGTTCACACGCGGCGTACAGCCGTCGATGTACCGGGGCCGGCTCTGGACGATGCGTCAGTTCGCGGGGTTCGGTTCGGCGGAGGACACCAACGCCCGCTTCAAGTTCCTGCTCAGGCAGGGGCAGACGGGACTTTCGACCGCGTTCCATTTCCCGACGCTCATGGGGTACGATTCCGACTCGCCCCGCTCGAAGGGTGAAGTCGGAAAGTGCGGCGTGGCCATCGACTCCCTGAAGGACATGGAGATCCTGTTCGACGGGATACCTCTCGACAAGGTCACGACATCGATGACGATCAACGGCCCCGCCGCGATGATCTTCGCGATGTACCTGGCCGTCGCGGAGAAACAGGGGGCATCGTTCGAAAAGCTGGGTGGAACGATCCAGAACGACATCCTCAAGGAATACATAGCGCAGCACGCATGGATATTCCCGCCAGAGCCGTCGATGCGGATCATCACGGACATACTGGGGTTCTGCGCCGATCGCGTCCCGAAATGGAACACCATCAGCATAAGCGGGTACCATATACGCGAGGCGGGATCCACGGCCGTCCAGGAGCTTGCGTTCACCATCGCGGACGGGATCGCCTACGTCCAGGCGGGAATGGACGCCGGGATCCCCGTGGACAAGTTCGCGCCGAGGCTCTCCTACTTCTTCAACGCCCACATGGACTTCTTCGAGGAAGTGGCTAAATACCGCGCCGCCCGAAGGATGTGGGCCCGGATCATGAAGGAGCGCTTCAAGGCGCGGGACGAGAACTCCTGGAAGCTCCGGTTCCACACCCAGACGGCGGGCTGCACGCTGACCGCCCAGCAGCCGATCAACAACGTGGTCCGGGTCGCGCTCCAGGCGCTTTCCGCCGTCCTTGGGGGCACCCAGTCGCTGCACACCAATTCGATGGACGAGACTCTCGCGCTCCCGACAGAACAGGCGGCGACCGTGGCCCTGCGCACGCAGCAGATCATAGCGGACGAGTCCGGGGCCGCAAATTCCATCGACCCCCTCGGCGGTTCGTTCCTTGTCGAACGGCTGACGGACGAGATGGAGGAGAAGGCGATGGAATACATCGCGAAGATCGACGACATGGGTGGCATGGTCGCCGCGATAAAGCGTGGATATCCCCAACGTGAAATCGCCGACGCCGCGTTCCACTACCAGAGGCTCGTGGACGCGGGGGACAAGAGGATCGTCGGGGTAAACTCCTACAAGATGACGGAAGACCTGAGAATCCCTATCCTGAAAATCGACGAAGACGTGGAGAAGAACCAGGTCGCGAGGACCAGGGAGGTCCGACGCAAGCGGAACGCGAAGAGGGTCAAGGCGCGCCTGGAGGCGCTGAGGGAAGGATCCCTCTCGAACGTCAACCTGATGCCGCTGCTCCTGGACGCCGCCAGGGAATACGCCACTCTCGGGGAGATATGCGACGTGCTGCGTGAGACAATGGGGACCTATACCGACCCGGCGAAGTTCTAGGCCGGCGACAGGGGGAGAACGACATGGCAAGCGCATTGGCGAGGAGCCGGGAGACCACGAAGGAACGGAAGCCGGGCCGGAAGGTCCGCATCCTGATAGGGAAACCCGGGCTGGACGGTCACGACCGCGGCGCGAAGATAATCGCGCGGGCCCTGCGGGACGCCGGGTTCGAGATCATCTACACCGGCCTCCACCAGACGCCCGAGATGATCGTTAGCGCCGCGGCGCAGGAGGACGTGGACGGGATAGGCCTCTCGATACTTTCCGGCGCCCACAACTACCTTCTCCCCAGGATCGTCGAGATGCTCCGGGAGAAAAAGATGGGAAACGTGGTGGTATTCGGCGGCGGGATCATACCGGACGAGGACATCCCGAAACTGAAGAGAAAGGGGGTGGACCGCATGTTCACCCCGGGGACGCCTCTCCAGGAGATCGTGGAATACGTCCGGGAACGGGTCAAGCCCAGGAAGTGAACGGATTGTGAAGAGGTTTGTTGTAATCACGCCTGGAGGGGGGAGAACGTGAGACCTGTCTACATGGTATCGGGAGGGGTGAGCAAGTTCGAGAAAGCCCGTCCCGACGCGACGTTCCAGAAGATGGTGAAGGAAGCGTTCGATTATACGATGGGGGACGTTCCGAAGCTGAAGCCCGACATGATCGACGGCTCGGTGGGGTCCTATTTCTCGGACCACTTCACCCGGCAGCTGATGGCCGGGATCATGGCCACGGACTACCTGGGCCTGTGCCCGAAGCCGAACAAGCGGGTCGAGGGCGGAGGCGCGACGGGGGGGCTGTGCTTCCAGGCCGGATGGGAGGCCGTGGCCTCGGGGAGGATGGACGTCTGCCTCGCGTTCGGATTCGAGACGATGTCGCACGTCCAGACATGGAAGGGCAACGAGTTCATAGCGCTCGCGTCCGACGTCAACTTCGACTATCCGGTGGGGGGCTTCTACTCGGGCTACTACGCGATGATGGTCAACCGGCACATGCACGAGTTCGGCACCACGGTAGAGCAACTCGCGATGGTGTCCGTGAAGAACCACATGAACGCGTACAACAACCCGTACGCCCAGAAGCGGAAGAGGCTCACGATCCAGGACGTCCGGAACTCCACGATGGTGGCCTACCCCCTGACCCTGCTGGACATCTGCGTGATGTCGGACGGGGCCGCCGCCTGTGTCCTGGCCAGCGAGGAGATGGCGTTCAAGCTGACGGACAAGCCGGTCAGGATTACCGGCGTGGGGACAGGGACGGACATGATGCGAATGGCCGACCGCCCCCACGGCGATGTGATCCTCGCGCCCAACGAGAAGAAAAGCGACTACAAGAACCTTAAATACCCCGGGGTGCACTCTTTCCGCGCGGGACGCTCCGCCGGTCTCCAGGCCTATAAAATGGCGGGCATCACCGACCCTATACGGGAGATCGACTTCGTGGAACTTCACGACGCGTACACATCCTCGGAAATCCAGACCTACGAGGACCTGGCCCTGTGTAAATACGGGGAAGGGGGCAGGTTTGTCGAGGAAGGGCATCCCTTCATGCCGCAGATCGATTACGGGCTGAAACTCAAGACGAAGGGAACGATCCCGGTAAACCCGTCCGGTGGCCTCATCGCCTGCGGCCACCCGGTGGGCGCGACGGGGCTCATGCAGGCGGTGTTCGCCTTCTGGCAGATCCAGGGGACCATCAAGAAGCACTACGGGTCGCCGGAGCTCCAGCTCAAGAAGGCCAACCGGGGCCTGATCCACAGCCACGCCGGCACGGGAACCTACGTCACCGTGTCGATCCTGGAACGGGGGTGGTAGTCATGGCCAAGAACGATATCGGGTCGAAACGTTCCCCGCGGCGCAACCCCGCGGCCAAGCTCGAAGAGGTAATGACCGGGACCACGGTTTTCGGCATCCCGTTCCCCAAGGACCTGAACGCCCTTAAAAACATGTCCCCCATCGTCATCAAGCACCCCTACTACGTCGAGTACGTCCACTCTTACGGTCAGGATTCCCCCTTCTTCGCGGGGCTCGCCAACAAGAAGCTCCTCGGGACCACGTGCGGCAGGTGCAAGTACACCTACGCCACCCCACGCATGCACTGCACGAAATGCGGCAAGGAGACGAAGTGGGTGGAACTTCCCCAGGAAGGGCGCGTCCACACGTTCACGACCTGCTATTTCGGTAGCGAGGAGTTCCTGAAGGAGACCCCGTTCCACCTGGTCCTCGTGGAGTTCGACGGGGTTGACACGCTTATGCTGGCGCGGCTGATCGGGGTCGAGGGTCCCGGGGACATCGAGATCGGGATGAAGATCCGGGCGAAGTTCCGCAGGAACTCGCAGCTGAAACCTACCGACGTATACTTCGTCCCGGCAGGGTAGGGGACGCATGGACTTCCAGTTAAAGCCGGAGCACGTCGCGCTTCGGGACATGATCCGCTCCTTCGTCGCCAGGGAGGTACGTCCCTTCGCACGGCAATGGGACGAGGACGGGAAGTTCCCTGCCGACACCGTCGCAAAGCTCGGCGAACTGGGTCTCATGGGTGCGATGGTACCCGAGGAGTACGGCGGCTCCGGCATGGACACCGTAGGGTACGCGATCGCGGTGGAGGAGATCGGGAAGGGGGACGGCTCCCTTGGCCTCACCGTGGCATCACACAATTCCCTCTGCACCGCTCACATCCTCGCGTTCGGATCGGAGTCGATACGCAGGAAATACCTCCCGGAGCTCGCATCCGGGCGGATGCTGGGCGCGTGGGCGTTGACGGAGCCCGGTTCGGGCTCCGATTCCCTCAACATGCGGACGAAGGCGGAATGGAAGGGCGACCGCTGGGTCATAAACGGCAGCAAGATGTTCATCACGCAGGGAACCGTCGGTTCCGTCTACGTGATCCTCGCCGTCACGGACAAGGCGAAAGGAAGGGACGGCGTCACCGCGTTTCTCGTCGAGGCGGGCGCGAAAGGTCTGCACCCGGGGAAAAAGCTCGACAAGCTGGGGATGCGTTCCTCCGATACGGCCGAGCTCGCGTTCGAAGACCTCGAGGTCAGGCCCGGAAGCGTCATCGGGGATGTCAATTCCGGCTTTCGGGACACGATGCGGAACCTCGCGGGGGGCAGGATCTCAATAGCGGCGCTCGCGGCCGGAATAGGCCTCGGGGCCTTGAGCGACGCGATCGCGTACGCGAAAGAACGGATCCAGTTCGGACAGCCGATCTCGGGGTTCCAGGCCATCCAATGGATGGCCGCGGACATGGGCACCGAACTGGAGGCGGCGGAACTCCTGACGTTTCGGGCGGCATACCTGAAAGACGCCGGGAAGCCGTACGTGCAGGAAGCCGCGATCGCCAAGCTATTCGCCTCCGAGGCGGCGATGCGCGCCACCATCAAGGCGGTTCAGATCCACGGGGGATACGGCTACGTCCGGGAATACCCGGTGGAAAGGGCGATGCGGGACGCAAAGCTTTGCGAGATAGGGGAAGGGACCTCCGAGGTCCAGCGCCTGATCATCGCCAGGCGCCTGGTACGGGGAAATTGACGGGGGAACGCCGATAGGGATGGCTGTATCGCTCAAAGACGTTCTTGGCGGCGACGTCCGGTCGGCCGCCCGCCTGATGCGGGACCTGGACGACGAGATACCCGCCGCGAACCGGCTGCTCAAGCGCCTCTACAAGCACACCGGCCGGGCCTACATCGTGGGAATCACCGGGGCCCCCGGATCGGGCAAATCCACCCTGGTCGACACCCTCACCGACCACCTTCGCGGGCAGGGAAAAAACGTCGGAATCGTCGCCATCGACCCGACAAGCCCGTTCACCGGCGGGGCGATCCTGGGAGACAGGATCCGGATGCAGAAACACGCGATCGACGACAAGGTGTTCATCAGGAGCCTCGCCACGCGCGGCCACCTCGGGGGTCTTTCCAAGTCGACCATCGACATCGTGAACGTGATGGACGCGATGGGAAAGGACATCATCCTCATAGAGACGGTCGGGGTGGGACAGGACGAAGTGGAGATCGTCAAGGTCGCGCACACCAACCTCGTCGTCGTCGTCCCGGGCCTGGGCGACGACATCCAGGCCATAAAGGCGGGGATCCTGGAGATCGCAGACATCTTCGTCGTCAACAAATCTGACCGCGAGGGCGCTGACAAGACCCGCCGCGAGCTGGAAACCATGGTCGCCATGAACGAATACCGGAAAGGGGACTGGGTCCCGCCCGTCCTCCCCGCGGTCGCGCAGACCGGGGCCGGGGTCGCCGAGCTCATGGAGGCGATCGAAGGCCACCGCAAATTCATTTACCTCGAGGAGAACCTGGGGCAATACCAGGCGGGGAAGGCTCGCGTGGAATTGCTGGAGATCCTCAAGAAAAAGCTTGTAGAGAAGGCCGTGGACGATCTCGAGCGACACGGCCTTCTCGAGCCGATCATCGAAGAGATCGCACGGAAAAAGACGGACCCCTATTCCATCGTGGAAAAGGTCGTCGACCACAGCTTCGCTTTCCACCTGATCGGGGGCAACGACCGGACAGGGTCGAAAAGGAAGAAAACGTGAGCGTGATCCGCAGGGAGGGGCCGGTCGAGTACCGTTTCGAGCACCCGGACGATTTCCGCGCGCACGTCCGCGACCGGAAGAGCCGGATGCCTTCCGACAAGATTTGCCGGGCCGGTGAGGCCGTTTCCGGCTTTCTCAAGGACGGCGACTACATCGTCTACGATTTCTCCAGCCTGACGCGCGGCCCGCAGGCGCTCATCCGTGAAGTCATACGACAGGGCAAGAAGGATCTCTGGATCGGGGCGGAGTTCACCCTACACGAGTCGGCCCTGCTGACCGGGGCGGGCTGCGCATCCAGGATCGACGTCGGGTTCCTGGGATACGGAAACTACATCGGGCAGGCGGTGTGCGACGGCCGCGTGAAGGTGTACGAGTGGACGAACGGGGGGCTGGCCCTCCGGATACTGGCCGGCGCGCGCGGCGTCCCCTTCCTGCCCACGAGGGACCTGCTCGGTTCCGACAACCTGGCCGTGTCCGCGGCGAAAGTGATAGAGGACCCCTATACCGGGCTCCCGGTCTGCCTGGTTCCCGCCCTGAACCCGGACGTCGCGTTCATCCACGTCCACCAGGCGGACCCCCACGGCAACGCGCGTATTTTCGGAACGAACCTCTTCGCGCTCGAGGCCGCGATGGCATCACACCGGGTGATCGTCTCGGCGGAGGAGATCATCGAGCCGGACGAGTTCCGCAAGGACCCGATGCGTACAACTATCCCCTATTTCCTGGTGGACGCAGTGGTCCACGCGCCCTTCGGCGCCTACCCGGGAGCGATGCCGGCCCGATACGAGATCGACCTCGAGCACGTCGACCTGCTGAACGGGATCCGGACCGACGAGCAGATGAAAAAATACCTCGACGAGAACATCTACGGCGTGGCCGACCACGACGACTTCCTGGACAAGCGGGTCGGCGCCGCCAGGATGCGCGAACTCCGCCGCCGGGCCACGATCATCGAGGGATACCGGTAAACTGCAATCAGGAGTGTGCACGCCGCAGTGGGGTCCGGCGGAGCTGCCGCAGGAGGGGGGGCGCAGTGAGGTAAAGCGCAGCCGTGCGGGTTCATCGCACGGCGAGCCACGAACGGAGTCCCCCCTCCGAGGCAGCGCAGCCGGATATTCGCGGCATAATGGAGGAGTTCGATGACGCGCACGGTGGAGTTCACCGACACGGAGTTCATGATCGCGCAGGGCGCGCGCCTGATGGAGGACGGGAAGTCCATCTTCGTCGGGTGGGGGATCCCGCAGATCGTCGCGATCCTGGCGCAGAAGCTCTACGTCCCGAACGTGGTCCAGCTTTTCGAATTCGGTGCGGTGGGGCCGCAGTCCGTACTGCCCTTCGTCAGGGGAACCATGGGGGGGCCGCAGAACACGTACCGCTCCCTGCAGTGGCTCAACATGAACTGGGCGTTCGCCTATTCCGCTTCGGGCTACATGGATTACGGGATGCTGGGAGCTCTCCAGGTGGACCCCTATGGGAACATCAACTCAACCTATCTCGGCGGCACGTTCGAAAAGCCAGAGAGAAGGTTCGCCGGGAGCGGCGGTGGGAACCAGGTCGCTTCCCACTGCTGGCGGACGATCGTCATCATCAAGCACGAAGGCAGGCGCTTCGTGCCGAAAGTGGAGTTCATCACCTCCCCGGGCTACCTGACCGGGCCGGGGGCGCGGGAGAAGGCAGGCCTGCCCAGGGACACCGGCCCATACCGGGTGGTCACCTCGAAGGCGCTTTTCGGGTTCGACGAGGAGACGCGGGAGATGACGCTCCTTTCGGTGCTTCGCGGCATGAAGCCGGAAGACGTCGTCAAGGATATGGCTTTCCGGCCGCGCATCGCGGAGAGCGTCGCCGAGATCCCGCCGCCGACGGACGACGAGCTGCGCCTCCTGCGCAACGAGATCGACCCCTCGCGGATCATCATCCGCGGGGAGCGCATGACCGCAACCGCCTGACCGCCGCACCGGTTTTCCAATGCTTTTCCCCGTGCTATATTGAAATGCTATGTCCAGGCGCGTCTACATAGAGACGTACGGGTGCCAGATGAACGAGGTGGATTCCGCCCGGATCCTTTCCCTTCTCCAGGGGGAGGATTTTCGCCCGGCCGACTCCATCGCCGATGCGGACCTGGTCCTCCTGAACACCTGCAGCATCCGTGAGAAGGCGGACCAGAAAGTCCACAGCAAACTGGGGGAATTGCGCGCCTGGAAGAGGGCCCGGAACGGGAGGGTGGTGGCTGTCGGGGGATGCCTCGCACAACAGGAAGGGTCGCGGCTATCGGCAAGGGCTCCCCACGTCGACGTCGTGTTCGGGACCCACAACATCGCCCGCCTCCCCGGTCTGCTGCGGGAGGCGGAGAGCGGGAAAAATCGCGTGGAGGTGGATTTCACCGGGGACACGAGCCACTGGGACGTCCTCCCGTATCTGCCAGGCGGCGCGACAAGCGCGATGGTCACCATCATGCAGGGATGCGACAACCATTGCGCCTACTGCATCGTCCCCCACGTGCGCGGGGGGGAGATCAGCCGAAGGTCCCCGGAGATCGTTTCCGAGGTAGGAGATCTCGCGGACCGCGGCGTGCGGGAGATCGTCCTCCTTGGCCAGAACGTCAATTCCTATGGAAGAAAGGAAGGTGAGATCTCCTTCCCTGAACTGCTCCGGAGGATCTCGCGAATTCCCGGGATAGCCAGGCTGCGGTTCATCACCAGCCACCCCCGCGACCTCGGCCCGGAGACGATCGGCCTTTTCGGCGAGATCGAAACCCTCTGCCCTCACATTCACCTCCCGATACAGTCGGGATCGGACAGGATCCTCGCGGCCATGGGCCGCGGATACACCCGCGGCGAGTATCTCCGGAAAATAGCGGCGCTTCGGGATGCGAGACCGGGGATCGCCTTCTCGTCCGATTTCATCGTCGGGTTTCCGGGGGAAACGGAAGAGGATTTCGAGGAAACCCTCGCCGTTATGGAAGAGGTTCGGTACGACTCTGCGTTTTCCTTCCGGTTCTCCCCGCGCCCCGCCACCCGCGCCGCCTCGATGGCGGGGGCCGTCCACGCGGAAATATCCGGCGAGCGGCTTTCACGGCTCCAGGCCCTCCAGGAAAAACATACCGGGGAGCGGCTTGCGGCTTGCGTCGGCCGGGAAATGGAGGTGCTGGTCGAAGGAAAAAGCGCAAGGAACCCCGCTCACCTCTGCGGCAGAACCCCGTGCCACAAGGTGGTGAACTTTTCCCCAGACCCGGCCCGGGACGGACAGATCCGCCGTGTACTCGTACGGTCCGCCGGCGCACACTCCCTCTCGGGCGCGGAAGGAGCGTAAGGTGGCCAGGGAAATGCGGGTGGTGGGGATAACGATCGATCCGGCGACCCAGTCGCCGATCGTCGTCCTGCGTGACGTGGAGGGGCAGAACATGCTGCCGATATGGATCGGGATCCTCGAGGCCAACGCGATCGCGGTCGGGCTGGAGAACGTGAAACTCCCGAGGCCCATGACCCACGATCTCTTTAAAAACATCATGGACCGGATCGGCGTCCGGCTGCTGCGGATCGAGGTGGTGGACATCAGGGACAACACCTACTACGCCGCTCTCCACCTCGAATCCGGCGGAAAAACGCTGGTGGTCGACTCGCGCCCCAGCGACGCGATAGCCCTCGCGATCCGGATGGACGCCCCGATTTTTGTCCAC
>JAKALO010000201.1 GCA_021824125.1 Deltaproteobacteria bacterium | reverse complement strand
CACGGGGAAGGCGGACACGCCGAACCAGCGGCCCCGGCGACGGAGCACAAACACTAAAAAAGCGGTGCGCAGGGGAGGGAGGGTCGCTTCCTTCCCTTGCGCATTACCTCACAGTAGTGGGCGCGTACAACCAGTTGCCGTGAACGCAATTCCTCAACACGCCATTCGGAGGTGCTTATGCCGCGACTCATCCTGCGGGTCATCGTCGTAATGTCCCTCTTCGCGTTCCTGGCGCCCGGCGCCTACGCGAAGGAGTGCACAGACTGCCACAACGAGATCACGCCCGGAATCGTAAGCGACTGGAAGATCAGCAAGCACAACGAGAACGGGGTCGGCTGCGCCGACTGCCACGGGGACGGGCACACGACCGCCGAAGATGTGAAAAACGCGGGGATCCCGACCCCCGCGATCTGCGGGAACTGCCATGAGGACAGGGTCGAGCAGTACAAGGCGGGCAAGCACGCGGCGGCCTGGGCCGCGATGAAGGCGATGCCGAGCATCCATTTCCAGCCGATGATGCTCACCGAAGGGATGAAGGGGTGCGGCGGCTGCCACAAGATCGGGCTGAAGACCGACGCGGAGATCAAGGAACTCAAGGAAAAATCCGGCGGCTTCGGCGTCGCCTCCTGCGACGCCTGCCACACCCGGCACACCTTCTCAGTAAAGGAAGCCCGCCAGCCGCAGGCGTGCCAGACCTGCCACATGGGCTTCGATCACCCCCAGTGGGAGATGTATTCCTCCTCCAAGCACGGCGTGCGCTATCTCCTGAAGCAGAGCGGGGTCCTGCCGGAGGAAACGGCCGCCCCGACGTGCCAGACCTGCCACATGCAGGACGGCAACCACAACAACCTTACCGCGTGGGGGTTCCTCGCGGTGCGGCTGCCGATGCCCGCCGACAACCAGTGGGCCGCCGACCGGGCGACGATTCTCCAGGGTCTGGGGGTCCTCGACCCTGACGGCAAGCCGACGGGCCGACTCGCCGTCGTGAAGGCGGCCAACGTGGCGCGGCTTACCCAGGAGGACTGGCAGAGGGAGCGCGACAGGATGGTCAAGACGTGCAACGGATGCCACTCAGTGAACTTCGCCAAGGGAGAGCTGGAAAAAGGGGACCGGATGATCCGGGAAGCGGACCACCTGATGGCGGAAGCGATCCGGACCGTCGCGGCGCTGTACAAGGAAGGGGCCCTGCCGAAGCCCTCCGGGTACTCCTATCCCTTCCCGGACCTCCTGACATTCCACGACGCGCCGACCGTCATCGAACAGAAGCTCTTCGTGATGTTCCTGGAGCACCGGATGCGGGCGTTCCAGGGGACGTTCCACGCGAACCCCGACTACGCGCTCTGGTATGGTTGGAGCGAGATGCAGCGGGACCTGACCGAGATCCGGAAAGAGGCCCGGGAAATCCGGGAGAGCGCCGGAAAGCACGCAGGGAAGTGACGCAGGGACAGCAGGCGAGACCACATATCGACCCTTGGAGGAAACGGACATGCGTTATCTGATTCTGGGATGCGGGCCGGCAGGGATCGCGGCCGCGAAGACGATTCTCAAGTCGGACAAGAGCGCCTCGGTCGTCATCGCCACGGAGGAGTCGGGCCCCCCCTACCTGAGGCCGCTCCTGCCCGATTTGATCACGGGGGAGATGGATCTTTCCGCGATCAGGGACCCGCAGGGGGAGGACCTCGCGTCCAGGGGGATCGAGGTCCGCCACGGGAAGCGCGCGAAAAAAGTGGATGCGGCGAACCGACGGGTTGCCTTCGCGGACGGTTCGGAGGAAGCGTACGACTCCCTCCTGATCGCGACGGGGGGCAAGCCCGCCATCCCGCCCCCCCTGCGTAAAACCCCCGGGTCCGTCTTCCCGTTCGATTCCCTGGAGGACGCGCAGCGGATCCGGGAAAAGGCGAAGGGCAAGGGCGACGCGGTCGTGTACGGGCCGGGCTTCCTCGGGATCGTGGCTTCCGTCGCGATGCGCCGGGTGGGCCTTTCAGTGGTCTGGCTCCAGCCGGACCTCCCCCGCATCGGCTACCCGATATCGGGGGAACTGGAGGCGAGCATCCTTGACAACGTTCGTAACAAGGGAGTCGTGATCCGCGACGGCATCGACATCTCGGAAGTAGTCGAGCTCGACGGGGGGGTGATCGGCATTCGCACCTCCGCGGGCGACCAGCTCCGCTGCTCCATGATCGTGGCCGCCACGGAACGGCTCCCATCGGTTGAGTTTCTCCGGGGAAGCGGCGTCAACGTCGGCACGGGCATACTCGTGGACGACCACCTGCGGACCAGCGCCTCGAACATATACGCGGCGGGGGACTGCGCGGAGCTGCGCGACAAGGCCGGCGGCGAGAGCCGGATCAACTTCGGCTGGCGCAGCGCCGTCAAGCAGGGGCAGCTCGCGGGGGAGAACATGGCCGGCGGCGGGAAGGTTTTCATCGGGAAACAGGAGGATTATTTCTGGATGCTCTTCGGCTCCGCGCTGGCGGACCGCACCAGGTAGGATTGCGCTCAGCGAAGGGAAGATGAGGGAGAAAATCGCGTTCCTGGTCATTTTCGCCGCCGCGATGGCCTTCGTCGAGGCCGCGGTTGTCGTCTACCTGCGGGACCTGCTCGGCGGCGGGCCGATCTTCCCTATGAAGTACTTGTCCCCGAAACTGCTGGCCGTGGAGATCGGGCGGGAAGGGGCGACCGTCGTCATGCTGCTCTGCGTGGCCTCGCTCCCCTTCCGCGGCGGGGCAAGGCGCATGGGGGCGTTTCTCCTGGTGTTCGCCGCCTGGGACGTCTTCTACTATTTGTGGCTGCGCGTCACGATCGGCTGGCCCGCGGGGATCGCCGCCTGGGACGTCCTGTTCCTCATCCCGCTCCCCTGGGTGGGCCCGGTCTGGTCGGTGCTCCTGATCTGCGCCGGGATGATCGCCTTTTCCGTCGCCTTCCTTCGAACCTCCGAGGACGCCCCGTTTGCCCCCGGCCTGTCGGGCTGGGCGACCGGCGTGGCCGGCTCCCTGGCGGTCATCGCGACCTACATCCTGGAGTGGAGGAAGATCGGGTACGGGGCGGGTATCCCCGACGCATTTTCCCTTCTCCCGTTTTTCCTGGGGATCCTGCTGCTGGCCGTCTCGGGGTGGATCACGTACAGGAGTGCCTTGTCCGCCGGCAGGCGGGGAACAGGCCCCCTTCTATACGCTTGACGGGCCGCGGTGCGGGGAATATATTTCTTGTCTGCCGTTTTATCGTTCCCTGGTAGCTCAACCGGCAGAGCGGGTGGCTGTTAACCACTAGGTTGCAGGTTCGAGTCCTGCCCAGGGAGCCAGTTCATACGATCCACTGCACCCACGCCCGTGTGGTTACCGGTGGCGGTGGATTCCACTTGTCCCGCGAAAATGGGCCTCGAATAGAGGCCCATTTTCACTTCCGCCGGCGTGAAGATCACCTTATAGACGAAGAAGCGCATCAGCTCCTTGCGCTCCTCGGGCGTCGCGTTCTCCCAGATTTCCTCGAAGAGCCCCAACCCCTCCTGGATAGCCCGGGCATTGAGCGTGCGGTTGGCGATCTCTCGGGCCTC
>JAKALO010000200.1 GCA_021824125.1 Deltaproteobacteria bacterium | reverse complement strand
GCCTACATGGACACCGTGTATTCCCGCGGCGACGTTTCCGACGACCGCGGCGTACCGGCGCGCCCCGTACGGTCTCCGCATCCGTTCAAGGGTCCGGTCGCTTCCGCTCTGCATGGGGATGTGCAGGTGCCTGCACACCCTCGGGTGTGCCGCGATCACGTCGACGAGAGCGTCCGTGATCTCCATCGGCTCGACGGAGCTCAGCCTTATCCGGACCTGGCCGGTCTCCGCGAGCAGGACCGACACCAGCCGCGCAAGCCCCTCGCTCTCCCCCCGGTCGGCGCCGTACAGCCCGACGTGGATCCCCGTGAGGACCAGTTCCCGGGCGCCGTCGCTTTCCGCCGCGACCGCCGCTTTTATGATGTCCTTTTCCGACCGCGACCTGCTGTTGCCGCGTGCGAGCGGGACCACGCAGTACGAGCAGTTGAAATCGCACCCGTCCTGTATCTTCAGGAACGTCCGGCGGTGTCCGAGCAAAAGGCTCGCCGCGAATTCCGACATCCCGCGGGAACCTTCGTGTGCGTCGCCCGCGATCTTCCGGAGAACGGGCCCGAGGCTCGCCGCGTCCACGACGCCGGCCCAGTGGTCCACTTCCGGAAGTTTCGCTTTCGCGTCGGGGTGGATTTGCGCGAAGCACCCGGTCAGCAGGATGGAGGCCCCGGGGTTTTCGCGCCGCGCCCTGCGAACGAGCGCCCTGCAGTCACGGTCGGCGCGGTGGGTGACCGTGCACGTGTTGATGACGACGACGTCGGCGGGGCGTGCGCCTGGAACGATCTCGAACCCGGCGGACACGGCCTCCCGGACGATCGAGGCGGAGTCCGCGAAGTTCGCCTTGCAGCCGACGGTGAGGACCGTCAGACGCTTGCGCATTCGATCCAGCCGCCCCCGAGGACCTCGTCCCCGTCGTAGACGACCAGCGCCTGGCCCGGCGTGACGCTTTTCTGTGGGACGTCGAACCGCACCGACAGGCGCTCGCCCTCGCACAGGACGGTCGCCGCGGCCCCGGGGTGCCGGTAGCGGACCTTGACGGTGGCGCGGAACTCGCTTGCCGGGGGGGTCCCCGCGACGAAAGTGACGTTCGACACGGTGGCGCCATCGGACCGGTTCTCGCCCTCGGTGCCCAGGATCACCTCGTTCTTCTCCGCGTCGATGGCCACGACGTAGAGCGGCTCCCTGGCGGCGATCCCCAGCCCTTTCCGCTGCCCGACCGTGTAATGGAGGATCCCCTTGTGGACCCCCAGGACGTTCCCGTCACGGTCGACGAAATGCCCCTCCCTGTCCTCGATCCCCCTTTTGTTCAGGAACGAGGCGTAGGAATGGTCGGTGACGAAGCAGATGTCCTGGCTCTCACGTTTCTCGACCACCGGCAGTCCCGCCTCGGCGGCGATGCGCCGGACTTCCGACTTCATCATGCCCCCGACCGGGAACCGGATCCTTTTGAGCCGCTCCGAGTCCAGCGAAAAAAGGAAATAGGACTGGTCCTTCGACGCGTCCGGTGAGGCGAAAAGACGGCGCCTTCCCGTTTCGTCCTTCCGGATGAGGGCGTAATGGCCCGTGGCCACCCCCTCGGCGCCAAGCTCGTCGGCCTTGCGCAGAAGCGCCCGGAACTTGAGGTGCTCGTTGCAGAGCACGCAGGGATTCGGCGTCCGGCCGCTCGAGTATTCCCGCACGAACCGGTCGATGACCTCCCGCCGGAATTCCTCCTTCAGGTTCAGCACGTAATACGGGATCCCGATCAGGTCGCACACGCGCCTTGCGTCGTAGAGGTCGTCGAGGGAGCAGCAGGTCCCCTCCCGTTTCTTCGTGACCTCTGAAAAATCGTAGAGGTCCATGGAGACCCCGATGACCTCGTACCCTTCCTTCCGGAGAATGAGGGCCGCGACCGAGGAATCGATCCCGCCGCTCATCGCGGCCAGTATCCGTTTCGTCATCTCGCCTTCGCCTCCTTCACGCCCAGCGGCGACATGGCGCGCAGCTTTTCCACAACCGCCTCGATGGCGTCCACGGCGTATTCGACGTCCGCGTCGGTGTTGCCCATTCCCAGGCTGAAACGGAGTGCTCCCTGGGCGTCGACGGGGTCCGTCCCCATCGCCATGAGGATCGGGGAACCCTCGATCGACCCCGAGGTGCACGCCGACCCGGAGGAGCAGGCTATGCCGAGCATGTCGAGGTTCAGCAGCAACGCCTCTCCCTCGACGAACCGGAAGGATATGTTGACGGTGTTCGGCAGGCGCCTCGCGGGGTGGCCGTTCAGCACCAGTTCCGGGATCCGCCCGAACAGGGCATTTTCGAACTTGTCGCGCAGCCGGCGTGTTTCCCGCACTTCCTGTTCCATCCCCGCGCGCAGGAGTGAGAACGCCTTCCCCATCGCGACGATCCCGACGACGTTTTCGGTCCCGCCGCGGCGTCCGCGCTCCTGGTGTCCCCCGTGCAGGACCGCCTCGATCTCGACCCCTTTGCGGACGATCAGCCCGCCTGCGCCTTTCAGCGCGTTGATCTTGTGGCCCGAGAAGGTGAGCAGGTCCACGGGGAGCGACTTCCAGTCGACCGGGATCTTGCCGGTCGCCTGGACGGCGTCGGTGTGCATCAGGACACCGGATTCCCTTGCGATCGCGCCTATCTCCTCGATGGGCATGACGCACCCCGTCTCGTTGTTGGCGTACATCACCGAGACCAGGATGGTGTCCTTGGTGATCGCCTTTCGCACGGATTCCGGCTCGACGATCCCCTGCCGGTTCACCGGGGCGTACGTCACGCGGAACCCCTGCGATTCGAGAAACCTGCAGGTGTTGATGACGGCCGGGTGCTCGACCGTCGAAGTCACGATGTGCTTTCCCGCGTTCTCCTTCCGGAACGCTATCCCCTTGATCGCCAGGTTGTCGCTCTCGGTCCCGGAGCTCGCGAACACAATCTCCAGGGGCTGGCATCCGAAGAAGGCGGCGATTTCCTGCCTTGCGTCCTCGACCGGCTTGCGTACGTCCCGGCCGGCCCAGTGGATGCTCGACGGGTTCCCGAAAAGCTCCGACAGGAACGGCGCGACCGCCTCCCTTACGTCGGGGTGGACAGGCGTAGTCGCGTTGTGGTCCAGGTAGACCTTTCTCACGCGCCGACCTCCCTCCGTGCCTCGTAGACCTTCCCCTCGAACAGGTCCTGGATGGAGATCGAATCCAGGAACTCCTCCATCCGCGATTCCAGGGCGTCCCACATCTCCTGCGTCTTGCACTTCTCTATCATCCCGCACTTCCGACCGGAGCGCCGGCAGCCGATCGTACGATCGGCCCCTTCCGCCGTGCGGATGATCTCGCCGATCGTTATCCGGGAGGGGTGCCTCGCCAGCACGAACCCTCCCCCGGGCCCTCGTATGCTCTTGACCAGGTTGCGCCTGCGAAGCCGGACGAAGAGCTGCTGGAGATAGGCCTCGGGGATCTCTTCCTGGCTCGCTATCCCTTTAAGGGAAACCGGGTTCCCACGCGAGGAAGACGCCAGGCTCACCAGCGCCATCACGGCGTACCGGCCCCGCGTCGTGATCTTCATCTGCCCGACTCCGCCTTGGGCA
>JAKALO010000039.1 GCA_021824125.1 Deltaproteobacteria bacterium | reverse complement strand
GGGTGGCGGTCCGGAAGCTCGACGACGCCATTCCCTTTTACCGCGACGTCCTGGGGCTGGAATTCGCCGGGATAGAGGAAGTGTCCGACCAGAAGATCCGGGCGGCCGTGTTCCGCGTCGGGGAGAGCACCATCGAGGTCATCGAGTCCACGTCGCCCGACGGCCCGGTCGGGAAATTCGTCGAGAAGAACGGGGAAGGGATCCACCACGTCTGCTTCCAGGTGGACGACGCCGCGGCCGCCCTCGCCCGGGCCAGGGGAAAGGGGGCCCGCCTGATCGACGAGACTCCCCGGGTCGGGGTGCACGGCATGAAGATCGGGTTCCTGCACCCGAAGTCGACCTTCGGCGTCCTGACCGAGTTCGCACAGGAAGGGGACGGGCACTCGTGAATTCCCGGTCGACACCCCGCCCGGCGCGGACGCTCCTGCTCTGCCTGCACAATCACCAGCCGGTGGGGAACTTCGACTTCGTCCTGGAAAGGGCTTGCCAGGACGCCTATATCCCGTTCCTTGAAACGCTGGAGCGCTTCAAGGGGATAAAGGCGACGCTGCACTACTCGGGCTATCTTCTCCAGTGGCTTGCCGAGAACTCCCCGGAGGTCCTGCGGCTCCTGAAGGAGATGGTTTCCAGGGGCCAGGTCGAAATCCTCGGCGGCGGTATGTACGAGCCGATCCTGGCGCTTCTCCACCCACGGGACCGGCTCGGCCAGATGCAGGCCCTGGCGGAGAACATCCGCTTGCAATTCGGAAGGCACCCGGAAGGGGCCTGGCTCGCCGAGCGGGTCTGGGAGCCCGACCTCGTGCAGTCGCTCGCTTCCGCGGGGGCGTCGTACATCCCCCTCGACGATTATCATTTCCTGCGGGCGGGGCTGTCACCCGAAAAGATGGACGGCGTGTATCTCACGGAGTCCGACGGGGCGACGATCCGCGTGTTCCCGGGGAGCGAGCTGCTTCGCTACCTTATCCCCTTCGGCGACGTGGAGGAGACCCTGCGCGCGGTCGACCGGATGACCTCGAGGGCCGTGCCGTACCCGGCTGCGATATTCGCGGACGACGGGGAGAAGTTCGGCGTCTGGCCCGGAACGCACCGGAGCGTGTACCAGGAAGGGTGGCTGCGCCGCTTCTTCGAGGGGATCGAGGCGAGGCGGGACTGGCTCACGACGATGACCCTGGGAGAATATGTCGCCCGCGCGCCGGTCCGGGGGAGGATCTACCTTCCCACCTGCTCCTACGTCGAGATGGGGGAGTGGACCCTGCCTCCCGCCGCCGCCGGGCGGTTCGGGAACCTGCTTCACGATTTCCGGGCGGGCAGGATGCGGGAGATCAAGCCTTTCACGCAGGGGGGGTTCTTCCGTAACTTCCTGGGCAAGTACGAGGAGTCGAACCAGCTCCACAAGCGGGTCTGGTGGGTGAGCCAGCGTGTGGAGGAGGCTTCCCGGAAGAGCGGGGACGAGGCGGGCCGGGATTCCCTCTACCGTGCCCAGTGCAACGACGTCTACTGGCACGGCGTGTTCGGCGGGCTGTACCTTAATCACCTGAGGGAGGCGGCTTACGTTAACCTTCTCCGCGCCGAGGAGTCCTCCGACCGCGTGCTGCACGCGGGCAAGGCCGGTTGGACGGAGACCGTGAAGGGGGACCTGGACCTCGACGGCGGGATCGAGGTGCTCCTCAAGACCGCTGCCCTCACCCTCTTCGCCCACGCCCACGACGGCGGGGCATTGACGGAGATCTCCCTTCCGGGTCGTGGCGTGTCTCTTGCCCACGTGCTGACGCGCCGCGAGGAGGGTTACCACGAAAAACTCCGGAAGGGGAGCGGCTCGTTCGACGGCTCGACCAGCATACACGACGTCATCGCTCTCAAGGACCCGTCGGTGCTCTCCGCGCTCTCCGTCGACCCGTGGCAGCGGGCGTCGTTCCGGGAATCGTTCTACCGGGAAGAGGACTCTCCGGAAAGCATCCTTGATGAATCGGCACGGCCCCTGTGCGTCACGGCGAACCGTGAGGCCAGGGTGGATATCCTCCGGAGCGGGTCGAAGATCGTTCTGAACCAGCAGTTGCAGCTACCCCTGCCGGCGGACGGGATCTTCCTCGAGAAAATCCTGGAGATAAACGCGGGGGAGGAAGGGTTCCAGGCGACGTACCGGTTCATAAACCATGGGGAGGGGACGTTCTCCGGATGGCTTGCCTCGGAGTGGAACCTGAACTTCCTCTCGGGGGAAGGGACCGATCGACGGTACGAATGGCCGGGGGAGGAAGCGCTGCTGTCCTCCCGGGGCATGACGGCGGGGCTCCGGGAGTTCAGAGTCGTGGACGCATGGCGCAACGTCATGGTGAAGGCGAAGGCGGACCGGTCCTTTTCCCTTCTCCGCTACCCGATCGAAACGGCTTCACTGTCGGAGGCGGGTGCGGAAAAGATCCACCAGGGGGTTTGCCTGCGGCTCCTGTTTCCCGTGCGGCTTCCTCCCGGGGAGTATGAATATTATTCATTGTTTTGGTCGATAATTTCAGTTGTCCCGTGAATTGTAAAACGGTATGTTGAAGCGACTTATTCCAGGGGAATATCACCGCAACGGAAAAAAAAGGAGGGGATGATGAGAACCGCGAGATGGCTGGCCGTGCTGGTGGTCATGATGTTTTCCGCTTCTTCGGCGATGGCGGCGGGTTTCCGGCTGCCCGAGGCGGGGGCGAAGGCGATGGGGATGGGGTTCGCCTTCACCGCGCAGGCTGACGACCCTTCCGCGATCTACTTCAACCCGGCCGGGATCATGCAGCTCGAGGGGACCAACGTGATGGCCGGGACCTCGTTCGTGAAATTGAACGGAGGGGAGTTCAACGGCACTACGCCCCTTACCTACGGGGCAACCGCAACCGAGACGCAGAAGAACCTTAACTTCTTCATCCCCAACATGTATTTGACGAAGAGGGTATCCCCGAACATCGCCTACGGCGTCGGGATCTTCGCTCCGTTCGGCCTCGGGCAGGAGTACCAGGACCGGAACGCGAGCATCTTCCGGACGGCGATCACGAAGATCGACCTCCAGACGGTCGTCATCAACCCGATGGTCGCGTTCAAGGTCAACGAGTTCCTTTCCTTCGGGGCCGGTATCGACTACATGTTCGGCAAGGCGAAACTTGCCCGGACAAGCGTCATCAACAACGGTACCCCGCTCAACCTCTACAACCTGGACATGAAGGGGGACGGGGACGCCTGGGGATACAACTTCGGGCTCCAGCTGACGCCTTCGCCGAACTGGAAGGTCGGTCTGTCGTACCGCAGCCCGTTCAACCTCGAGATCAAGGACGGGGACGTCGACATCACGAACATCTCGACGGCGGCCATACTCGCGGCAGGCGGGGCGCCCGGCACCTACGCCGGCATCGTGAAACCCGCGGGCATGGACAACACGTCGACCTCCTTTGCGACCAAGGGAAGCACCACGGTGCGCCTTCCTGCCACGGCGGCGCTGGGAATTGCGTACATCCGGGACCGGTTGACGGTTGAGGCGGACCTGGATATCACGTTCTGGCACAGCTATAAACGGCTCGACATCGACATTCGCGACCAGGGAGCGCTCCTTGCCGATATCAACAGCGCGAGAGGCTGGAAAGACGTCGCCGCCTTCAGGATCGGAGGAGAATACCGGGTGACCGATCCGCTCGCCATCCGCGCAGGGTTCGTCTACGATCCGACGCCGGTGCCGGCCGAAACGATGGACGCCTTCCTCCCCGACGCGACCCGGCTGAACTACACGGTCGGGGCGGGATACAAGTACAAGAACTGGACGTTCGACGGCTCCTACCTGTACGTGGACAAGCAGGACAGGACCGTCTACAACCAGACGGGACCGGTTTCGGTGAGCTACGGGTCCGGGTTCAACGGCAAGTGGTCAGGCGATTCCCACGTCGTGGCGTTCGACGTCGCGTACAAGTTCTGACGCGTTACGATCCGTAATCCGTTTTCCCAAGGGGGGGCCGGTCGGCCCCCTCTTTTATTGAAACCGGATGCAGCGGGAGTCGCGGCGACTCCGCCTGCCCACCGAAGCGCAAAGCGCGGAGGCGGGCCGGACCCTCCCGTTGCGTGCGACTCCCGTTTGCGCGGCGCACGGCCGCGCGGCGTCAAACGCCTCAGCTTCCGCCGTGGCCGATGGTGACCTTCCCTTCGTCCACGATCACCGGCACGTCCCGGCGGCCCTTGCTGTGCTTCAGCATTTCTTCCAAAGCCGCCTTGTCGCGCTCCACGTCCTTGTATACCACCTGCTTTACCGCCTTCTCGTAGTCCCTACGAGCGTTGGTGGTATAGGGTCAGCTGTCCTTCCCGAAGATCGTAACGGTGCGCGGCATCGGATCCTCCTTCGATGGAAACGGGATGTCAGGCGGGACCGGATGCTCCCGCCATGGCCCTCAGTCGTTGGATGCGCAGTTCCGTGGGGGGGTGCGTGGACATCAGCGCGGAATCCAGTGCCGTGAACGCCTGGAGCGGATTCACGATGAACAGGTGCTGGGTCCCCCGGTTCTCCCCCGGCACGCCCGCGCCGCCCCGGGAAATCTTTTCCAGCGCGGAGGCCAGCCCCAACGGGTTGCGCGTGAACTCGGCCCCCGCCGCGTCGGCGTGGTATTCCCTCTGCCGGGATATGCTCATCTGGAGGATGCGGGCGGCCAGCGGGGCGAGCAGCGCGAAAACGATCCCCAGGAGCAGGAAGGCTACGTTCCCGCGGCCTCCCCCTCCCCCCTGGGATCTGCCCCTTCCCCTGAAGAAGGTGTCGCGCAGGAACATGTCGGCGAGCAGGGCTATGGCCCCGACGAGCACGGCGGCGCAGATGTTGTAAAGCGTGTCGCGGCTTTTCACGTGGGCCATCTCGTGGCCCACGACCCCCTGGAGCTCCTCCCGGTTCAGGCGGGTGAGCAGGCCTGTCGTCACTGCGATCACGGCCTCGTCGGGTTTCCTCCCCGCCGCGAACGCGTTCATCCCGTCGGTCTCCATGACGTACACCTTGGGCATCGGGAGGCCCGCGGCGATCTTCATCTCCTCGACGACGTTCAGGAGCTGCCGGTGCTTTTCCGGGTCGGCCTCGCGGGCGTCGTGGAGGGAGAGCACGATCGAAGAGCCGCTGAACCAGGCGGTGGCCGCCAGGATCGCGTAAAGGATCAGCGCGAGCGCAAGGCCCAGCCCCACGCTCCCGTACGCTTTCCCGATGATCCCCCCGAGCGCGAAGAAGGCGGCGAAGAGAAGCAGGAACAGAAGCCGGGACATGCGGACGTTGCCCGCGGCGGCCTCGTTGAAGGGGAGCATGGCGAAGGAGCGCAGGGGCGGTCGGGCGGAGGCCTCCGTCCCCGGGCTTGCACCCGCGAATGAGGAAACGCCCTTGTGGACGAACGGCTCCTGGCAGAGGTTGCAGTAGGCCGCGCCCGCCGGATTCATCGTCCCGCACTTCGGGCAGGCGTGGGTTGTCATCGCCTGAAGGTTACCGCCGATTCCGCTGCTCGCAGCCCCCCTTCTTCGCTACGGCTTGTCGCCCGTCCATGGGCTCCCACGCCTGCGGGTTTTTCGTCCTCTCGACATCCCTGTCTCCGGACGAAAAACACGCCGCTCAGAAGGGGGTCTTCTCGCTTGCGGATTCCATGGCAATGCTCGCGGCGCATTACCCGCGCCTATCGCAGGTCGGCCTTCGGGACGGTCTTGACCTCTTCGCCGGCCTCGAAGTACTCGGAGGGCCGGAAGTCGAACACCGAGGCGATGACGTTGGAAGGGATCGACTGTATCGTGTTGTTGTACGTCATCACGGAATCGTTGTAGTATTGGCGCGCGAAGGAGATCTTGTTCTCCGTGCCGGTCAGCTCCTCCTGGAGGGACGCCACGTTCTGGTTGGCCTTGAGCTCCGGGTAGTTCTCCACGACGGCGAAGAGGCTCTTCAGCGATTCCGTCAGCATGTTTTCCGCCTTGGCCTGCGCGGCGGTGCCTTTCGCCCCGATCGCGGCTCCCCGCGCCTCGATCACCCTGGCGAGGGTTTCCTGTTCGTAGGACATGTAGTCCTTGACGACCTCGACGAGATTGGGGATGAGGTCGTACCGGCGCTTCAGCTGCACGTCGATCTGGTGCCAGGCGTTCGTCAGCTGGTTGCGCAGCCGGACGAGCCGGTTGTACGTCCCGACGAACCAGGCCACGACGGCGACTGCGACGATCCCCGGGATCCAATACATGGCAGGGTCTCCTGAATGCGTCCAAAGATTTTTTCCGGCGTACCGGTATTCCCCGGCCAGTGTAACGGATGTATTATGGTTGTCAATTGTAACCGGGATAAATTCCAATCCCGGCAAGGGTTTGCGGACGAAAGGGGTCGGAAGATAGCGCATCCGTCATCCAGGGGACCGAAGGGCGCTTCCGCAAGGGGCAGGGGCCCGTGGAAGGGGGCGCCGCCCCCTTCGCCCCGCGCGGGAAAGGCCCGGGAGAAGCCGGCGTTTCCGGAGCTACTGGCTCCCGCGGGCTCCGTGGAGGCCTATTTCGCCGCCGTATCCGCCGGGGCGGACGCCGTCTACCTCGGGCTCCAGAAGTTCAGCGCCCGCGAGCGGGCGGAGAACTTCACCCTGGGGGACCTGTGCCGCGTCCTGCCGCACGCAAGGGAGCGAGGGGTGCGCGTCTACCTCGCCATGAACACCGTCCTGACGGAGACCGACCTTCCCGATGCGATTTCCCTCCTGCACCAGGTCGCGCCCCTTTCCCCGGGCGCCGTAATCGTCCAGGACCTCGGGCTCCTGAGGATCGTCCGGGAATTCTTCCCCACCCTTCCCGTCCACGTCAGCACGCAGGCAGGCTGCGCGTCGGCCGCCGCGGTCGGGGAGTTCGCGCGCATGGGGGCGGAGCGGGTGATCCTTGAGAGGCACCTCCGCCTCGACGAGGTCCGCCATATCGTCTCGGTGGCGGAGACGGGCGTCGAGATATTCGTGCACGGCGCGATGTGCTATTCCTTCTCCGGGAAGTGCTTCTTTTCCTCCTACCTCGGGGGAAAGAGCGGCAACCGGGGTGCTTGCGTGCAGCCGTGCCGCCGCCTCTACGGGCACGCCGGCGGAGAGTCGGCGGTTTTCTCGACGCGGGACCTTTCCCTGGTCGACCTGCTCCCCGAACTGGTCACGATGGGGTTCGCCGCCTTCAAGATCGAGGGGCGGATGCGCAGCGCCGAATATGTCGCGGGCGTCGTCTCCGCCTACCGCGCCGCACTCGACCTCATCCGCTCCGGCAAGCCCGCGGAAGGCGTCGAGGAGGGGAAAAGGATCCTCGCGGACGTGATCGGGCGCGACGCGACCGCCGGGATCACCGGCGGCGCGGCCCCCGCGGACGTCGTCGCGGGGGGAAACAGCGGGAACGTGGGGGAAGCGCTGGGGGTCATCGGGGAGGTCCGGGACGGATGGGCGTTCCTTCCGGCGGAGGTTCCCGTCTCACGGGGCGACCGGCTCCGCGTCCAGTTCCAGTGCGACGGTTCGGGCCGGGGGTTTTCCGCGCTCTCGCTCCGGGCGGACTCCAGCGGCCTTTACGTGAAAGTCCCCTTCCCGGTTTCCCCCGGCGACCTGCTGTTCCGCGTCGGGGGGGGAGGGCGCGCGGAGATCACCCGCCAGGCCAAAAGGGAGATGGAGGCGATCCGGCCGGAGGGGGTCGACTTCCGGGTCGCCGTCGGCGACGGGATCGTGGCCATCGAAGCCGCCTACGGGAAGGTGAGGCAGGCGTTCTCCTACCGGGTCTCGGGCGGGCGGGACCCCGCGGGGGGAAAGCTGCCGCCCGACGCGGGGAGCCGGCTCGCCGCGGCCTGCAGGTGCGATCTTCCCCTGGGGGAAATACGCGTGGAGGGGCACGGCTCCATGGTCTCCTGGCCCGACGTGGAGGCCCTGTTCGTCAAGGCCGCCCGGAAGTTCGACAAGGATTTCTACCTGCGGGGAAAAGAGTTGCGCCTTTCGATCCTCCCGACGCTTCGCGTGGCGGGGAACCGGAAGGAGGAGCTCCCGACGGTCTTTTTCACGGGCTGCCGCGCGGAGCAGCTGGCCTGCCTTCCGCGTGAGGAGGAGATCGTACCCGTGGTGGATTTCACGCGCGGGCTTGCCCGCGATCCTTCCCCCGCGGGCCGCGGGCCCTTCCGCGACAGGACGTACCTCCGCCTTCCCGCTCCGTTTCTCGAATCCGACACCTCGTTTTTCCGGCGCACGGTGAAGGAGGCGGTACGGAAGGGGCACCGGCGGTGGGTGGTGTCCGACGTCGGCCACTTCCACCTGTTTTCGGGTTTCGACACGAGGCGCGAGGTGACCCTGATCAGCGACCACTACCTGTACGGTTTCAACCTCGGGGCCCTTTCCGCGCTGTCCCGGCTGGGCGCTTCGAGGATGGTCCTGCCCGTGGAGGCGACGCTCTCCGCTCTCCGGTCAGTGGGGAAATATCTCCACGGGCTGGGGATCGCCGTGGTCTACGGGACCGTTCCCCTGATGATATCCCGCCTGGTGCCCGCGGAGGGGATCCGGCGCGGGGAGGTCGTGAGCCCGAAGGCGGAGCGGTTCGCGGTCGAGGTCGACGAGCGCGGATCGGCCATACGGCCGGTGCAGACGTTCTCCGCGTCCGGCACGCTGCACGAGATCCGCGCGGCGGGGATACAGGACTTCTTCGTGGACCTGCGGGACGTCCCCGACGGGGAGATCGCCCCCGTGTTCGAGGCGCTGCGCGGGGACCGGGAGATTCCCGGCGCCTCCTCCTTCAACCTCTTCCGCGGGAACTTCTGATTTGTCGGCCGTCGGTAAGATCCGCAACATAGGGATCATCGCCCACATCGACGCCGGGAAGACGACGTTCACCGAGCGCGTCCTGTTCTACGCGGGGATCACCCACCGCATGGGAGAGGTCCACGAGGGGGACGCGCAGATGGACTACCTCCCGCAGGAGAGGGAGCGGGGAATCACGATCACGGCGGCGGTCACGCAGTTCCCCTGGCTGGGGGCGGAGATCCACCTGATAGACACGCCGGGGCACGTCGACTTCACCATCGAAGTTGAGCGGTCGCTCCGGGTGCTGGACGGCGCCGTCGTGATATTCGAGGGCGTGGCCGGCGTGGAGGCTCAGTCAGAGGTTGTCTGGAGGCAGGCGGACAAGCACCGGATCCCGCGCCTGGCCTTCATCAACAAGCTCGACCGGCCCGGGGCGGACTTCGACCGGGTCGTGGAGGAAATGTCTCGCAAGCTATCCTCCCGCGGGGTCCCCCTGACCGCCCCGTTGTCGAAGGATGGGGTTTTCGAGGCAGTGGCGGACCTCCTCTCGATGGAACGGCTGGAGTTCCAGGAGCGGGCGCAAGGGGCGGAGGTCCTGCGAGTCCCCCTGAATGAAGAGGAGAAAATGCTTGTCGCCCCGTACCGGGAGACGCTGCTGGAGGCGGCCGCCGACGTCGACGACGCCGTCGCGGAAAAGTATCTGACCGGCGAGGAGGTCCCCCAGCCCCTGCTTCGCGCCGCGGTACGGAAAGGGACGCTCGCCGCGCGGTTCTTCCCCGTCTTCGCGGGAGCCGCGCTGCGCAACAAGGGGATCCAGCCGGTGATGGACGGCATCGTGCACTACCTTCCCTCGCCCGCCGAGATCCCGCCGACGACCGGGGACGATCCCCGGACCGGCGTGCAGGCGAAGCGCCAGCCTTTGCCCACCGCCCCCTTCTCCTCGCTGGTCTTCAAGGTGGTGATCGAGGACGGCCGCCGGACCGTCTACCTGCGCATCTATTCCGGGAAGACCGCCGAGGGGGACGTCCTCCTGAACGCCTCCACGGGGGAACAGGAGAAGGTCGCCCGGCTCTTCCGGATCCACGCGGGCAAGAAGGAGCGGATCCTGGAGGCGACGGCGGGTGCGATCGTCGCGGCGCGCGGGATCAAGTCTGCCCGGACCGGGGACACCCTGTGCGACCCGGGGTCGCCGATCCTCCTCGAGTCGATAGATGTGCGCAAGCCGGTCGTGTCGATAGTCGTGGAGCCCAAAACCTTGAGAGACATGGACCGCCTCCGGGACACCCTCAAGGGAGTGATGGACGAGGACCCGACGCTTTCCTGCAAGGAGGACGCCGACACCGGGCAGATCATCCTCTCGGGGATGGGGGAGCTCCACCTGGAGATCCTCGTGGACCGCCTCGCGCGCGACTTCGGGCTCGCGGTCCGGACCGGCAAGCCGCAGGTCGTCTACCGGGAGACCATCGCTTCGCCCGGGTCGGCGGAGACGGTCTTCGAGCGGGAGATCGCGGAGCGGCTTGTCACCGTGAAGATCGCCCTCTCGGTCCAGCCGGGAGCCCGCGGCTCCGGGGTGAGGATCTCCGACCGGCTCCGCATGCTCTCCCTTTCCCAGGAGGTGGCCGACGCCGTAGAGCAGGGGATCCGCGAGGGGACCTTTACCGGTCTTCTGGGTTATCCCGTGGACGACGTCGCGGTGGATGTCGAACACGTCGAGTTCCTCTCCGGCACGCCTTCCCCGCAGGCCGCCAAGGTCGCCGCCGTCCGGGCATTCCTCTCCGCCAGCGAGAAGGGGAATCCGTACCTGCTTGAGCCGATCATGGAGGTGGAAGTGAGCGTGCCGGACGAGTTCCTTGGCGGGGTGATCGGCGACGTCAACGCACGGAGGGGGCGCGTCACCCAGGTCGACCGGCGGCAGCAGGCGAGCCTGCTTTCCTCCCTGGTCCCGCTCAAGGAGATGTTCGGCTACGTGACGGCCCTGCGCTCCCTGTCGCAGGGGCGGGGCACGTACGCGATGAAGTTCTCGCACTACGACCGTGCGTAGGGCGCAGGAGGCTGAATGAAGACGTTCGACGAGGAGTTCTACAAGCACCGCGTGAACACGTTTCCGTTCGTCAAGCTCATGGGGATGAAGCTGGTCTCCTCGGGCGGCGGGAAGAGCGTGATGGAGTGCAGGATCCGGCCGATCCTGAAGAACTCGGCCGGGGTGCTGCACGGAGGGGTGATGGGGGCGCTCGTGGACATGTCGCTGGCGACCGCCCTGCGCAGCGTGATGCCGCTGTCCTCGAGGATGACCACCATCGAGTACAAGGTGAACTTCCTGAAGCCCGTGCCGGAGGGGACGGTCACCGCGCACGGGAACATCCTGCGTCTCGGCAAGACGATCGCGGGGGGGACCGTCGAGATACGCAACGAGGCCGGGGAGGTCGTCGTCTTCGGGTCCGGGACGTATTACATATTGGCGGCCCGCCCCCGGGCGGACGCGCCTGCTATAATGGAAAAGAAAAAGGCCGGGGGGAGGAAGAGCCGATGACCAGGGAAGGGCCGATCAAGCCGGAGACTTACGTGGGGGACGTGCTCAAGACGTATCCCTCGCTGCGGGAGAAGGTCAAGGGATTCTTCGGCGCCGAGTGCCTCCAGTGCCGCTCGAACCAGCTGGAGTCGATCGCCTACACCTCCTGGCACAAGGGGCTGGACCCCGTCAAGGTCTGCAGGGAACTGAACGCCGCGCTCAAGCCAAAATAGGGCCGGGTTTCCAACCGGCGTCCAATGGCGTTAGTGGTATATTCCGAACGTGCGATGACGCCTGAAATCCCCTTGCGATCCGCCGCGCAGCCAATACCCGGGGGGTGAATCCCATGCAGTACAGAGCCTGGTTCCAATGCATCAAGCAGGAATGCGGGACGACGTACCCGCTGAACAAGATCATTTACAGTTGCGAGACGTGCGGCTCGCTCCTCGAAGTCCGGCACGACATGAACGCCCTGTCACGCCGGGACGCCAAGGCATGGATGAAGCTGTTCGAGGACCGCTACAAGTCCAACCAGTGGCCCTTCGGGTCGGGCGTGTGGGGAAAAAAGGAGTGGATCCTTCCGCAGATCTCGGATGAAAACATCGTCTCCCTTTACGAGGGGGGGACCAACCTCTTCTGGGCCGAGCGGTTCGGGAAGATCATCGGCCTCGACAACCTCTGGATCAAGCTCTGCGGAAACTCCCACAGCGGCTCCTTCAAGGACCTCGGAATGACCGTGCTCGTCTCGCAGGTCAAGCAGATGATCAGCGAAGGCGCGCCCATCAAGGCCGTCGTCTGCGCCTCGACCGGCGACACGTCCGCCGCCCTCTCGGTCTACTGCGCCGCGGCCGGAATCCCATCCATCGTGCTGCTGCCCAGGGGGAAGATCTCCATAGCCCAGCTCGTCCAGCCCATATCGACCGGATCCCTCGTGCTGTCCCTCGACACGGACTTCGACGGCTGCATGCGCGTGGTGCAGGAGATCACGAAGGACGAAACCCTCTACCTGGCCAACTCCATGAACTCCCTCCGGATCGAGGGACAGAAGACCGTCGGGATCGAAATCGTCCAGCAGTTCGACTGGCAGACCCCGGACGTCATCATCATCCCCGGCGGCAACCTTGGCAACGTCTCGGCGCTTGGAAGCGGGCTGCTCATGATGAAGGACCTCGGGATCATCCCCCGGCTGCCGCGGATCGTCGTGGCGCAGGCGGAGCGCGCGAACCCGCTCTACCGCTCCTACCTCGAGGATTTCGCGACCTTCCGGCCGATGCAGGCGGAAAAAACGCTGGCAAGCGCCATCCAGATCGGCAACCCGGTAAGCGTTGAGAAGGCGATCCGCACGTTGAGACGGTTCGAAGGCGTCGTCATGGACGCCACGGAGCAGGAGCTGGCGGACGCCGCCGCGCTCGGCGACATCACCGGGATGTTCAACTGCCCGCACACCGGGGTCGCCCTGGCCGCGCTGATCAAGCTGGTCCGGTCCGGGAAGATCGACAAGTCCGAGCACGTCGTGGTCATTTCCACGGCGCACGGCCTGAAATTCACCGACTTCAAGGTGAGCTACCACGAAGAGAAGCTGGACTTCCCCAGCCGGTACTCGCACCGGCCCGTCGAGGTGCCCGCGAGCGTCGATGCCGTCAAGGAGGCCCTGCACCACGCCCTGAAAAACAGGAGAACCGCCGATGACCTATAAGAGGAAACGCGCGAAAGACTGGAAACCCTCCACCCTCGGCATCCATGGCCGGGAGCGGGTGGCGCACGCCCACTTCTCCGTCTCCACGCCGATCGTGCAGACGTCGAACTACTATTTCGACAGCACCTCGGATGTCTACGAATTCATGAAGGCCAAGAGCGAGGGCCGGACGATCCGCGAGCACGAGTACGGGCGCTACGGCAACCCGACCCAGCAGGAGTGCGAACGGAAGCTCGCGGCGGTCGAAGGCGCCGAACGCGCGCTGCTCTTCTCCACGGGGATGAGCGCCGTGATCCTGACCCTGATGACCTACATGCGTCCGAAAGGGCACATCATCTTCACCGCCGACTGCTATCGCCAGACGAGGGATTTCGCCACGAACACGCTTTCCCGGTTCGGCATCGAGGTCTCGATAGTGGAACCCGCGGCGGACGCCATAGAGGAGGCGATCCGGCCTAACACCAACATCATCTTCACCGAGTCGCCCACGAACCCCTACCTGCGCGTGCTCGATCTCCACGCCATCGTGAAGATAGCCCGGAAGCGCAAGGTTACGACCATCATCGACGCCACGCTCGCCACGCCGTACAACATCAAGCCGCTCGACATGGGGGTCGACCTGGTCATCCATTCCGCCACGAAATATTTCGGGGGCCACAACGATCTCCTGGCAGGGGTCACGCTCGGGAAGCGCGCTCTCCTTGACGACCTGTACAAGATGCAGCGGATGGTCGGCGCCATGCCCGGCCCTTTCACCTGCTTCCTGCTCGAACGGGGCCTCAAGACGTTCGGGCTGCGCATGGAGCAGCACAACCGCGCGGGCATGGCCGTCGCCCGCATGCTGGAATCCCACCCGAAGGTCGAAAAGGTCTGGTACCCCGGGCTCGCGTCGCACCCGGATCACGCAATCGCCGGGAAGCAGATGAAGGGATTCGGCAGCCTGATCTCGTTCCTGGTCAAGGGCGGCGACAGGGAGGCGAGGAAGTTCATAGACTCCCTGGAACTCTTCCTGATCACACCGAGCCTCGGCGGCAGCGAAAGCCTGGTGACGCAGATGTCGATGATGTCGTTCTTCGATTATCCCGAGGAGTACCGCCACAACATCGGCATCGTCGACAATCTCGTCCGGATCGCGCTGGGACTGGAGGACGTGGGGGACCTGACTTCCGATCTCGAACAGGCGCTCGGCCGGATATGATCCCACGCAGCGTCAGCTGTCATCGCACCACTGCCTCCCGCCGCCGGACAATCGAGATCGCCCTCGGGGCCCACACCGGGAATTCTCTCTATTACGGCAGTCCCGCCTTGCGAAGCCCCCGGATCGTAAGATCCTTGTTGGACTGATACTTGTAGGGAAGGATCCTTGTATAGGACTCCACGGTGAACTTGGGATTGATTCGTAAGACTTCGGTTGCTTCTTTCCGCGCCTCATCCTCCCTGCCGCAGTACCCATAAACAGCGGCCCTGATTGCGTGGGAATTCAGACTGTCACGCTCACGCTGGAGACCCTTCTCGCACACTGCGAGGGCTTCCTTGCAATCCCCCGCCTGGAAATGGAGCAATGCCAGATTCTGAACGTAGATGTCGGGAGCGATCGGTTCCAGGCGCAATGCCCTCCGCATCGCCGGGATGGCCTCCTTCGATCTTCCGGCGTACCGGAGAACCACCGCCAGGTAGTAATTCGCCGTCCCTGAATTGGGATCAAGCTCCACGGCCCGCTCCGCCTCGGCTATACCTTCGTCATACCGTCCGCTCCACGAGTAGAGCACGCCCAACCGGCTGCGCGCATCCGCCAGCGAGCCGTTCATGGCCAGCGCCTTTTTCGACAATTCAATGGCTTTCGAGATCGATTCCTTGGGGCGGCCTGTTCCGAGAAACACGTCGTTCATGTGGGTCGAACCCAGCAGCGCGTAGGCTTGCGCGAATCCGGGATCCAGGGCGATCGCCTCTTCCGCCTCGCGCCGGGCCAGGGCAACGCTCTCGCGGCTCCCCTGGATCAGATACTCCCGCCCCTGTATGAATCTCAGGTAGGCTTCGAGATTCTTCGTGCCTTCCGCCCACACGCGGGCCTGCTCGCCGGCGGTCAGATTCACGGACAGCGCCGACGTGATCTTCAGAATGACCTCGTCCTGAAGGCGGAAGATCTCCTTAAGATCCCGGTCGTAGTGCTCCGACCAGAGGTGTTTTCCGGAGACCGCATCGATCAGCTGGGCGTTGATCCGTACCCGGGCGCCAGCTCTCTGGATGCTCCCCTCCAGAACGTACCGGACCCCGAGCTCCTCGCTCACCTGCTGGACCTTCACCGGTTTGCCCTTGTAGGTGAAGGACGAGTTCCGTGCAATGACGAACAGGGAAGAGATCTTGGCCAGCGACGAGATGATCTGTTCGGTGAAACCGTCCGCGAAATACTCTTGCCCGGGGTCGCCCGTCATGTTCTCGAACGGAAGCACGGCGATGGAAGGCTTGCCAGGCAGCGGCAACGTCGTCTTTGGCCGGTCCGCAATCTTATTAACCGCCAGAACACCGACTACCAGCAGGAGTGCAACCGCGAGAGCCAACGCCGACTTCCGCCAAGGCTTGAGACGGTACCGGGCTTTGCCGACCGTTTTCCCGGATCCGTCCGGCCCGGGCAGGATGCGATAGACATGTACCGGTTCGGCGATGTTCTTGACGCCGTGCGCCCCCAGGGACCGGTACCCGACGCTCAGCTTGTTCTTTACGTGATCGTGGACGCTCCGGGAAATGCAGATCCCTCCGGCATCCGCCAGACTTTCCAGGCGAGCCGCGACGTTGACACCGTCGCCATAGATATTTCCGTCTTCCTCGATGACGTCCCCGAGGTTGATCCCGATCCGGAAGAACATCCGGGACTCCTCCGGCAGACCCTCGTTCCTTGCCTTCAGTCCGTTCTGAATCTCGACGGCACTCTGCACCGCGTCCACCACGCTGTTGAATTCCGCGAGAAGGGTGTCGCCATGAATCGCCACCACGCGCCCCCGGTGCTTCTCGATGAGAGCGCCCATGAGCTGGAGATGTGCCTTCAGGGTGGCGAGGGTCCCTGACTCGTCTCTCTCCATGAGGCGGCTGTACCCCACGCCATCGGAGCACAGGATGGCCGCGAGCTTCCGCCTGTGTTTATCGGCAGACAAAGGGATTCACCTTCGAATTCCCATTTCCTCTTTGATGATCTTTGATAATCCGACAACAGATCACAATGGAAGTGAACTTCGGGG
>JAKALO010000199.1 GCA_021824125.1 Deltaproteobacteria bacterium | reverse complement strand
CGCGGAATCCTCTGCGTGTCCGGCGAAGGTCTTGATGTCTCTTATGTCGAACGTTGGGCGGCCCGCAAGGGGCTGACGGAGATATGGCGGGCCATTCTTTTAAAACCCCGAGGGTAGACTGTTCGGTTCGAGTCACGCATGGCTCCCCGGGCGGGACTCGAACACCGAGTTTTTAAGAACGTCCCTGTTTTTGACCTGTTTTTGAGTTACATCAGGAGCGAGAGGACGGAGCGCTCGGCGAACTCGAGGACGGAACGGGGGAGGATCCCCAGGACGAGAACGACCGCCGCCGATGCGCAGAGGGCCAGGGAGAAGGCGACCCGGGGCGGGCGGGGCGCCGGGGCTTCCGCGCCCGCGGGCATCATGTACATGTAGACGACCAGCCGCAGGTAGTAATAGATGGAGACGGCGCTGTTCAGGACGCCGATGACCGCCAGCCCGATGTAGCCGTTTTTCACCGCCGCGCTGAACAGGTAGAACTTCCCGATGAACCCGGCGGTCGGCGGTATCCCGCCCAGCGACACCAGGAACAGGGTGAGCAGCGCGCCCAGCACCGGGTACCGGAACCCGATCCCGGCGAAATTCCCGATATCGTACCCTTCGTCCTCCTTCTGCGCGATCAGCATCACCACCCCGAAGGCGCCGATGTTCATGAACGCGTAGACCAGGAGGTAGAACAGGGACGCCTGCCCGCCGAGCACGTCCCCGGAGACCATGCCGACCAGGATGTACCCCGCGTGCGCGATCGAGGAATAGGCGAGCATCCGCTTGACGTTGTCCTGCCGGAGCGCCGAGAGGTTCCCCACGGTCATAGTCAGGACGGCCAGGATCCACAGGATCTTCCCCATCGCCGGCTGCATGCCGGGCAACGCCAGGAGCAGGAACCGGATGAGGGCCGCGAAGGCCGCCGCCTTGACCGCGGCGGACATGAAGGCGGTCACCAGCGTGGGCGCCCCCTCGTACGCGTCGGGGGTCCACATGTGGAACGGAACCAGCGATACCTTGAAGGCGAGCCCCACAAGGAGCAGCCCCGCGCCCGCGAGGAACATCGGGTTTCCGGCAAGGCTCGCGTCGAGGAGCATGGCGGCAAGCTGGGGGATCTTGGTGGTCCCCGAAACGGCGTAGATCAGCGCGATCCCGTAGAGAAGAAAGCCCGAGGCGAAGGCGCCGAGGAGAAAGTACTTGAGCGCCCCCTCGATCGAGGACATCCGGTTCCGGTGGAATCCGACCAGGACGTAGATCGGGATTGACAGCGTCTCCAGCCCCAGGAAGACGGTCATGAGATCGGTCCCCTTGGCCATGAACATCATCCCGGACGTGGACAGCAGCAGGAGGGAGTAGAACTCCCCCTTGTGGGTCCCCTCCCACTCCGAGTAGCCGGTCGCCATGAGCAGCGTCAGCGCGCAGGCGGACAGGATGACGATCTCGAAGAACGCCCCCAGGCCGTCGTGGACGACCGCCCCCGAGAAGCCGGAAATCCTGGCCGGGCCCATCGAGAAGACGGCGAAAAGGGAGAGGGCCACGCCGATGATGCTCACACCGCAAAGGACCCGCTTGTTTTCTTCGGGGAGGATGAGGTCGACGAACAGGACGAAGAGCGCCGTCGCCACCACGAGGATCTCGGGGAGGATGCTGTAGGTGCTTTGGAGAAGCGCCTGGGCATCTATGGCGATAGGGGCCATTCTCTCCTCACTTCCCCACGTCGAAGTAACGGGCCAGGAGCGTTTCCCCCGCCGGCTTGTCCGCGAGCGCCAGCTGGCGCTTCGCCTCGATCCTGGTCACGAAGGCGGAAACCGTCGCGTCCATCTTCCTTAAGAAAGTCTGGGGGTAGACGCCGATCCAGAATATGAGGACGAGAAGCGGAAGCATGTAGGCCAGCTCCCTCGCGTTCATGTCCGGCAGATGCCGGTTCTTCTCGTTGGTGACCTTCCCGAACATCACCCGCTGGAACATCCAGAGCATGTAGACCGCCGCGAGGATCACCCCGGAGGCGGCGAACACCGTCAGCACCCTCGACGCCTTGAACGAGCCGAGCAGGATGAGGAACTCCCCGACGAACCCGTTCATCCCGGGCAAACCGATGGAGGAGAGCGTCACGATCATGAAGCAGACGGCGAACAGGGGTACGACCTTGGAGAGCCCCCCGAACTCCTCGATGAGGCGCGTGTGCCGCCGCTCGTAGATGATCCCGACGATGAGGAAGAGCGCCCCCGTCGAGATGCCGTGGTTGACCATCTGGAGGATACCGCCCTCGATCCCCTGGGTGTTCATCGCGAACAGCCCGAGCATGACGAACCCCAGGTGGGAAACCGAGGAATAGGCCACGAGCTTCTTGATGTCCTTCTGGACCATCGAAACCAGGGCGCCGTATATGATCCCTATAACCGCCAGGGTCGCCACCGCGGGCGTAAGGTCGACGGCGGCCACGGGGAAGAGCGGCATCGCGAACCGCAGAAAGCCGTACGTCCCCATCTTCAGGAGCACGGCCGCCAGGATGACCGAGCCCGAGGTCGGCGCCTCCACGTGGGCGTCCGGCAGCCACGTGTGGAACGGGAACATCGGCACCTTGAACGCGAAGGCCAGGAAGAAGGCGCCGAACATCCAGAACTGCATCTTCACCGGGATGTTCAGGTCGTACATCGCCAGCAGGTCGAACGAGTAGACCCCGGTCGCCCGGTGCTGGTAAAAGTAGAGCGCGAGGATGGCGACGAGCATCAGCACCGACCCCGCGAAGGTGTACAGGAAGAACTTGATGGCGGCGTAGATCCGCCGCTCCCCTCCCCACACGCCGATGAGGAAGTACATCGGGATGAGCACCAGCTCCCAGAAGATGTAGAAGAGGAAGAGGTCGATCGCCAGGAACACCCCCACCATCCCCACTTCGAGCAGGAGCATGAAGATCATGAACTCCTTTACGTTCTTCTCGACCGCGGCGTAGGTGGACAGGATCGTGATAGGCATCATGAACGTCGTTAGAATGAGGAGCCAGAGGGAGATGCCGTCCACCCCGATGTGGTAGGAGATCCCGTACGCGGGGAGCCAGGGTATCTTCTCGACGAACTGCATCCCGGCGACGGAGCCGTCGAAGCCGAAAACGACCGGCAGCGACAGGAGGAACTCCACGAGCGTCACGAGGAAGGTGACGTTCTTCACCAGCCTCGGGTTCTCCTTCGGCAGGAATATGAGCAGCAGGGCCCCGGCCAGCGGAAGGAAGATCAGCGCCGTCAGGAGGTTCGAGCCGATGATTGCCGGTATCCCTGTCATGTCCGCACGCTCCGTGAAGCCCCCTTCAACTCTTTCCTAACGGATGATGATGTAGCCGACGATGAATATCGCGCCGAGCAGGAAGGAGAAGGCGTAGTTCCCCACCACCCCGGTCTGCACGCGCCGGACGGCGTCGCCCGTGCCGCGCACCAGCGCCGCGACCCCGTTGACGGCCCCGTCGATGAACATGGCGTCGAACGCCTCCCACAGCCACACCGAACCGTTCACGATCCTGCGGACGAAGAGGAAGTCGTAGATCTCGTCCACGTAATACTTGTTCAGCACCGCGTCGTAGAGGCCGGGCATCGCCTCCGCGATCTGTTTCGGCTT
>JAKALO010000198.1 GCA_021824125.1 Deltaproteobacteria bacterium | reverse complement strand
TATTCCAGTATTTCAGAGACGACGCCGGCGCCCACCGTCCGGCCGCCCTCGCGGATCGCGAACCGCAGTTCCTTCTCCATCGCCACGGGGGTGATCAGCTCCACCAGGAGCGACACGTTGTCGCCGGGCATCACCATCTCGACGCCCTCGGGCAGCGTCGCGACTCCCGTGACGTCCGTCGTCCGGAAATAGAACTGCGGGCGGTAGCCGTTGAAAAACGGGGTGTGGCGACCACCCTCTTCCTTCGTCAAAACGTAGGCCGACGCCTTGAACTTCTTGTGAGGGGTGATCGAACCCGGCTTCGCAAGGACCTGGCCGCGCTCGACGTCGTCCTTCTTCGTCCCGCGCAGCAATACCCCGATGTTGTCCCCCGCCTGGCCCTGGTCCAGGAGCTTGCGGAACATCTCCACGCCAGTGGCGACCGTCTTCTGGGTGTCGCGCAACCCGAGGATCTCCACGTCGTCGCCGACCTTGATCACGCCGCGCTCGACCCGGCCGGTAACAACCGTCCCGCGGCCCGATATCGAAAACACGTCCTCGACCGCCATCAGGAACGGCTTGTCGACGTCACGGACCGGCATCGGAACGAACTCGTCAACAGCCTTCATAAGCTCCGTGATGCACAGGCATGCGGCGCAACCGTCCTTCCCGCAACCGCACTCAAGGGCCTTCAACGCGGAGCCGCGAACGATCGGGGTCTTGTCCCCGGGGAAATTGTACTTGGAGAGCAACTCCCGGATCTCAAGCTCCACCAGCTCCAGGAGCTCCGGATCGTCGACCATGTCAACCTTGTTCAAAAACACCACGATGCACGGAACGCCGACCTGGCGGGCCAGCAATATGTGCTCGCGGGTCTGCGGCATCGGGCCGTCCGCCGCCGAAACCACCAGGATCGCGCCGTCCATCTGCGCCGCGCCGGTGATCATGTTCTTGATGTAGTCCGCGTGACCGGGGCAATCGACGTGGGCATAATGCCGGTTCGCCGTCTGGTACTCCACGTGCGCCGTCGCGATCGTGATCCCGCGCTCCCGCTCCTCGGGCGCCTTGTCGATCTGATCGAACGGAACGAACTCCGCCCACCCGCGTTTCGCCAGCACCTTCGTGATTCCGGCGGTCAACGTCGTCTTGCCGTGATCGACGTGCCCGATCGTGCCGACGTTCACGTGAGGCTTCGTGCGCTCAAACTTCTTCTTGGACATGGGAGTCTCGCTCCTTAAATAATAGTGGTGTCGTCCAAATTGGAGCCCACGAGCAGGATTGAACTGCTGACCCCGTCCTTACCAAGGACGTGCTCTGCCGACTGAGCTACGTGGGCAAAAAACCTTCCGGAATCAATGGAGCGGGCGACGGGAATCGAACCCGCGACCAACAGCTTGGAAGGCTGTGACTCTGCCAACTGAGTTACGCCCGCCCTTTCCGGAACCCTACAATTTTATATATATGCCATGTTAGAGTCAATCACTAATGCCTGACTTCATGCTTTCGCGCAAATATGGTGGAGGGGGGAGGATTCGAACCTCCGTAGGCGCTGCCAGCAGATTTACAGTCTGCCCCCTTTGGCCACTCGGGTACCCCTCCACATTACCTTACTGCCCGCCTTCGCACCTCGCCGCGACAGGAAAGCCGTGGCTTCGGTGCTACGGCGGGGCATCCGCCGTAGCTCGGGAGCATCCGGTTTTTCCCCCGCTCTCGAGCGAAGGCGGATGGAGCCGACGATCGGATTTGAACCGATAACCCCCTGATTACAAATCAGGAGCTCTGCCGTTGAGCTACGTCGGCGCATCTCCCGGTTCTGAAATCCTGAATCTTGGAATTTGAACCCAATACCGGCCGGTTGTCAAACCCTTTCTGGGCGGGGATACTCCTAAATCTCCGCAGCCGCCTCCGGGGGACCCTTCGGCGGAGTCGCCGCAGGAGGGGGGGCGCAGTGAGGTAAAGCGCAGCCGAAGGGTGACTACGGCTGGCGGCGGGCGCGCAGGTGGAACGCGAGGATGCCTGCGGTGACGCCGACGTTCAGGGAGTCGACGCCGTGCTCCATCGGTATGCGGACGGACCCGTCGCACTTTTCCCGCACGAGTCTCCGGATCCCGTGCTCCTCGCTCCCGAGCACGATCCCCGTTCTCGCGGCGGGCACAAGCGAGGAGACGTCGGTCTCGCCATCACCCGTCGCGGTGTACAGCCAGAATCCGTTCTCCTGCAATGTTTCGACCGCGCGCGACAGGTTGGTCACCATTACGATCGGGACGTGCGCCGCCGCCCCGGCGGATGCCCGGAATACGGCCGCCGTCACCGGGCAGGACCGGTCCTTCGGCACGATGACGCCGGAGAGGCCGAACGCCCTGGCGCTGCGAAGGATCGCGCCCAGGTTCTGCGGATCGGTTATGCCGTCCAGGAGAAAGACCGTCGCGCGCACCGGGACCGCCGCGATCCAGTCGTGCAGGTCCGCGTACCGGTACTCCCCCAGCTCCGCCGCGATTCCCGACCCGCCCCGGTCCCCCGTCTTCCGCTCCCACTCCTCCTTCGGACAGGTCAGGCACGGAATCCCCGCCGCGTCGGAACGATCCCGGAAGGTTTTCCGGGTTTCAGCGGGAAGTGACTCCGAAAGGAGTATCCTTCCCGGCCTCTGGATCGAGGCGGAAAGGAGTTCTTCGACCGGGTGCCTGCCGGTGATCCACATGCGCGTTAAATGCTCACTTGATGGCGCGCGCCATGTCGGCGGCGAATTTTCGCGCCGCCGCGACGGGATCCGCGGCCCTGGTGATGGGGCGGCCCACGACGATGTAATCCGCCCCCGCCCGTATCGCCTCCGAGGGTGTCACCACACGTTTCTGGTCCCCGGCGGAATCCTCCGGGAGCCTGACGCCCGGTGTGACCAGCACGACGTTTTTACCCACCATCCGCCGGATCGCCGCCACCTCCTTGGCCGAGCATACGATTCCGCCGATCCCGGCATCCACCGCGATCCCCGCCAGGCGTTCCACCGCCTTTTCCGTGGGAAGGGAAAACCCGATCGACGACAGGTCCGCGTCGTCGAGGCTGGTCAGCACGGTCACGGCGAGAATCGTCGTCCCCGTGCCCGCCGCCGCCCCGGCGGCCGCGGAGAGCATCGCCTTCCCTCCCGAGGCGTGTACCGTCGCGAGCTTTACGCCCAGCGCCGCGGCGGACCGCACCGCTCCCGCCACCGTGTTGGGAATGTCGTGAAACTTGAGGTCGAGGAAGACGTCGGCCCCCGCGCCGCGTATCCGGCCGACCAGTTCCGGCCCTCCCCTCGGGAAGAGCTCCATCCCGACCTTGAAGAGCCCGACCTCTCCCGAGAGCGACGCGACGGTCGCCATCGCGGATTCCGGGGAATCGGTGTCCAGCGCGACGATGATCCGTTTTTTCACGGGGCACACTCCTTCCTTTTCGCTTCGACGGCCAGGAGCATGCCCTCCACGATGCGGTTGATCTCCACCCTTTCCGTCTCACCGGTTTTCCGGTCCCGTATCTCGGCGAACCCGGCCGCGAAGTTCTTTTCCCCGAACGTCGCCCGAAGGGGGATCCCGCAAAGGTCGGCGTCCTTGAACTTTATGCCGGGGCGCTCGTCCCTGTCGTCC
>JAKALO010000197.1 GCA_021824125.1 Deltaproteobacteria bacterium | reverse complement strand
ATCCCCTGGCGATTCACCGGGACGTACGTGACGCGGAATCCCTGCGTCTCGAGGAACCGGCACGTGTTCATGACGGCGGGGTGTTCCACCTGCGACGTGACGATATGCTTCCCGGCGTTCCCGGGGCGGTACGCCACCCCTTTCACCGCAAGGTTGTCCCCCTCGGTCCCCGAACTCGTGAAGACGACCTCCAGCGGGCGGCAGCCGTAGAAGGCGGCGACCTCCGCCCTCGCGTCTTCCACCGCCTTGCGAACGTCGCGTCCGGCCCAATGGATGCTGGAGGGATTCCCGAACAGGTCGCCCAGGAACGGTTCTATGGCCGCGGCGACCTCCGGGTGGACCGGGGTCGTGGCATTGTGGTCGAAGTAGACCTTCCTCAAATCCGGACCTCCCCGCGGGTCTGCCGACGCTCCTCGAACAGGTCCTCCACGGACATCGAGTCGAGGAACTCCTCGATCCGCGCCTCGAGGGCGTCCCACATCCCCTGCGTCCGGCACCGATCGATCATGCCGCACGACCGACCCGACTGCCGGCACCCCACCCGCGCGGGTTTCCCTTCCGCCGTCCGGATGATCTCCCCGACGGTGATTCCCGACGGGTCACGCGCGAGGATGAACCCGCCGCCCGGGCCGCGGACGCTTTTTACGATATTCCGCTTGCGCAGGCGGAGGAAGAGCTGCTGCAGGTACGGCTCGGGGATCGACTCCCGTTTCGCGATCGCCTGGATCGGCACGGGATTCCCCCGGGACGACGCGGCCAGCGCGACCATCGCCATCACGGCATACCGTCCCCGGGTGGTGATCTTCACGTCCCGGTCCTCGCCTCTACGCCCCGGGGGGAGGCCTCATCGAGACGTTTCGTCAACTCCTCCATTTTCTGCTCGAGGGCGAAGATCTGCTCGGTCAGGCATTTGATCGCCTTTCCTTCCGGATCGGGCGTTCCGGCCACGCCGGTCGGATCGTTGTAGACGTTCCCTTCGCGGTAGACGACGCGCCCGGGGATGCCGACGACCGTCGAGTTGGGCGGGACCTCCTTGTTCACCACGGATCCGGAGCCGATCTTGGAATCGTGTCCGACGCGGATCGGTCCGAGGATGGCCGCGCCCGCTCCCACGATCACGTTGTCCTCGAGCGTGGGGTGCCGCTTCCCCTTGTTCCAGCTCGTCCCCCCCAGCGTCACGCCGTGGTACAGGGTTACGTCCTTCCCGATCTCCGACGTCTCCCCGATCACCACCCCCATCCCATGATCGATGAAGAACCCTTCGCCGATCGTCGCCCCCGGATGAATCTCGATTCCCGTGAGGGATCGCGAGATGTGGGAAACGAACCGGGCGAGAACCCGGACGTCGTGCTTCCAGAGCCAGTGGGCGAGGTGGTGGAACCGTACGGCGTGGAAGCCGGGATAGCAGAGGAAGATCTCCAGCACGCTGCGCGCGGCCGGATCCCTCTCGAAGATGACCTTGATGTCATTCCGGATCGATCGGAACATCTTCCCCTCCCTGCCGCGGATATTTTCAGACCGAATATGTCAATTATTCGCCTTTATCACAAGAAATGGAAGGATTTTCTGGAGGCGCTTCCTCTTGATGCCCTTCGTCCCGAGGAGATCTCCCGGGGAGCGGAATCCCCCGAGGCGATTCCGTTCCTCCACCACGGCAGCGGCGACCGTATCCGAGATCCCGGGCAATTCGGCGATCTCCGAAAGGGGCGCCTGGTTGATATCTACCCGTTTTCCAAGGAGGTATTTCTGGCGTATCGTGAGGGGACCGGCGCGGGGGCTTTCGGCGGACCGGTCGGCGGATTCATCGTCGCGTGCCGCCGCGAGGACGCGGGCATCTTCGACCGTCGCTCCCGGAGGTGGGGGACCGGTCGACGTCCCATGGCGGACCATGGCACCGGCATTCCAGACCAGGAGGATCATGGAAAGAACGAGAACGGCGCGTCGGTTCCTGCCGCTATTCCGCCGCTCCCCCGGTATCGGCACGCCGCGTCCTCCACAGTTTGTACCGGACGCTGTCCACCAGGGCCTGCCACGACGCCTCGATGATGTTGTTCGAGACGCCCACGGTGCCCCAGGTCGAGTCACGGTCTCCCGACTGTATCAAGACGCGTACCGACGAACCGGTCCCTCCCTGCCGTATGACGCGGACCTTGTAGTCGAGGAGCTTCACCTCGGCCACTTCGGGGTAGAATTTCTCGAGCGCCTTCCGCAAGGCGTTGTCCATTGCGTTCACCGGGCCGTTCCCCAGCGCCGCGGTGTGCTCGTCCCGCCCTTCGACGGCGATCTGGATGGTCGCCTCCGCGATCGGCACATCCCCCTCGGACCGTTTTTCGTCTATCACCCGGAACCCCTTCAGTTCGAAAAACGGCTCGTGCTCCCCCATCGCCCGGCGGGCCAGCAGCTCGAACGACGCGTCGGCGCCCTCGAACTGGAACCCCTTGTTCTCGAGCTCCTTGATCTCCTCGAGGATCTTTTCCGTGTTCGGGTCGTTCGCCTTGAACCGGAGACCCGTCTCCTGGATCTTCGAGAGGATATTGCTGCGCCCCGAAAGGTCGGAGATCAGGACCCGGCGGTGGTTCCCGACCGTTTCGGGTTCCACGTGCTCATACGTCTTCGGATGTCGCCGGATGGCGGAGACGTGCATCCCCCCCTTGTGAGCGAAGGCCGCGTTCCCCACGTACGGCTGGTGGAGCCATTGGCGAACGTTGGCCACTTCGGCGACATATCGGGACAGGTCGGCCAGCTTCCGCAACTGCCCCTTCGGCAGGACGTCCCGCCCCATCTTGAGCTGCAGCGCCGGAAGGACGGAGCAAAGGTTCGCGTTCCCGCACCGTTCCCCGTACCCGTTGATCGTCCCCTGCACCTGGGTGGCGCCGCTCTCCACGGCCGCCAGGGAGTTCGCCACCGCCATCTCCCCGTCGTTGTGGGTGTGGATCCCGATCGCCACGGAGGTCGCCTTGCGCACCTCCTTCACGATCCGGCCGACATCGGAGGGAAGCGACCCGCCGTTCGTGTCGCACAGGACCAGGACGTCGGCGCCCGCGTCCGCCGCCGCCGCCAGCACCTTCATCGCGTACCGGGGATTGTGCTTGTACCCGTCGAAGAAATGCTCCGCGTCGAAGAAGACCTTGTCGGCGTTCCGCTTCAGGTACGCCACCGTCTCCTTCACGGCGTTCAGGTTCTCCTCGAGGGTGGTGCGCAGCGCCTCGATGACGTGGAAGTCCCACGACTTCCCCACGACCGTGATGACCGGCGTCCCGGCGGCGACGAGCGCCTTCATGTTGGCGTCCTCTTCGACCTTCTTCCCCACCCGGCGTGTCATCCCGAAGGCGCAGATCAACGAGTTCTTCCAGCGCATCCTGCGCGCACGCTCGAAGAACTCCTTGTCCTTCGGGTTGCTCCCGGGGTAGCCGCCCTCGATGAAGTGGATCCCGAACTCGTCGAGCTTCTCGGCCACGGCGATCTTGTCGAGAACGGACAGGGAGATCTCCTCGGACTGGGTCCCGTCCCGCAGCGTCGTGTCGTACAGGTACACGTTCTTCATTCGGCGTCCCGCCCTTCCGGTCGAGTCTTCCTCGTTCGATGCGCCGGCGTCAGGAGGGTTTCCC
>JAKALO010000038.1 GCA_021824125.1 Deltaproteobacteria bacterium | reverse complement strand
CCTTGTCTTCGTCGGTTCCTTCGCCGCGTTCGTGGTCCTGCCGTTCGGTGTGGGGCTCATCGCCTCCGACCTCAACATAGGGATCTACTACGTCATGGCGGTCACCTCCCTGGTCGTGATCGGGATCCTGATGGCCGGGTGGGCGTCCAACAACAAGTGGGCGCTCCTTGGGGGGATGCGCGCGGTGGCCCAGATCGTCTCCTACGAGATCCCCGTGGGGATGGCGCTTCTTCCCGCGGTGCTCGTCGCCGGATCACTTTCCCTGCAGGACATCGTCCGGTCGCAGGGCGGGCTTGTCGGGATCTTCGGCTGGAACCTTTTCCATAACCCGTTCACCTTCTTCTCCTTCTTCCTGTACATCACGGCGGGGCAGGCCGAAACCAACCAGACGCCGTTCGACCTGCCCGAGGCCGAGTCGGAGCTCGTCTCGGGCTACAACGTGGAGTATTCGGGGATCCGGTACGCCTTCTTCTTCCTGGCCGAGTTCGGCGACATGTTCGTCGTGGCGGCCCTGGCAACCGCCTGCTTCCTGGGGGGCTGGCACGTGCCGTTCTTCCGCGCCGAGGCGCTGCCGTCGCTCTGGGGGAACCTCCTTTCACTGGGCGCGTTCCTGTTCAAGGCGTTCGCCATGGTGCTCGTGATGATGTGGGTCCGCTGGACGCTTCCGCGGCTGCGCGTCGACCAGCTCATGCGGATGTCCTGGAAATACCTGGTCCCGCTTACCTTCGTGAACCTGCTGGGCGTTTCCCTGTGGCTCCTGGTTTTCCGTGGGAAGGGGATCCCCCAGATGATCGCATCGATTTTCACGGGATGAGGACGTAATGGGATTCAAGGCATACGTAGACGACATCGTGGAGGCCGTGGTCACCACCGCGAAAGGTATGCGGATCACGGCGCGGTACGGGGTCGACGCGAAGGAAGAGGTCACCCAGCAGTACCCCGAGGAGCGCCGGGAGACCGATGACCGGTTCCGTGGAATCCTCCACAACGACATCGCGCGCTGCACCTCGTGCACGATGTGCGCCAAGGTCTGCCCCGTGGACTGCATCACCCTCGAGTCGGTCCGGGGGGCGGACAAGAAGCTGGTGCTGGTGTCATACGACATCAACGTCATGCGGTGCATGTACTGCGGCCTTTGCGTCGAGGTGTGCCCGCCGAAGTCGCTGGTCCATTCCGGCGATTACGAGAAGGCGCTGTTCAACCGCGGGGATTTCACCCTTCATTTCGTCCACGAGGATGGCGACGCCATCAAGGCGCGCGTGGCGAAGCAGGTGGCGGAGGCCGCGGCAAAGGCGGCCGAGGCGGCGAAGGTGACGGCTCCCGCCGCCGCGAACGTACCGAAGTCGGACTTGTCCGCCGTAGCTCCGGAAGGAGCGAAGGCGGAACCGGAGAAGAAGGCATGACGGGACCCGCGGACATCATCTTCTATCTTCTGGCGGCGATGACCGTGGGAGCGGCGATCCTTGTGGCTATCCTCCCCAACATCGTCTACTCCGCCATCGCGCTCCTGTTTTCGTTCGCGGGGGTGGCGGGGCTTTACGTATACCTTTCGGCCGACTTCCTCGCCGCCACCCAGGTCCTGATTTATGTCGGGGGGATTCTCATCCTGATCCTGTTCGCCGTCTTTCTCTCGAACCGGATCTCCGACGTCAAGATTTCCAACCCCTCGCGCTTCCACTGGCAGGCCGCGTTCATATGCCTGGGGCTGTTCGGCATCCTGTCGTACACGGCGGTCTCCACGGCCTTCCCCGTGAAGGCGGTCCTGTCCTACCAGCCGACCACCTCCGAGATCGGGGAGCTGTTGATGACCCGGTACCTGCTGCCGTTCGAAGTCGCCTCGGTGCTCCTGCTGGCGGCGCTGATCGGCGCCGCGATGCTGTCCCGTCCCGACGGCGGGAGGGGGAGACCGGCCGAAATGGAGGAGCCGAAGCGATGAGCCTGGAAAAGCTCCTGGTCATCAGCGCGGCGCTCTTCTGCTGCGGCCTGTACGCGATCCTGACGCGCCGCAACGCGGTTGCGGTCCTGATGGGGGTGGAACTCGTCCTGAACGCCGCCAGCATCAACTTCGTGGCGTTCTCCCATTACGTGTCACGCGTCATCGGCGGACAGATCTTCGCCATCTTCGTGATCGTGCTCGCGGCGGCCGAGGCCGCCGTCGCGCTTGCCATTTTCCTGCGGTTGTACGCCACGACGGGAACCGTCGAGGTCGACACAGCCGACCACCTCAAGGGGTAGACCTTGATCCGATACGCCCACTTCATCCCGCTCCTGCCGCTGGCGGCCTATTTCATCAACATCGCGGTCGGCAGGCGCCTGCCGCGCAAGGGGGACTGGGTCTCGCTGGGGGCGATCGGCATCGGGCTGGCGATCTCCATCGGGATCTTCCACGAGGTCTTCCAGGCCTACGACCCGAACTTCAAGTACCACGTCGTGTTCCCGTGGCTCGACCTGGGCGGGCGGTTCGTCCTCAAGGCCGGGATCCTCATCGACAACGTCACCGCCGTGATGCTGGTCGTGGTCTGCACGGTCTCCTTTCTCGTGCACCTGTTCTCCGTCGGCTACATGCACGGCGACCCGAGGTACAGCCGGTTCTTCGCGTACCTCTCCATCTTCTCGTTCTCGATGCTGGGGCTGGTCCTCTCGGACAGCTTCTTCTTCATCTACATCTTCTGGGAACTCGTGGGGCTTTCCTCCTACCTGCTCATCGGGTTCTGGTTCGAGAAGAAGTCGGCGGCCGACGCCTGCAAGAAGGCTTTCGTCGTGAACCGGGTGGGCGATTTCGGGTTCCTGCTCGGGTTCCTGCTCCTCTTCGCCACGACCGGGGTTGTCGGGTACGACGAGGTGTTCCAGGCCATCCGCGAGGGGAAGATCGAGGGGACGCTTCTGACCCTGGCCGGCATCGGGATCTTCTGCGGGGCGATCGGCAAGTCGGCCCAGTTCCCGCTCCACGTCTGGCTCCCCGACGCGATGGAGGGCCCCACCCCTGTGTCGGCGTTGATCCACGCCGCGACGATGGTCGCCGCCGGCGTCTACCTCGTGGGGCGGGTCTACCCGATCTTCACCCCCGACGCGTTCCTGGTCATCGCATACATCGGGCTGATCACGCTGTTCATCTCGGCCACGATCGCGCTCGCGGCCACCGACATAAAGAAGGTCCTCGCCTATTCGACCTGCTCCCAGCTCGGCTACATGATCATGGGGCTCGGGGTCGGCGGCTACACGGCGGGGCTGGCGCACCTGACGACCCACGCGGCGTTCAAGGCGTGCCTGTTCCTCGGCTCCGGCTCCGTCATCCACGCCGTCCACACCCAGGAGATCACGGAGATGGGCGGCCTGTGGAAGAAGATGAAGATCACCGCCGTCACCTTCATCGTCGCCACGCTGGCGATCGCGGGAGTCCCGGGCTTCTCGGGCTTCTACAGCAAGGACATGATCCTGGGGGCCGCCCTCGAGTTCGGCATGAGGAACCCGCAGCACATCCTCCTGTTCGCAGGGGCGCTGTTCACGGCGGGGCTCACCGCGTTCTACATGTTCCGGCTGGTCATCCTCACCTTCTTCGGGAAGCCCAGGGACCACCACAAGTACGACCACGCGCACGAATCGCCGGCGAACATGTGGGTGCCCCTGGTGATCCTGGCGGGCCTGTCGTTCTCCTTCTGGTACAGCGGCTGGTTCGGCACCCTGGTCCAGAAGCCCGCCTCGGCGATCCCGGTCGTGTCCGCTGCGGCTCACGGCGGGGTCCCAGCCGCCGCCGCGGCCCATCCGGCGCCCGGCGCAACCCACGGGGCGGCGGGGGTTCACGAGTCCGCCCCGCAGGCAAAGCCTCACGAGCCCGCTTCAGCGCCGCCTGCCGGGGAGCATGGCGCAGAGGCGTCCCACGACGCGCACCTGGCCCACACGGCACACCGGTACGCGATGTTCTCGTCCGTGGGCGTCGGGACGCTCGGGATCGCCCTGGCGTTCGTCGTCTACTGGTTCGGCTGGATCGACCCGGAAAAGGTGGCCTCCTCGTGCAGGCCCGTCCACACGTTCCTCAGGAACAAGTGGTACTTCGACGAACTGTACGAGGCGACGGTGATCGGCGGGACGAAGGCCCTGTCGCGGGCCATGGGGTGGTTCGACAACAATGTCGTCGACGGGCTGGTCAACCTCGTCGCGCAGATCGGCGTGTGGGTTTCCTGGCTGATCGGGAAGTTCGACAACTACGTGGTCGACGGCGCGGTGAACGGCGTGGCGGACGTCACGATCGGGAGCGGCTCGTTCTTCCGCCGGTTCCAGACCGGGAAGCTCTACCACTACGTGTACGTGCTGGCGGGCGGCGTGATCATCATCTACCTTGTGAAAGTTTTCTGACCGGAGGAGGTCTTCCGTGGGCTTTATCGACAGTCACATCCTGAGCTTGATGACGTTCCTCCCTCTCCTGGGCGGCGCATTGATCCTTTGCCTGCCGAAGGGGACCGACAACATCGTCAAGATCGTCGCCGCGGTGGCGTCGTTTCTCCCGATCCCGCTGGCGGCGCGGCTCTGGGTCGCGTTCGACCGCACGGTGGGCGGGGTGAACGTCGCGAACCAGTTCCAGTTCGTCGAGCACTACAGCTGGATTCCTTCGATCAACGTCGAGTATTTCATGGGGGCCGACGGGATCTCGTTGCCGATGCTCCTCCTGACGGCGCTCGTCTCCTTCCTGGCGGTGATCGGGTCCTGGGGGATCAAGAAGCAGATCAAGGGGTACATGGCGCTTCTCCTCCTCCTCGAGACCGGCATGATGGGCGTCTTCGCCTCGCTCGACTTTTTCCTGTTCTACGTGTTCTGGGAAGTGATGCTGCTGCCGATGTACTTCCTCATCGGGATATGGGGCGGGCCGCGCAAGGAATACGCCGCGATCAAGTTCTTCCTCTACACCCTGTTCGGCTCGGTCCTGATGCTGATCGTAATGCTGGCCCTCTACTTCAACTCGGTGAACCCCGAGACGGGCGGGCACACCTTCAACATGCTCCACTTCATGCAGCAGTCGGCCCACAACGCGTGGCTGAAGGATTTCGACGTACGCATCCTCCTGTTCCTGGGGCTTTTCATAGGGTTCGCGATCAAGGTGCCTCTCTTCCCGTTCCACACGTGGCTCCCCGACGCCCACGTCGAGGCCCCGACCGCCATCTCGGTCATCCTGGCCGGGATCCTCCTGAAGATGGGGACGTACGGTCTCATGCGGATCTCCTTCCCGATCTTCCCCGACGTGACGGTGTGGTTCGCGGTCCCGATGGCCATCCTGGGTGTCATCAACATCGTCTACGGCGCCCTGTGCGCCATGGCGCAGTCGGACCTTAAAAAAATGGTCGCCTACTCCTCGGTCAGCCACATGGGGTTCTGCCTTCTCGGGATGGCGGCACTTACCCCCGCCGGCATGGTCGGCGCGTCGTTCCAGATGTTCTCCCACGGCATGATCACGTCCATGCTCTTCTTCCTGGTCGGGGTCGTCTACGACCGCGCGCACCACCGCGACATCGACGGGTTCGGGGGCCTCGGGGCGGTCGTGCCGGTCTACACCTTCTTCGTCACCGTGGCGTTCTTCGCGTCGCTCGGCCTGCCCGGATTTTCCGGGTTCGTGGCCGAAGCCATGGTATTCCTGGGATCGTTCCCCGTGTTCCGGACGATCGTCATCTTCGCCGCCTCGGGGATCATCATCGTTGCCGCGTTCCACCTCTGGGCTCTGCAGCGCGTGTTCCTGGGACCGCTAAACCCCAAGTACGCCCAGCTCGAGGAGATAAACGCCCGCGAGATCTTCTGCCTTGCCCCGCTGGCGCTGCTGACGCTTTACTTCGGCGTCAACCCGATGCCGATCCTGAATCTCATGAGCACCTCGCTGATCAAGCTGGTCGACGTCGTCAAGATGGTGATCTAGATGCCCCTGGGGAACCTTGCCAGCCTGAGCCATTTCCTGCCGGAGCTCGCGGTCACGGCGACGATCCTGCTGCTCGTGGTGGCCCACGTCGTCGGCGGCAACCGGCAGTCCGCCGTTCCCGCGATCCTTTCCCTGGCCGGGGTCGGCGCGGCGCTCCTGCTCACGGCCCTCCAGGCTTCGGTCCCGGCGAAGTCCCTGTTCGAGGGGATGGTCGCCCTGGACGGCTTCGCGGTCTTCTTCAAGGCGCTGACCGCCCTCGCCACCATCGTGGTCGTCTTCCTTTCGATGGAGAGCGAGGAGCTGGCCGGCCGGAGCCAGGCGGAGTACTACATCTTCCTGCTCTCCGTGCTGCTCGGCATGTTCCTGCTTTCGGCGTCGACCGACATCGTGATGCTCTACCTCTCCCTGGAGCTCGTATCGATCCCGTCCTACCTGCTGGCCGGCTACCTCAAGGGCGGCGGAAGGTCGACAGAGGCCGCGACGAAATACGTCGTCTTCGGGGCGACCGCCTCGGGGGTGATGATCTACGGGTTCTCGCTCCTGTACGGGATGACCGGCTCCACCCACCTCGGCGAGATCGGCCGGGCGCTCGCGCAGGGGGAGGCGACAACGCCGATGTTCCTCGCGGCGGTGATGGTGGCCGTCGGGTTCGGCTACAAGATCGCGGCGGTCCCGTTCCACATGTGGAGCCCCGACGTTTACGAGGGCGCGCCGACCCCGATCACCGCTTTCCTTTCCGTGGGCCCCAAGGCGGCCGGTTTCGCGGTTCTCGTGCGGTTCTTCTACACGGTGTTCGCCACCCCCGACGCGGCGTCCGGCGCGTGGGTGCTCTCCCCGGGCGTTGACTGGACCGCCCTCTTCGCGGTCCTCTCCGCCGTGACGATGTCGGTGGGGAACCTGATCGCCGTCAAACAGGACAACGTGAAGAGGCTCCTGGCCTACTCCTCCATCGCCCACGCCGGCTATATGCTGATGGGTTTCGTCCTCCTCTCTCCGGCCGGCATCAAGGCGATCCTGTTCTATCTCGTGGTGTACCTCTTCATGAACCTGGGCGCCTTCTACGTGGTCATCCTTGTGGCCAACAGGACCCGGAGCGAGGAGATCGCGGACTACTCGGGGCTGGGCAGCCGGGCGCCGTTCGCCGCCGTGTCGCTTGCCATCTTCCTGTTCGCGCTGACCGGAATACCGCCCTTTTCGGGGTTCATCGGGAAGGTCTACCTGTTCGCCGAGGTCATCAACAAGGGAGTCTACTGGCTGGCCGTGGTGGCGGCGCTCAACAGCGTCGTTTCGCTCTACTACTATGCGCGCATCATCAAGGTGATGTTCCTGGAGGACCCGAAGGACAAGAGCGAGATCGCGGTCCCCGCGTTCCCCCGGGCGGTTCTCTGCCTCCTGGCGATCCCCACGCTGGTCCTTGGAGTATACTGGGAGCCGGTGATCCGGATGGCCGAGAATTCCGTCAAGATGATCGCGTTCTGAACCCACAGGAAAGGTGCCGCGTGGCGAATTTCCTCTCCACCATACAGTTCTCGGACCCGTACTTTTCGGTCCTGCTGCTGCTGGCGATCGCCCTGGTGATGTCGGTCGGGTTCGTATTCCTTTCCCAGGCGCTCGGGCCCAAGAGGTACGACAGGGTCAAGTACAGTGTCTACGAGTGCGGCGTGGACCCCTTCACCCCCGCTTCGGTGCGGGTCTCCGTGAAGTTCTACCTGGTCGCCCTGCTGTTCATCCTCTTCGACCTGGAAGCCGCTTTCCTGTACCCGTGGGCGGTCCTCTACCGGGAGCTGGGGCTGTTCGGCCTGGTCGAAATGGGTATCTTCATCCTGATTCTGCTGGCGGGGCTGATATACGCATGGAAAAAGGGAGCTCTGGAATGGCAGTAGAGAAACCGGCGAAAAGCGGCGCAAAAGGGGGCGGCTACGCCCTGACCACGCTCGAGTCGATGATCGCGTGGGGGCGCAAGTACTCGATCTACCCCTTCACCTTCGCCACCGCCTGCTGCGGGATCGAGGTGATGGGGGGGTTCGGGACGCATTACGACATGTCGCGCTTCGGGGCCGAGGTCGTGCGGTTCTCGCCGCGGCAGGCGGACATGCTGCTGGTCGCCGGGACGGTCAACTACAAGATGGCGCCGGTGCTGGTCCGCATCTACGAGCAGATGCTCGAGCCCAAGTGGGTCGTGGCGATGGGGGCGTGCGCGTCGTCGGGCGGCTTCTACGACAACTACACCGTCGTGCAGGGGATAGACAAGGTCATCCCCGTGGACGTGTACATCCCAGGCTGCCCCCCGAACCCCGAGGGGATGATAGACGCCGTGGTTGCCATCCAGAAGATGTTGGAGACGGGCGCCCCGCGCGCCTCGGAGCGCTGGCCGCTCAGGGCCTGAAGAAGACGGGAAGGGAATGTCCGAAGAGTCTAAAAGCCCGGTGCTGCGCAAGTTGCTCGATACGTTCGGCGACGCCGTCGTCTCGACGCACTCCGATTTCGGGGACGACACGGCGCTCGTCCGCCGGGAGAAGGTCGTCGAGGTCTGCGCCTTCCTGCGCGACGACCCGGACTGCCTCTTCGATTTCGCGATGGACCTCACCGGCGTGGACTACCTTGGCGAGACGCCCCGGTTCGAGGTGGTGTACCACCTCTACTCGCTGGAGAAGAAGCACCGGGTCCGTATCAAGGTCCGCCTCCACGAGGACGATCCCACGATCGACTCGGCGGTTTCCGTGTGGCCGGGGATCGACTGGTACGAGCGGGAAGCGTTCGACATGTACGGGATCGTCTTCCGCGGCCACCCGAACCTGAAACGGATCCTGATGTACGAAGGGTTCGTCGGACACCCGTTGCGCAAGGACTATCCCAAGACGAAGCGACAACCTACCGTCGGGCCAAAGGATTAGGGGACGATGGCGGAACCGGGAACGACAAGGAAAACGGGCGATAAGCTCGACATGCAGGCCGAGCCGATGATCCTGAACATCGGCCCGTCCCACCCCGCCACGCACGCCACGCTCCGCTTCATCGCCGAGATGGACGGGGAGACGCTCCTGAAGCTTACGCCCGAGTTCGGCTACCTTCACCGCGGCTTCGAGAAGGAGTCGGAGGACTCCACCTGGACCCAGGTGGTCCCGTACACGGACCGGCTGAACTACGTATCCCCCCTGATGAACAACGTCGGCTACGCGATGGCCGTGGAAAAGCTGTGCGGGATCGAGGTCACGGAGCGGTGCAAGTACATCCGCGTCCTCGTCTGCGAGCTCTCGCGGATCATCGACCACATGGTGTGCATCGGCACGAACATGGTCGACCTGGGGGCGCTGACGAACTTCTGGTACTTCTGGAAGCCGCGCGAGGAAGTGTACATGCGGTTGATCGAGCCGCTGTGCGGCCAGCGGCTGACGACCTCCTACACCCGGATCGGCGGGGCGATGTACGACCTGCCGGAAGGGTGGACGGATGAGTGCCGGAACGTCGTTCGGGATTCGATCCTGCCGATGATCGCCGACGTCAACGCGCTGCTCACGAAGAACCGCATCTTCATCGACCGGACGATGGGGGTGGGCGCCATCACCGCGAAGGACGCGATCGCGCTGGGGTTCACGGGGCCGTGCCTGCGGGCCGCGGGGGTGCCTCTCGACCTGCGCAAGGACGAGCCATATCTGGTCTACGACCGGTTCGACTTCGACATCCCCATAGGCCACCAGGGCGACACGTGCGACCGGTACATGGTCCGGATGGAGGAGATGCGCCAGTCGGTCCACATCATCGAACAGGCGCTCGACCAGCTACCCGGGGGTCCCGCCAACATAGACGACACCCGCTACGTGCTTCCGGACAAGCAGCTGGTCTACGGAAACATCGAGGCGCTGATGCAGCAGTTCAAGTTCATCTACGAGGGGATCCAGGTACCCGCCGGCGAGGTATACTCGGCCACCGAGGCGGCCAACGGGGAACTGGGCTACTACATCGTGAGCAAGGGGGGCGGCGGCCCCTACAAGATAAAGGTCAGGCCGCCGTGCTTCCCGCTCTTCCAGGGGATGCCGCGCCTTTGCGAGGGGCAGATGATCGCCGACCTGATCGCGACGCTGGGAAGCGTCAATATCATCGCGGGGGAACTGGACCGGTGAGCGTGGCGTTTTCCGAATCGGCGCGCAGGGAGTTCGACGCCCTCTTTTCGCGCTACCCGGACAGGGAGGCGGTGATCCTGCCGGCGCTCTACATCGCCCAGCGCGAGTTCGGATACGTTTCCGGCGAGGCGGTCGAATACCTTGCCGGCCTCATCGGGGTCTCCGCGGCGCGCATAGAGGGAGTGGCGACCTTCTACACCATGTACAACCGCAAGCCGGTGGGGAAATACCACGTGCAGATCTGCCGCAACATCTCCTGCTCGCTCCTTGGGGCGGAGCACCTGATCGAGCACGTGTCGAGGAAGCTTGGCGTCAAGCCCGGCCAGACGACGCCGGACGGGAAGTTCACCCTTTCCACCGCGGAGTGCCTGGGCAGCTGCGGCACCGCCCCGGTGATGCAGGTCAACGACGACTACCACGAGAACCTGACGCAGGAGAAGATCGACGCCCTGCTCGACCGGCTTCCGTGAGGGGACGCGCATAAGACGATGGAACGGGTCCTGACCACACACTTCGCCGACGACCGGTACCGCCACGTGGACGCCTACGTGGAGACCGGCGGGTATTCCGCCCTCCGGAAGGCGCTCGGGATGCCGAAGGAGGAGATCGTCGCCGAGGTCAGGAAGGCGAACCTTCGCGGCCGTGGCGGCGCGGGCTTCCCGGCGGGGGTCAAGTGGGGGTTCCTCCCGAAGGATCTCTCGCGTCCCAGGGTCCTGGTGGTGAACGCCGACGAGGGGGAGCCCGGGACGTTCAAGGACCGGCTCATCATGAGCCGGGGGCCGCACCTCCTGGTCGAGGGGATCGCGATCTCGTCCTTCGCGATGACGATCCACGTCTGCTACATCTACATCCGCGGGGAATTCGTTCGCGAGGCGAAGATCCTGGAGGAAGCCATCGGGGAGGCGCACGCGAAGGGATTCCTGGGGAAAAACATCCTGGGGTCGGGATTCGACCTGGACGTGTACGTCCACCGCGGGGCCGGCGCCTACATCTGCGGGGAGGAGACTTCCCTGATCAACTCCCTCGAGGGGAAGCGCGGGTGGCCCAGGAACAAGCCCCCCTTCCCGGCGGCGATCGGCGCGTTCGGGCTACCCACGATCGTGAACAACGTCGAGACGATCTCGGACGTTCCGTGGATCGTGGCAAACGGCGGGGAGAGATTCGCCGCCATGGGAGTGGAGAAGAACGGCGGCACGCGGCTGATCGGCGTCTCCGGCGCCGTGAACCGGCCCGGTGTCTACGAGCTGCCGGCGGGTGTGAACCTGCGGGACATCATCTACGAGCACGCCGGCGGGATCAAGGACGGGAAGGAGCTCAAGGCCGTGATCCCGGGCGGATCGTCCACCCCGGTGCTTCGGCCGGGCGAGATCGACGTGGCGTACGACATCGAGTCGATGGCCAGGATCGGAAGCGCGTCGGGGTCCGGGGGCGTAATAGTCATCCCGGAGGGCGCCTGCATGGTGCGGGCGCTCATGGTGCTCATGAACTTCTACTCCCACGAGTCGTGCGGGCAGTGCACCCCGTGCCGGGAAGGCACGGGATGGCTCGCGAAGATCGTCCGGCGGATCGAAGAGGGAAAAGGGCTGGAAGGGGACGTGGAGCTGATCCTGGACGTGTGCGACAACATGATGGGGCGGACCATATGCCCGCTGTCCGAGGCCGCCGTGATGCCCGCGCAGTCGTTCGTATGGAAGTTCCGGGAAGAGTTCGACCGGCACATCAAGGACCAAAAATGCCCGTACGGGAATAAATTCTAGGGGACCCATGCCGAACTTCACCATCAACGGGATGTCCGCGACGGTAGCGGAGGGGACGACGATCCTGGCCGCGGCCAAGCAGATCGGCATCGAGATCCCGCACTATTGCTACCACCCGAGGCTCTCCATCGCCGGGAACTGCAGGATGTGCCTGGTCGAGGTGGAGAAGTTCCCCAAGCTCCAGATCGCCTGCAACACCGTGGTGACCGAGGGGATGGTGGTCCGCACGGACACGGCGAAGGTGAATAAGGCCGTGACCGGGGTCCTCGAGCTGATGCTCATCAACCACCCGGTCGACTGCCCCATCTGCGACCAGGCGGGCGAGTGCGGCCTGCAGAACTATTACATGAAGTTCGGACTGCACAAGAGCCGCTTCGCCATCGAGGACAAGGTACACAAGAAAAAAGTGCAGGACATCGGGGGCCAGATCGTCCTGGACGCCGAGCGGTGCATCCTATGCTCGCGCTGCGTCCGGTTCCTCCGGGAGGTCACGAAGACCGGCGAACTGGATTTCTTCCAGCGGGGTGACCACTCCGAGATCTCGATCTTCCCCGGACGCCCGCTCGACAACAGCTACACCGGCAACCTGGCCGACATCTGCCCGGTGGGGGCGCTCACGAGCAAGGACTTCCGTTTCAAGTGCCGCGTCTGGTTCCTCTCCGGCGTCGAGTCGATCTGCCCGGGCTGCTCGACCGGCTGCAACATAGAGGCCCACTTCCGGGAAGACGTGCTGTACCGCCTGAAGCCGAGGGAAAACGAGGACGTCAACGAGTCGTGGATGTGCGACGAAGGAAGGCTCGAGTACAAGAAGGCAAACGAGAACAGGCTGCTCGCGCCGGCGCTCCGCGAGGGCGGCCGGACGGTCGCCGCCGCCTGGGACGCCGTACTCTTCACGACGGCCCACCGGCTCCGCGGGTCCGTCGAGGCGCACGGCTCCGATTCCGTGGCGGTCATCGCCTCGCCCCACTCCTCCAACGAGGAGCTGTTCCTCGTCCGGAAGCTGGCCGCCGAGGTCCTGAAGACGGAGAACTTCGGGTTCACATCGCGCACGCCCGGGCCCCGGTCCTCCGACGACTTCCTCATCAAGGCGGACAAGAACCCTAACTCCAGGGGCGCGCAGCTCCTGGGGTTCTCCGAGGAGAAGTTCGACCGGATCGTCAAGGCGATCTCCGGGGGGAAAGTTCAGGCGCTCCTGCTGTTCGGGAACGTCCTCGCCGACTTCTCCGACGCCGAGATCGGGTCGCTGCTCTCCAACGTCCCCTTCGTCGCGCACGTGGGAACCTGCGCCGGGGCGGTTTCGAGGGCCGCGCACGCCGTCCTGCCGTCGTCCTCGTTCGTCGAGAGGGGCGGGACCTTCACCAACTTCGCCGGGCGGGTGCAGCGGTTCCGGGCGGGATTCCCCCCCCGCGGGAAGGCGAAAAACGACATCGAGATACTGGTCGGGCTGGCGAGCCAGCTGGGCGCCGGCTGGGCCTTCCCCGGAGAGACCGCCGTCTTCGACGCGCTGGCCGCTGAGGTCGCTCCATTCGCCGGCATGAGCTACGAGGCCCTGGGCTCGCGGGGCCGGCTCGCGGGAGGGTCGAAATGAACCCCCTGTTCGACATCGCGGTGTCCGTCGCCCGGATCGCGGTTTTCTTCGCCTTCGTGTTCGGCCTCGTCGTGGTAATGACGTGGGTGGAGCGGAAAGGCGCGGCCTACATCCAGGACCGGCGCGGCCCCAACCGGGCGAGCATCATGGGCGTCACGCTGTTCGGCATGTTCCACCCCCTGGCCGACGCGCTCAAGTTCCTCTTCAAGGAGGATTTCATCCCCGACGGCGCCCATCGGCTCTTCTACCAGCTCGCGCCGATGTTCGCCCTGGCCCCCGCGATCCTCACGATGGCCGTCGTCCCGTTCGGTCCGCCGGTCACCATCGCGGGGAAGCAGGTCGCCCTGCACATCGCGGACCTGAACGTCGGCATCCTCTACCTGTTCGCGGTATCCGGCATGGCGGTCTACGGCATCGTCCTGGCGGGCTGGTCCTCCAACAGCAAGTACCCGCTCCTCGGGGGCCTGCGCTCCTCGGCGCAGATGATCTCATACGAAGTGTCGATGGGGCTCTCGGTCGTCGGGATCCTGATGGTCTTCCAGTCGGTCCAGCTTTCCGCGATCGTGCGTGGGCAGGGGGAACTGCTCTTCGGGATCCTTCCCCGGTGGGGGGTATTCGTGCAGCCGCTGGGTTTCATCCTGTTCGTCACCGCCCTGTACGCGGAGGCCAACCGGACCCCCTTCGACCTGCCCGAGGGGGAATCGGAGCTGGTGGCCGGCTACCACACCGAGTACGCCTCCTTCAAGTTCTCCATGTTCATGATGGCCGAGTACATCCACCTGGTGGTGGGCGCGGCGGTACTTGCGACCCTCTTCTTCGGCGGCTGGCAGTTCCCGTACCTCGGGGATTCCGGTTTCGCGTTCCCGGGGGGGATTTCCGTCGCGGTGCCCGCCTGGGCGGTGTTCCTGCTGCGGATCGGGTCGTTCGTGGGGAAGACGCTCTTTTTCTGCTGGCTCTACGTGTGGGTGCGGTGGACCATCCCCCGGTTCCGCTACGACCAGGTGATGCGGCTGGGGTGGAAGGTTATGCTTCCGCTGGCGCTGGCGAACATTTTCGTGACGGGGATCGTTCTGCTCCTGATCGATAGAGGCGGGTTCTAAAAGGCGATGACGATAGGCGTGAAAAAAGTGGCGCGACCCCGGAAGATGTCGTTCGGGGAAAGCCTCTACCTGATCGAGATCGTGAAGGGGCTCGGGGTGACGATCGGCCACTTCCTGCACAACGTCGCCCACAACAAGGACATCCCCACGATCGAGTACCCGGAGGTGCGCCGGACCATGCCGCCGAGGTTCCGCGGGTGCCACCGGCTTATGAAGCGCATGGACGGGACCCCGCGCTGCGTGGCGTGCTACATGTGCGCCACCGCGTGTCCCGCGGAATGCATCACCATCGTGGCGGGGGAGTCCCCCGACGCGACGGTCGAGAAGTACCCCGTGTCGTTCGACATCGACATGCTGCGGTGCGTCTTCTGCGGCCAGTGCGTCGAGGCGTGCCCGTGCGACGCTATCCGGATGGACACCGGCTGGTACACGCCGCCGGATGACAGCCGGGAGAAGCTCATATTCAAGATCGAACGGCTGCTGGAGAAGTAGGGGCGATGGAACCGATACTGTTCATGCTGTTCGGGGCGATCGCGGTGGGCGGCGCGATCATGGTCGTGACGCGCAAGCACCCGATGGCGTCCGCGCTCTACCTGATCCTGACCCTGTTCTCCGTGGCGGCGCTCTTCGTGCTGCGCCAGGCCCACTTCCTCGCGGCGATCCAGGTCATCGTCTACGCCGGGGCGATCGTGGTCCTGTTCATATTCGTCATCATGCTGATCAACGTCCCGGAGAACAGGCTTCCGGTCGAGCGGGCGACGGTGATGCGGCTGCTGGGAGTCATCGCCGCGGGACTGCTCATCCTGGAGACGGCCCTGCTGGCCCGGCGGTTCGCGATGCCGGCGGCCCCCGCGGCCGACTCGGGTTCCGTCCAGGCCGTGGGGAGAGCGCTGTTCACCGATTACCTGCTCGCGTTCGAGATCACTTCCGTGCTCCTGCTGGCGGCGGTGATCGGCGCGATCACGCTGGCGAAGAAGAAGATCTGACGGGAGACGCGAGGATGATGGAACCGTCCGCATACCTGCTGCTCTCCGGGATCCTGTTCGGCATCGGGGTGGCCGGGGTGGTGGCGCGCAAGAACGCGCTCATCGTCATCATGAGCGTCGAGATCATGCTCAACGGCGTCAACGTCGCCTTCATCGCCGTCGGCTCCCACCTCGGGGACCCCACCGGTTCGGTGTTCGCGTTCATGGTGATGACGGTGGCCGCCGCCGAGGCGGCGGTGGGCCTGGCGATCCTCATCGCCATCTTCCGCCTGAAGGAAACGGTCGATATCACGGAGCTGAGCGTGCTGAAATGGTGAACGGGATTCTCGATTTCCTGTGGCTCGTGCCGGGGCTCCCCCTCCTGGGGGTGATCCTGAACGGGGCCATCGCGCTCTTCGCCGAGCGCCCGCTGCTCCTCGCCGAGGCGCCGCACGGGGACGAGGGGCATGGGACTTCGCCCCACGGGGCTTCGTCCCACGGAGCGGATACGCACGGCGGGCACCATGCCACGGCGCCGTACCGTAAGCTGGTAGGCTTCATCGGGCCGGCGGTCGTGGGAGGGGCCTTCGTCGTCGCCATCCTGTCGGTGCTCGCGCTCGCGGGGCGGGCCCCGCACGACCGGATCTTCGTCCAGGTCCTCTTCCCATGGATCCAGGCTGGGGGGTTCTCGGCCGCGGCCGCCCTGCAGCTGGACCCGCTCTCCTCGGTGATGATCCTCGTCGTCACCGGAGTCGGCTTCCTCATCCACGTCTACTCAGTCGGGTACATGTCCCACGAGAAGGCGGTCGCACGGTACTTCGTCTACCTCAACCTGTTCACATTCGCAATGCTCGTCCTGGTCCTGGGGAGCAACTACCTCCTGATGTTCGTGGGCTGGGAGGGGGTGGGGCTCTGCTCCTACCTCCTCATCGGGTACTGGTACGAGAAGAAGAGCGCCTCCGACGCGGGGAAG
>JAKALO010000196.1 GCA_021824125.1 Deltaproteobacteria bacterium | reverse complement strand
GGTTAATATCCCCGAACAGAAGGAGGGAACCATGCATCCGTTGAAGGTGGTCAAGGAAGCGAAGGGCCTGACGTATCGCGAAATGTCGGACCGCATAAAAAAAACCACGAAAGAAATCATCCGACCGGAACTTCTTGCCCAGTACGCCGCATTACTCAAGATCCCGAGTGCGAAACGGGCAGATGTGATCCATCGGGCGTTCCCGGATATCAGCCGGGAAGCCCTTCTATACCCGGCGAAACGCCGGGTTGCTTGAAGATTATGACCTGTAAGGTTAGGCCACGTCATTCTCTTTTTTTGCCCTGAATTGCCGAGTATAGGCGAGTGAATCAATTCAACTCGCCCCCCGACCCGAGTGAATAAGTTTTTTCGGAGGTCCCGGATGAGTAAATTTCCACAACAGCCCCCCCTTCCTGGAATTTACGAAAGCCGCGAAAAACCGAGATTAAAGGTGCTTTTCTCGTCCGGAGTGAAGGTGAGTGGCGTCAAACTGACCTACCTCGCCGGGGAACTTGATAAGTCCTTGACGGAGTTTTCTGAAATGCTCACGGGTGCCAACGGGCGCCGGTACGACATCGACCAGTACCAGACCACGCTCGACAATCTCCATGAAGCCGGATCCGACCTACCGCGTCGCATCGCCGAGTGGCATCGGGACCGATACCTAAAAACACCCGAACAAACTCGCGAGGAAGTGATGGAGGAAATCCGCGCCATCGCAAAATCCGTTCAGGCGGCGAATGATCGGCTTCCGGATTTAGTCAGGACGATCGAAAAAGCGACGGCGAAAAAGAAGTGACCCGCGCCCGCCAGCCCCATATCGACCTCTCTGACGACGACGCGGCGGTCTTGCGCAAAGCCAATTTTAATCATCAGAGCGTCCTGAACTGGCGGAAGAAGATCCACGCGCCGAGCCGGATATGCCTCAGCCGCATCAACGCGGCCCTCGGACGCGATGTCCGCCAGCCAGCGCCGGTAGCGGCTCCGCCGCCCGCGCCCACTGAACCTGTTGTCTCTTCCCGCGTAGCTCCACATCCCCACATCGAGGTCAACCCGTGCATCGACGATGCGGTGTGCCTGGCCGTCCGGACGGCGGCGATGCGCCCAGTGGCGAACACGCTGTTGGATCAGCGCTGGGAGATCCCGTGCGTTTCTTGCAAAGAAGGGATCCGGCGTGCGCGAGTGGAGGCGGCGAAGAAGACGGCCCATATCGGGGCGCTTGTTTGCTCATGTGGCGAGGAGAAGAGCCGCGACGCGAGGACCTGCCACGCCTGCGCGAGCGATCGGAGAAAGTCGTACCGCGCACAGCCTCTACGGGGGATGAAGGGGGAGACGGTATGAGTTGTCCCTGTTGCCAACGCCCGCGTCCGCCGAATCCTGTGATCGACGGCATATGGTTCGCGCCGTATACGTCCGCGCCGACACATATCGCCTACCGCTGTGTATGTAAGACAAACCGCAGCATTCCGTGGGCGGACGCCAGTCCGGCGCAGCGGTGGCAGGCGTATTTGGCGGAACTGGCGCGGGACGGCGAGAACGAGATGATGGTGGAGGAGGGATAGGTGGCCGTAATGCGCGAGGATATTTCCTTTCCCGTCCTCTTCGCACTATCCGGTCTCCGGCACGGTTCCGGTTCATGGGTCGACTACGAGAAGGGCAAGGGGATCATCCGCGATACGTTCCCTGACGATTACGAAAGGGGCATCGAAGAGTTGACGGAATACCTCCAGGTATGACGGGTCCCGATCCGCTCGACATCGACCAGGAAAAGCGGCAGACGCTCGAGGAGATTCGCTTCCGGCGGGATTATCTCCAGACGCTTGACGGCTTCCGGGAGAAATGCTCCCGTGCGCTGACCGCCGAGTACGTCTGGAAGAAGATCCTGCTACGGCGGGAAAAGGGCGAGAAGTCCATCCCCACGGGGATCGAGTGGTGGGACGAGTGGGCGGGACCGTTCCGAAGGTCGAACGTCTACGCAATAGCAGGGTATCAGGGCACGGGCAAGACGACTCTCACCGTCTCCCTGACGTGGCCGATGGCGAAGCGCGGGATGAAGGTCTGGAACTACTGTCTCGAACTCACCGCGGACGAGACGTTCGAAGTCGTGGCCGGCCACGTTCTCGGGAAGGCGGTCATCGACGAGAGCGACGAGGCGGCGGCGTACGCGGAGATCGAGCCTTCCGGGTATCGGTTCTTCGAGCCGGAGCGCGACCTGTCATGGAAGCAGCACATCGGGATCATCCAGAAAACCGTGCGGTCGGAGAAGATCGACTTGGTGGTGATCGACAATTTCTCCTACCTGACATCGGTGGACAAGAACTCCTACGAGACGGAGCGGGTAGCGGCGAAGGCGCTCAAAGGTCTGGCACAGGAACTCGAAATCCCGATCATCGTCATCGCCCACCTTCGCAAACCCGACCGGGACGATACGGAGCCGAAGCCGACCGCGCATTCCGTCCTCGGGTCCGGTGCCATCACGCAGATCGCGTCCGACGTATTCATCCTCCATCACCCACTGGAGGACAGCGAGACGAACTCCCGGCAGCCGGTCGGGTACATCCTCTCCGGGAAGCCGCGATGGACGATGGGCGGGAAACGGTACGTCCGATTCGCCGGGCATACCAGACGATTCACACCGTCAACCGCGGAGAGATACCGGGAGCAGAAAATCTCCAAGAGGAACGCGCTGTGAAATACATCTGCCACATGACGATCGCTCATGACGATTCCAAATTGCAGGCCCTCCGGGACAAGCATGGGCTCGCGGGGTACGGGGCATATTGGATCGTTTTGGAGAAGATCGCGGCGCAGATGACGAAGGAATCTCCGGAGCCGAAACTGTCCTTATCTCTCAAAAAATGGTCACTTCATCTCGACATCAGACCGACTTTTACCTCAAAACTGCTCCGAACTTGTAATGAACTCGGACTCATCTCTGTACAATCTTCCGGGGAAGTATGGACATTGAGCGTATCTAACTTATTGAAATATGGGGATGAGTACACAAGAAAACTCCGGAGAGTATCCGGACAAACTCCGGACAAACTCCGGTCCTATGAACCAGAAGAACCAGAAGAACCAGAAGAGAAGGAAAATCCGGGAACCTCCTCGCCGCCAAATGGCGGCTTCGGCCCCGCCCGGATGGGGGAAATGTGGAACCGGGCGGTGGACAACATGGCGGCGGTCGAAGAGGTCAAGATTCCGAAAATCCGGGGGCTCACTTCCGAGCGGTCGAAGAAATGCGCGGCGCGGATCCAGGATTGCTTGCTGACCGAGGATGCCTGGAAGAACGTCATCAACGCGGTCCATGCGGACGACTGGCTCAGCGGGAGGAAACCGTCCGCGCAATACCCGAATTGGTGCGCCACGTTCGATTACTTGGTCAAGAACGCCGGGAACATCATGCGGGTGCTTGAACGTGCGAGGGCTCCGGACTCGGCCACCGGAAATCGGGAGGGCAGATCCAGCCCAGGCGATGAAGTGACCCGTTGACTCGCGATGACCCTTGTTTCCAACCCCCAACCAAAAAGGAGGCTCCAGATGGCGAACGTGAAAATGTTCATCCGCAACGTGTCCTACCGGCTTCGGCAGACCAAGGACGGCCCCACGCAGTACGCCCGGGGAGAA
>JAKALO010000195.1 GCA_021824125.1 Deltaproteobacteria bacterium | reverse complement strand
GATGGCCGCCGCGGATGGCGGATCGACCCTTCGGAGCTCGTCGAACAGGACCGCCCCCCCAGCCTCTTCCCAGCGGAGGGAGAGCGCCGCGCGCACCGAGGGGTCGGAAGGCAATTCGTCCAGGCCGCGGAGGAGCGCCCGGATGTACATCCCGGTTCCCCCCGACACAAGAGGGAACCTCCCGCGTTCCCTGATTCCGCGGATCGCCTCTTCCGCCCCTGCTACGAAGCGGCCCGCGTTGTACTCCTCGTCCGGGTCCGCGACGTCGATCAGGTGGTGGGGAACTTCACGGCGCTCCGCCGGGGTGGGCTTGGCGGTCCCGACGTCCAGCCCCCGGTAGACCTGGACCGAGTCCGCGTTGACGATCTCGAGTGGGAAAACCCTCGCGAGGGAAAGCGCCAGGGCGGTTTTCCCGGAGGCGGTAGGGCCCGAAAGCACGAGGAGGCGGTTCTCTTCGATTAGCGGCATAAGGTCAATAACAGGGACGGTCCCTACGTTCTGCCGAACATCCGCCCCAGCTCGGCGCCGGAAAGCTTCACCCACACCGGGCGGCCGTGCGGGCAGCCGTGGGAGGCGATGGCGCGGTCCAGGTCCTGGAGGAGCGAGCGCATCTCCTCCTTCCCGAGCGGGTCCCCGCCCCGCACGGATGCGTGGCACGCCATCCGCCAGAGCTCCCGGTCGGCGTCGAAGATCCCCTTGGGCGCCGATTCCTGCGCGAGGAAGAACTCGCTGAAGTCCTTCCACCAGCGCTGGACGTCGAAGTACCCCAGGATCGCGGGACCGCCGGAAATCTTGAAGACATCCGTCCCGAACGACTCGAACACGAACCCGACGCGCGCCAGGAAGGATTCGATCCCGGCCCTCTCTTCCCTCTCCACCCCTGAACAGGAGACGACCTGCGGGACGAGCCATCTCTGGGCGGTCGCCCCGCCGCCGAGCAGCGACTCCTTGAGGCGGGAGAAGACGATCCGCTCGCCCGCGGCGTGCTGGTCGACGATCACGACCTCCGTCGCCCCCTCGCATACGATGTAGGTTCCCAGGATTTGCGCGACCGGCTTCAGGGAGGAGAAAAACCCGGCACCCGGCGAAACGGATCCATCCCCGGGGAACGGAACAGGCGTCCTCGCCTGCAAACCAAAGAGGAACCCCCCTTCCGCTTCACGGCCCGTTCCGGGCGGCGGGACGTATTGCCCTTCTCCGCTTGCGACCTGGGGCCGCGCCGACTGGGAAGCGCCCGGAATCTCCCCGACGGCGGCGCCGATCGCGTGGCGGACCAGCTCGCGCAGTTCCCGGCCGTACCGGAACCTGGCCTCGGTCTTGGAGGGGTGCACGTTTACGTCGACTTCACCGGGGTCGCAGCGGATGAAGAGTGTGACGACCGGCTGGCGATCGGCGGCGACTATCCCCCGGTACGCCTCCTTGACGGCCGCGAAAACCCCCCGGTCCCGGAAATGCCGTCCGTTGACGAAGAACGAGATGCCCGAGGAGCCGAACCGGGAGAGATGGGGCAGGCCGGCCCACCCGGTTATGCGGAAAAACGGCGACTGGAAATCGATCGGGACGAGGTACTTCCCGTCCTCTCCGGCATGTCGGAGCGCCCGGGCGGCGCTCGATTCCCCGCGTTCGAAGGCGGCCTCCCCCCTCCCGTCGATCATCCGGAACCCTATCCCTTCGCAGGGAATTGCGACGGCGTGGAAAACCTCCCACAGGTGGAGCATCTCGGTGCGCGGGGACTTCAGGAACTTGCGCCGTGCCGGGACGTTACCGAACAGGCCGGAAACCTCAACCGTGGTACCCTCGGGGCCGCCGACCTCCCCGCGGGACTTTACCGCGCCGCCTTCCATCACTATCTCGAAGGCCACCGGCCGTCCGGGGGGCCTCGTCGCTATCCGGAGCGTCGACACCGAGGCGATCGAGGGGAGCGCCTCACCGCGGAACCCGAACGAGGAGATTTTATTGAGGTCAGCCGCCGTGCGGATCTTGCTCGTCGTGTGCCTGCAAACCGCGAGTTCGAGCTCCTCGCGGGTCATGCCGACCCCGTCGTCGGAAACCCGGACCGTGAATGGGAACGCTCCGCCGATCTCCGCCTCGACGCGCGTCGGCTTCGCGTCCACCGCGTTCTCGAGAAGCTCCTTCAGGACGGACGCGGGCCGCTCGACGACCTCACCGGCCGCGATCTGGTTGACCACATCGTCCGGGAGAAGGAGGATCCGGCCCGACACGCCCTCAGCCCCCCGACCGGACGCGGATTTCGGCCGGCGCCCGGCTCCCCATGCTCCGGATAAACCGTTCCCTGCGGGCGGAAGCGCCCTTTTCCCCCATCAACGCGCGGGCGATCTTCTTCCCCTCCTCGACCCCGGGCTGATCGAAGGGGTCGATGCCGGCGCACTCCCCGACGACGGCCGTCACCCACTCCCAGAAGTGGAGAAAGGCGCCGACGTGGGCCTCGTCCCCCGAGCCTACCTCGATGCGTACGAGAGGGCGTGCCGCGTTCCGGAGAGCGCCGATCGTCCCCTCGAACTCCGCTTCGAACAGGTCCCTGAGGGGCCTTCGCCCGAGCATCGCCATTTCCGGGGCGAACCCGGCGGGCGGGACCATCCCTTTCTCGCGCCCCTTCATCCATTTGACGAACGTGTAGATCTTGTCGGGTGGGCCGTCCTGGTAGAGCTGGACCTGCGAATGCTGATCCGTCACCCCCACCGCGCGGGCCGGGGTCTGCCCCACGCTTGTCCCGTCCGGCCGCCGCTTCCCGAGGCTTTCGGCCCAGAGCTGCTGCCACCACTCCGCCACCCGCTCGAGGCCGCGCCCGTAGGTCATCCACACGTGGACCGGCTTCGGGTTCTCCAGCAGGTAGTGGGAGTAGACCGCGGATGCGAACAGGACCGGGTTCTCCGCGGGCTCCCTTTCCCGGAAAAGGGTTTCCATCCACCGCGCCCCGGCAAGGAGCCTGCCGACGGAAACGCCCGAGGCGGCGAGCGGGAGAAGCCCCACCGGCGAGAGGACCGAGAAGCGCCCGCCCACGTTCGGGGGGACGGAAAAGGCGGTGATCCCTTCCGCGTCGGCCATCTTCCTGAAAGCCCCCTTCTCCGGGTCGGTGACGAGGACGAGGCTCTCCCTCCACGACCTGCCGTTCGCTTTTTTAAGCGCGGCGATCGCGAGCGACAGCTGGGCGTTCGTCTCGGCGGTCGTCCCGGACTTGCTGATGGCGACCACGACGGTGGACTTCATCGGGTGTGCCCGAAGCACGGGGAGAAAGAAGTCGGGGTCGACGTTGTCGGCCACTGTCACGGCCATCCCCTTCCGCGCGCCCGGCCCGCCGACCGCTTCAAGCACGGCCTTCGTCCCAAGCGCGGACCCCCCGATCCCGAGGACCAGCATGTGGCCGAACCGTTCGCGCAGCCGGGCGGCTTCCCGGCAGAGCGCCCGGGCTTCCTTCTCACGGAACGGAAGGTCCGGGAAACCGATCTCCCCCGAAGCGTGCCGGCGGGCTATCGCCAGGGCGGCCTTTTCCGCGCGGCGGAGACCGCCTCGCAGCTGCGCGGCGGACAGGCCCTCCCCGCCGCGCAGGTTCTTTTCCAGGATCAACGAGAAGTCGAATCGGAGCTCCAAATCCATTGCCAGATTTCCACCTTTCGGCGCCAGGGGGCGGGACCAGATCGGAA
>JAKALO010000037.1 GCA_021824125.1 Deltaproteobacteria bacterium | reverse complement strand
GCGACCAGTCCCAGATATTTCCAGCAGGGGACGGAGAGCAAGACAGCGAGGCAGACCGCAACAGCGTAAGCAAAAGCCGCCGGGAGCGTCTGGCGGTGATGATAGAGCCGTTCACCTATGGACGAACCTTACCGCGCTCGACCAATAGTCTCTTCAGTTTTTCGCCGTCCATCGGGCAGTCGACGAGGGAGTATAGTTCTTTATTGCTCAAACCGACCTGACGGGCAATGAGCGAAAGAAGGTTCTCCCCGTACTCTGCGACACCGTGGTTGATCCGGGTGCGGATCGAAGACTTCCTTCCATCGACGACAAGCCAGAACATCTCGTGATGAGTTTCGTCGGCGATGAAACCCTTCGAGAGAAGCGCGGCCCGGATGGCCCGCGACTTCCGGGGTTCTCCCATCAGGCAGCCTCCACCCTGTCCACGATGGAAAGGAGCCGTTTCTTCAGGGTCCGCGCATCCCGGGTCAGCTTTGCATCGACCTCCTTTGCAACCATATCCCATGCCGATGCAAAATCCGTCCGGAAGGCGGCCAACGCTTCCTCCTGCGTGGAGCCATAAGCGAGGATCCCCAATGGAGCATGTTCAAGCACCCACACCACTCCCTCGATGCCTACGCGAACACGAAGCGACTTCTTCAACACGAATCGACGACGCCCCCACTCGACCAAAGACACCGAGATTGAATCGGGGATCTCCACAGGAAACGGAAGTCCTTTCCTCATCCGAACCTGGTTGAGGAACAGGTTAATCGCCTCCGTGTAAGACAGTCCGAGGCTCTTGAGAATCGTTTCCGTCTCGGACTTGAGACCTGCATCCGTTCGGGCATGAATCATGGCGGTTCTTGCCATTCGGTTAACCTCCACATTCCGTATTGCGGTATTATTGTATCTCATTTGACACACATAAAACATTCATTTCAAGTATTGCGATGGCGCCGGTCGCAGAGGACTTTCACCTCCAAGTGGGTGCGCCCGGCAGGGCGCACCATAAAAAAAAGGCGGCCCGAAAGGGCCGCCCTTAGCGATCGACGTAAATATCTTCCTGTTCGTTTCAGCCTTTTTCGGTTTTCCCCGGTTTTCCTTGCTGGCCCGCCCGTTTCCTGGGTGTCTTCTCACCTTCGGGTTTAGTGGCCTTCTTCCCGGCGGAGCCCTTTTTCGCCTCCGCCGCTTTCCCGGCCCTGCCCTTTGCGGGCGCCGGTTTTTCCTTTCCGGCGGCCGTCTTCTTTTTCTTCTTCTTGCGGGTCCCGGCCATTTTCTCTTCGGTGGGCAGGTACTCGATAATCGCCATCTCCGCACCGTCCCCCGGGCGGTACCCGGTGCGGACGATGCGCGTATAGCCCCCCGCCCTGTCGACGAACCGGCCGGCAAGGCCGCCGAAAAGCTTCTCGGTGCTCTTCTTGTCGCTCAGCAGGGAGAAAACCCGTCTTCTCGCGTGGAGCGTGGCTCTCTTCCCGAGCGTGATCAGGCGGTCGGCAAGAGGTCGCAGCTCCTTGGCCCTGGCGACGGTCGTCTCGATCCGCTCCGAGCGCACCAGTGAGTTCATCATGTTCCGCAGCAGCGCCTTCCGGTGGGAAGGGCTCCTGCTCAGCTTCCGGTGGTTCATGCCATGACGCATATCGTTTCCTCTTCGTGGTGAGTATTCGTTTCAGTCTTCTTCCCGCGGAGGGCTGAACTTATCGGGAGAGAACCCGTCGATCTTCACCCCCAGGGAGAGCCCCATGCCGTGCAGGACCTCCTTGATCTCGTTCAGGCTTTTCTTCCCGAAGTTCTTCGTTTTGAGCATCTCCTGCTCGGACTTCTGTACCAGCTCGCCGATGAACTTTATTTCCGCGTTCTTCAGGCAATTGTAGGCGCGGACGGAAAGCTCGAGCTCCTCCACGGGCTTGTACAGGTTCTCGTTCAGGGCGCCCGCCGGAAGGGAGACCGGCTCGTCCGGCATCTCCGCCTCCTCGTCGAAGTTGATGAAGACGGTGAGCTGGTCCTTCAGGATTTTCGCGGCGTATGCGACCGCGTCCGCCGGAAGTATGGACCCGTCGGTCCAGACTTCCAGGATGAGGCGGTCGTAGTCCGTCTGCTGACCGACGCGCGCGTTCGTTATCGTGAAGTTTACCTTCTTGATCGGGGAAAATATGGCGTCGATGGGGATCGCGCCGATCGGGGCGCCTTCCTCCAGGTTCCTCTCGGCCGGGACATAACCTTTCCCCAGCTTCACGGTCAATTCCATCTTGAGCGTGGCGTTCTCGGAGAGTTCCGCGATGTGGTGGTCCTTGTTCAGGATCTCGATCATCGCGTCCGCCTTGATATCCGAGGCCTTGACTCTCCTTGGACCCTTCGCCTCCAGGTAGAGGGTGCGGGGTTCGTGCGAGTGCATCCTGAGCCGGATTTCCTTCAAGTTGAGCACGAGGTCGGTGATGTCCTCGACGACCCCGACGATCGTGGAAAACTCGTGCTGTACCCCCTCGATTCGAACCGAGGTGATCGCCGCTCCCTGCAGGGAGGAAAGGAGCACCCTGCGAAGCCCGTTCCCCAGCGTGGTTCCGAAACCCCTCTCCAGGGGCTCGGCCACGAATTTCCCGTAATCGGCCGTTGCCGAATCCGACTGTATTTCTATTCGCCGCGGCTTTATCAACTGCTTCCAGTTTCTCTGAAACATGCTGCCCCCTTCTTCCGCGCCGGAAGGATTTACTTCGAATAAAGTTCGACGATCAACTGTTCCTGGATCGGTTCCTTGATGTCCGCCCGGGTGGGAAGCACCTTCACGACGCCCCGGTAATTCTCCCTGTCCAGCTCCAGCCAGGCGGGTATCCCCTTTCGGATCACGGCATCCAGCGCTTCGTTGAGTGAAGGAATCTTCCTGCTCTTTTCCTTGAGCTCGATCACGTCGCCGGGCCGGACGAGGAAGGACGGGATGTTCACTTTCCTGCCGTTCACCTTCAGGTGCCCGTGACCGACCAGCTGCCTGCTTTCCCTGCGCGTGGGAGAGAATCCAAGCTTGTACACGACGTTGTCCAGGCGGCTCTCGAGGAGAACGAGGAGATTGTCTCCCGTCTTCCCCTTCATCCCGTCCGCCTTCTCGAAATAGTTCCGGAACTGCCGCTCCAGAAGCCCGTAGATGCGCTTGGCCTTCTGCTTCTCGCGCAGCTGAACCCCGTAATCGCTATGCTTCGGGCGCCGCTGTCCGTGCTGCCCCGGGGGGTATCCCCTTCGCTTGATGGCGCACTTGTCCGTGAAGCAGCGGTCGCCTTTCAGGTAGAGTTCGATTCCCTCTCTCCGGCAGAGCCGGCATACAGCCTCGCGATACCTGGCCAAATCCTTTCCTCCTCTTCCGATTCCTGTTGGTGGACCGGTGTCAGACGCGTCGCCGCTTCGGCGGGCGGCACCCGTTGTGCGGGATCGGCGTCACGTCCCGTATGTAATTGATTTTCATCCCGGCCGCCTGAAGGGTTCTCAACGCGGCTTCCCTGCCCGACCCCGGCCCCTTTATGTGAACCGACACGGTGTTCACCCCGCACTCCATCGCCTTCTTGGCAACCTCTTCCGCGGCGACCGTCGCGGCGAAGGGTGTGCTCTTCCTGGATCCCTTGAACCCCTTCGAACCGGAACTGCACCACGCGAGGGTGTTCCCGTCGGGATCCGTGATGGTGATTATCGTGTTGTTGAAGGTCGCCTTGATGTGCGCGACCCCAACCGGCACGTTCTTCCGGATTTTCCTCTTGCCCTTCCTCTTCGGTGTTGCCATCACTCCTCCGGTTCCCCGCCGACACGCGGGGGGGATATTCGCCTATTTCTTGGGGGCTTCCTTCTTCCTGGCGACCGCGCCCTTGCGAGGCCCCTTCCTTGTCCTTGCGTTCGTGTGGGTCCGCTGGCCGCGTGCCGGCAGTCCCTTCCTGTGCCGCAGACCCCGGTAACTCCCAAGGTCCATGAGCCTCTTGATGTTCATCGAGATTTCCTTGCGAAGATCCCCCTCGACGCGGTGGTTCGCGTCGATCACGTCCCGGATGCGCGCCACCTGGTCCTCGGTCAGGGTATTTGTCCTCGTGTCAGGGGACACCCTCGCCTCCGCCAGGATCTTCATCGCCGTCGTCGGCCCGATGCCGTAGATATAGGTCAACGCCGCCGCGATCTTTTTCGCCTTCGGGATATCGACTCCTGCTATGCGTGCCAAATGCTCCTCCTGGTATGCGCGGGTTGCGACGTTTCGACTAACCCTGGCGCTGCTTGTGTTTCGGGTTCTCGCAGATGACGCGGACGACCCCTTTTCTCCGGATCACCTTGCACTTGACGCACATCTTGCGAACGGACGGCCTGACTTTCATCGCATGCCCCTTTTATTTCGACCTGTAGACGATCCGCCCGCGTGTCAGGTCGTACGGCGTCAACTGCACCGTAACCCGGTCCCCCGGCAGGATCTTGATGAAGTGCATCCGCATCTTTCCCGATATGTGCGCAAGCACCTTCATCTTGTTGTCGAGCTCCACCCGAAACATGGCGTTCGGGAGCGGTTCGACGACCGTCCCCTCGATTTCTATCGCTTCTTCCTTGGGCATCTCCGGCCTTGTCTATTCCCCGTGCCCTTCCGTTCAGGGAAGGCTCAAAATCGTCGTTCCGTTCTCCGTTACCGCGATCGTGTGCTCGAAATGCGCCGAGCGCTTCCGGTCGCGGGTCACCACCGTCCATCCGTCGGGGAGAACCTCGACCGGGTATCCCCCCTCGTTCACCATGGGCTCGATCGCAAGCACCATGCCTTCCCCCAGTTTCGGACCGGTCCCCCGAACGCCGTAATTGGGAACCTGGGGCTCCTCGTGCAGCATCCGCCCGATCCCGTGACCCACGAAATCGCGAACCACGGAGAATCCGGCCGATTCCGCCGTCTCCTGGACGGCCGCCGAAATATCCCCGATGCGGTTCCCTTCGCGTGAAGCCTCTATCGCCTTTTCCAGGGCCGCCTCCGTCACCCGCATGAGCTTCAGGGAGGACTCGGGGGTCTTGCCCACCGGAAAGGTTTTCGCGGCGTCCCCGAAATACCCTTCCTTGACCACGCCGAAGTCGATGCTCACGACGTCCCCTTCCCGCAGGATCCGGCTGCGGGAGGGAATCCCGTGAACGACCTCCTCGTTGATCGAGGTGCACAGGTTCGCCGGATATCCCAGGTACCCCTTGAAAGCCCCTCTCACCCCGTGGCGCGCGACGAACTCCTCCGCAAGCTGCTCGAGGTCGAACGTCGTGCTTCCCGGCCTGACCAGGGACTTCACTTCTTCAAAGAACCGCCCCACGAGGGCGCCTGCGCGCCGCATCGCCTCGATTTCCGGAGGCGACTTGATGATGATCATGCGCTACTGGAGGATCTTCACGATATTCGCATAGATCGCGTCGATGTTCCCGGTCGCCATTACTGAACGGATTTTCCCCGTATCCTTGTAGAACCTCAGAAGAGGCTCCGTCATTTTCTTGTAATTCGCCAGCCGGGCCAGGATCGTCTCTTCCTTGTCGTCGTCCCGCTGGATGAGCGAGGTCCCGCACTTGTCGCACTTGCCTTCCGCCTTCGGCCGGTTGAACTCTACGTGGAACATCGCGCCGCATCCGGTGCAGGTCCTCCGCCCGCAGAGTCGCCCCATCAACTCCTTCTCGTCGACCTCGAGTGAGAGGACCGTGCGGACCTCCTTCTTGAGCTCCCGCGTAACGCGGTCGAGCGCCTCCGCCTGCGGGATCGTCCGCGGAAACCCGTCCAGTATGAACCCCTTGCCGCAGTCCGGGGCCTGAAGCCGCTCCTTGACGATCCCGATGACCACCTCGTCCGGCACGAGTCCGCCCTGGTCCATGTGCTTCTTCGCCTGCTTGCCCATTTCCGTACCGTTCTTCACGGCCTCGCGAAGCATGTCGCCCGTTGAGATCTGGGGTATGGAAAACGCGGCGGAGATCTTTTTGGCCTGCGTTCCCTTACCGGCGCCGGGAGGCCCAAGCAGTATGATTCCCAACATCGGCTACGTCCTCCTCCCCTTGATTTGTCCCTTTTTCAGGAACCCCTCGTAATGACGGGTGATCAGGTGCGATTCTATCTGCTGTATCGTGTCCATGGCGACTCCCACCACGATCAGAAGGCCTGTACCCCCGAAGTAGAAAGGCACGTTGAACCGGGAGATCATGATGCTCGGCAAAACGCAGATGACCGACACGTAAAGGGCGCCGCCCAGGGTGATGCGCGTCAGGATCTTGTCGATGTACTCGGCGGTCTTCTTCCCCGGCCGTATCCCCGGGACGAACCCGCCGTATTTCTTCATGTTGTCCGCGACGTCGACCGGGTTGAAGGTGACCGCGGTGTAGAAATAGCAGAAGAAGATGATGAACGCGACGTAGATGGTCTCGTACGCCCAGCCGCCCGGCGTCAGGTAGTCCGAGATCGACTTGGTCACCGGGTGCTTGATGAAGCTGGCCAAAGTGGCCGGGAACAGGAGGATGGAGGAAGCGAAGATCGGCGGAATGACCCCCGCCGTGTTCACCTTCAGCGGAAGGTGGGTGCTCTGCCCCCCGTAGACCCGCCGGCCCACGATCCTGCGCGCGTATTGCACGGGGATCTTCCTGTGCGCCCGCTCGAAGAAGATTATGAGCCCCACGACGCCCACCATGAGGGCCAGGATGAGCAGGCCGATGAACAAACTCATTTCGCCCGTGCGGATGAGGGTCGCCGTCCGGACGAGCCCGCTGGGGAACCTCGCGACGATGCCAGCGAAGATGATGAGCGAGATTCCGTTGCCTATGCCGCGTTCCGTGATCTGCTCGCCGAGCCACATGATGAAGGCCGTACCCGAAGTAAGCGTGAGGACCGTCATGAGCCGGAAGCCCCACCCGGGCTGGTAGACCACGGAGGACGACCCGGCGCCCCCGACGCTTTCCAGTCCCACGGCGATCCCCATGCCCTGGATGATGGAGAGCAGGATCGTCCCGTACCGCGTGTATTGTGTGATTTTCCGGCGGCCGAGCTCGCCTTCCTTCGACAGCTTCTCCAGCTGCGGTATGACGACGGTGAGGAGCTGCAGGATGATGGAAGCGCTGATGTAGGGCATGATCCCCAGCGTGAATATGGAGAAGCGGCTCAGGGCCCCGCCGGAGAACATGTCTATCATCCCGAAGAGGGTCCCGGACTGGCTCGCGAAGATCGCGGAAAGGGCCTGGTTGTCGATCCCCGGGGTCGGGATGTAGACCCCGATCCTATAGACGATCAGGAGTCCGCAGGTGACGAGGATCCGCTTCTTGAGCTCCGGAACCTTCGTGATGTTCTGCAGGCCGCTCAGCAAGGAGAGCTTACCTCGAGGGTTCCGCCGGCCGCGGTGACCTTGCCCGCCGCCGCCCGGCTGGCCTTGTCGACCTTGACCGACAGGGGACGATCGACCTCGCCGTCGGCGAGGAGCTTGACGCCGTCCATCGCCTTCCTCACCAGGCCCGCCGCCATCAGCGCCGCAAGGTCGACGACCGAACCCGGATCGAACCGGTTGAGGTCCTTCACGTGCACGATCGCGTACTCCTTGCGGAATATGTTGGTGAAGCCGCGCTTGGGGATTCGGCGCTGCATGGGCATCTGCCCCCCTTCGTAACCCGGAGGAGTGCTGCCGCCGCTGCGTGCGCGGAGCCCCTTGTGGCCTTTCCCCGCAGTCTTGCCCAACCCGGACCCCTTGCCCCGGCCAACGCGCTTTTTCGCGCTCGTGGCCCCTTTTGCGGGCCTCAAATCGGAAAGTTTCATTTCGACTCTCCCGTTTCCTCGACGCGGAGAAGGAATTTCACCTTTTCCACCATCCCCCGGATCTCGGGGGTGTCAACGCGGAGAACGGAGCGGTTTACCCGCGTAAGACCCAGCCCCCTGACGACCCGCCTGTGGTCCTCACGTTGTCCGCTCAAGCCCCGCGCGAGAGTTATCTTCAGTTTCCCGCTCATGCCGACGCCTCTTCCACCCTCGGCCCCCGGGTCGCCGCGATCTTTTCCGCGGAGCGGAGCTGGCCAAGTCCGTTTATCGTCGCCTTCACGAGGTTATGGGGATTGTTGCTGCCAAGCGATTTGGTCAGGATATTCGTTATGCCGGCGGACTCCACCACGGCCCTCACCCCGCCTCCGGCGATGACGCCGGTCCCCGGGGATGCCGGGCGCATGACGACCCTGCTCGCACCGAACACGCCCACCACCTCGTACGGGACGGTCCCTTCGATGAGGGGCACCTCTATGAGCATCCGCTTCGCGTTCTGGACCGCCTTGCGGATGGCCTCCGGCACCTCGTTCGCCTTGCCGAGTCCCGTGCCGACGTGGCCGTTTCCGTCGCCCACCACGACCACCGCGCTGAAGGAGAACCTCCGCCCGCCCTTGACCACCTTGGCCACCCGGCTGATGTGAACGACCCGGTCCTTCAGATCGAACCCTTCCGTGTTCAGTTTCTTCAAACGAACCTCCCCGTGCGCTCCCTGCCGGGAGCGTTAAAATTCCAGGCCCGACTCCCGGGCGCCGTCCGCCAGAGCCTTCACGCGGCCGTGATAGAGGAAACCGTTCCGGTCGAAGACGACCTTGCGGATGTTCTTCTCGACCGCCTTCTTCCCCAGGAGCTCCCCCACCTTTTTCGCTGCGTCGCTCTTTTTCAATCCCGCCAGATCGACCCGTATTTCCGGGCTGAGCGTCGATGCCGTCAGGATCGTCGACCCCGTCGAATCGACCACCAGCTGCGCGTAGATGTGCTTGGCGCTCCGGAAGACGGAAAGCCTCGGCCGCTGTTCCGTCCCGAATATCCTCGTCCGGATTCTCGTCTTCCGCTTCTGTCTTGCGATCTCTCGACTATTGTTCTGGCTCATGGCTCGCTGTTGCTCCGTCGCTTGGTTTCCTGGTACGCTTCCGGGCGTTCCTTCCGCTACTTCCCGGACGCCTTGCCCACCTTCTTGATGAGGCGTTCTCCCCGGTACCGGATCCCTTTCAGCTTGTATACGTCCGGTTTCCGGAGCAGGCGTATCCTCGCCGCCGTTTCGCCGACGAGCTCCTTGTCGATCCCCGTGACCTTGACCACCGTGTTCGCCTCCACCTCGGTCGTGATCCCGTCGGGAAGAGGGAAAACAACGGGGTGGGAGTACCCCAGCGCCAGCTGGAGAACGCCTTTCTTCGATTCGGCCTTGTATCCAACTCCCACGATCTCGAGGGTTTTCGTGAACCCTTCCGCAACACCCTTGACCATGTTTGAGAGGAGGGTCCGGTACATCCCGTACAGGTTCCTCACGTCGGAATCGTCCACCGAGACCACGGCGCGGTTCCCGGAGACCTCGACGCTCACGTGGGGGGGGATCAATCGGGAAAGCTTCCCCTTTTTCCCGGATACGGTCACGCTCCCGGCCTCGACCTTCACGGTCACGCCGGCCGGTATGAGCACTGGCAATTTGCCTATCCTGGACATTTCGTCATCCCTCCCGATGGTAAACCCGGCGGCCGCCTACCAGACTTCGCAAAGAACCTCCCCGCCTATCGCCAGCTTCCTGGCCTTTTCCCCCGTCATGACCCCGCGCGAGGTGGAAAGGATGGCCACGCCGAACCCGCTTTTCACGGTCGGAATGTCGTCCTTGCCGACGTAGACACGCCGCCCCGGGCGGCTCACCCGCCGCATTCCCTTGATCGCGTATCCCGTTTCGGGGAGGCTCTTCAGGAAGATCTTGAGGGCGTTCTGGTTCTTCTCCGCCAGGACCTTGTAGTTTTTGATGAACCCTTCCTCTTTCAGGATCCTGGCGACGTTCTCCAGCACGTGGGCGGAAGGGACCTCGAGCTGGTCGAACCGCGCCATCTGGGCGTTGCGGATCCGTGCGAGCAGGTTCGAAAGATGATCGTTGATGGCCATCGCCCCCCCCTACCAGCTTGCCTTGATCACGCCGGGGAGATCACCCCGGAGCGCCAGTTCCCTCAGGCATATCCTGCAGAGCTGGAACCGGCGGTAGAAAGCGCGGGGCCTTCCGCAGCGAGGGCAACGGTTGTATTTCCTGACCCCGAATTTCGGCGTTCTCTTTGCCTTGGCGATGAGCGACTTCTTGGCCAAATCCCCCTCCTCTTTCTTTCCTACGGGTTTCCTTGCAGCCGGAACGGCATCCCGAGAAGACGCAGCAGTTCCAGCCCCTCCTCGTCGTTTCGGGCAGTCGTAACGATCGTAATGTTCATGCCCTTGATTTTGTCTATTTTATCGTAGTTTATCTCCGGAAATATAATCTGTTCCTTCACGCCCATCGTGTAGTTCCCGCGACCGTCGAATCCTTTCGGGGAAACCCCCTTGAAGTCGCGCACGCGGGGTAACGCCACGGCCAGCAGTTTATCTATGAAATTGTACATCCGGTCCCGCCGCAAGGTGACCTTGATGCCGATCGGCACCCCGGCGCGAAGCTTGAAATTCGAGATGCTCTTCCGGGCCTTCGTGACGACGGGCTTCTGCCCGGTGATGATGGCGATCTCCTCGGCGGCGGAGTCGAGGATCTTTATGTTCTCGATCGCCTCGCCCAGTCCCATGTTGATGATCACCTTCTCCAGCTTCGGGACCTGCATCGGGTTCTTGTACCCGAATTTTTCCCTCATCCTGGGGACCACGTCCGACTTGTAGTAATCATGCATTCTAGGCATTTCCGTTCACCCCCGTCCGCCCCGCCTGGCCGGACGTCCGCTATTTTTTCTTGTCCTCGAAAATGTCGCCGCAATGCCTGCAGGTGCGGTGCTTCTCCCCCGACTCGTCGACCACCATCGCGATGCGGGTGGGCTTGTTGCACTTCCCGCACATGGCGAGGACGTTGGAATAGGCCAGAGGGGCCTCTTTTTCGACGATCCCGCCCTGGGGGTTCGCTTTCCCCGGCTTCGTGTGGCGTTTCACCATGTTCGCCTTCTCGACCACGATCCGCCCTTTATCCCGGTCGACCTTCAGGACGCGGCCGACCTTTCCCTTCTCGCGACCCGAGATTATCTTGACGATGTCGTTCTTCCGTATGTGCAGCGTTCCCTCGGCCATCGGTTCCTCTCTCTCCTTAAAGGACTTCGGGCGCCAGGGATATGATCTTCATGAACTTCCTGGCCCGAAGCTCCCGGGCCACGGGCCCGAAGATGCGGGTCCCGATCGGCTCCATCTGGGGATTGATCAGGACCGCGGAATTCTTGTCGAACCTCAGGTAGCTCCCGTCCGGCCGGCCCACTTCCTTCGTGGTCCGCACCACCACGGCCTTGTAGACGTCCCCTTTTTTCACCTTGCCGTGAGGGATGGCCTCCTTGACGCTGACCACGATGACGTCACCGACGCCGGCGTACCTGCGCCTGCTTCCCCCGAGCACCTTGATGCAGCATAGTCGTTTCGCGCCCGAGTTGTCGGCGGCATCCAGCATCGTCTGCATTTGAATCATGGCGTCGCCTCTCCGCTCTTTTTATTACCGTACTTCCGGCCGTTCGATCAGCCGTGAAACCCGCCACCGTTTTTCCTTGCTCACGGGGCGCGTTTCGACGATCTCGACCCTGTCGCCCACGCGGAACTCGTTCCGCTCGTCGTGCGCCTTGTAGGTGGTCCTGCGCTTCACGTATTTCTTGTAGACCGGATGGGGGACCAGCCGCTCCACGCGGACCACGACCGTCTTGTCCATCCGGTCGCTCACCACCATCCCGACCTTGCTTTTACGAATTCCCCGGCTCTCCATCGCGGTCTCCGAATGCATGTTAATTGGCCTTTCCCCCCGCCTTCATGCGAAGGAGAGTCTTAACGCGCGCGAGGTCCCGCCTGCGGTTGTGGATCAGCATCCTGTTGTCCAGGGCGGAAGCGGCCCGCTTCATCCTCAGCCGGAAGATCTCGTCACGCAGTTCCGTCTCCTTGTGACGCAGTTCCTCGACGGCGAGGTCGCGAAATTCCTTGATCTTCATGACTACCCCTCCCTCGACATGAATTTCGTCTGGATGGGCAGCTTGTGCGCCGCCAGGCGGAACGCCTCGCGGGCCGTCGTTTCCTCGACCCCCTCTATCTCGTAGAGGACGAGCCCGGGCCTCACGACGCAGACCCATTCCTCGGGCGCCCCCTTGCCTTTGCCCATGCGGGTTTCGGCGGGCTTCTTCGTTATCGGCTTGTCCGGGAAGAGCCGGATCCAGATCTTCCCGCCGCGCTTGATGAAACGCGTCATCGCCACGCGGGCCGCCTCGATCTGCCTCGACGTGATCCAGCCGGCCGTGGTCGCCTTCACCCCGAAATCGCCGAAATTGAGGGCGTTCCCGGCTTGCGCCTTTCCCCGTCTCCGCCCCTTCTGGGTCTTGCGGAATTTCACTCTCTTTGGCGCCAGCATCGGTCCTTTTCTCCTATTCGGTTTTCAGGGACTGGGGGGCCGCCGGCAGTATTTCGCCCTTGTAGATCCACACCTTCACGCCGATGATCCCGTAGGTCGTCTTCGCCTGCGCCACGCCGTAATCGATGTCGGCGCGAAGGGTGTGCAGGGGGACGCGGCCCTCGCGGTACCATTCGGTCCGGGACATCTCGGCCCCGCCGAGCCGTCCAGCCACCTGGATCTTGATCCCCTTGGCGCCGAGCTTCATGGAGGACAGCACGGTCTTCTTCATCGCCCGCCGGAACGCGATCCGCCGCTCAAGCTGCATCGCCACGTTCTCGGCCGTCAACTGGGCGTCGGTTTCCGGCCTCCGGATCTCCTGGATGGTGATCGTGACCTCGCGGGACGTGAACTTCAGGAGGTCCTTCTTGAGGTTCTCGATCTCGGCGCCCTTCTTCCCGATGACGATCCCGGGGCGGGCGGTATGGATGATGACGTGAATCCGGTTGGATTTGCGCTCGATCTCGACGCAGGATACCCCCGCGTGGATCAGCCGGTTCTTGACATAGGACCGGATGCGGAGATCCTCCTGCAGGAAAGCGGCGTAATCCTTCTCGGCATACCACCGCGACCGCCACGTCTTGATGATCCCCAGTCGAAACCCGTACGGATGTGTCTTCTGCCCCAAAACCGCCTCCCTTGTCGTTTTAACTATTCATTCCGGCAGTCAAATGGCCCGGTTACGCTTCATCCACGACGATCGTGATGTGGCTCGAACGCCTGCGATATTTGTGCGCCCTGCCCATGGGCGAGGGTCGAAACCGCTTCATGGACGCGCCGAGATCGACGAACGCCTTTTTCACGTAGAGGGTGTCCAGGTCGATGACCCCGGTCTGGCCGGCATTCGCCACCGCCGAGTCGAGCACCTTTTTAACCACCGAGGAGGACGCCTTCTTCGCGAGTTTCAGGATCGTCAGGGCCTCGGATATTTTCTTCCCGCGTATCAGGTCGGCTACCAGCCGCGCCTTCCTCGGGGACACACGGACGAATTTCGCCGTCGCTTTGGCTTCCATCGATTCCTCTCCTCCCGGCCTACTTCTTTACCTTGGCCTTGCGGTCCCCGGAATGGCCGTGGAACGTCCTCGTGGGTGAAAATTCCCCGAGCTTGTGCCCCACCATGTTCTCGGTCACGAAGACGGGCATGAACTTGCGGCCGTTGTGGACGGCGAAGGTGTACCCCACCATGTCCGGTATGATGGTGGATCGCCTCGACCAGGTCTTGATGACCTTTTTCTCGCCCGCCTCGATCGCCCGGCGCACCTTGCGCATCAGGCCTTCCTCGACATAAGGTCCCTTTTTGATGGATCGCGCCACTTTGCTCTCGCCCCTTGTCCGTTATTTCCTGCGCTTGACGATGTATCGGTCCGTCGACGGGTTCTTGCGCGTCTTGTATCCCTTGGTCGGCTTCCCCCACGGGGTGCAGGGATGCCTCCCCCCGGATGCCTTCCCCTCCCCGCCGCCGAGCGGGTGATCCACGGGGTTCATCGCCACTCCCCGAACGACCGGGCGCCTGCCCAGCCACCGGTTCCTTCCGGCCTTTCCCAGGTTTACCTTTTCGTGGTCGAGGTTTCCGACCTGTCCGATCGTGGCCATGCAGTCGATGAACACGAGGCGCACCTCGCCCGACGCGAGCCGCAGGTGGGAGTATTGCCCTTCCTTCGCCAGGATCTGCACGACGCTTCCCGCGGATCTCGCGAGCTGCCCGCCCTTCCCGACCTTCAGCTCGACGTTGTGGACCATCGTTCCAACCGGGATGTTGCGTATCGGCAGCGCGTTCCCGGGCTTGATGTCGGCTTCCGCTCCCGCGACCACCGTATCGCCTACGGCGAGTCCCACCGGGCAGAGGATGTACCGTTTTTCACCGTCCGCGTAATGAAGGAGCGCGATCCTGGCGGAACGGTTCGGATCGTATTCGATCGCGGCCACCCTGGCCGGAATCTCCCTCTTGTCTCGCTTGAAGTCTATTACCCGGTACTTCTGCTTGTGCCCGCCCCCCCGGTGCCAGATGGTGATCGAACCCCGGTTGTTCCTTCCGCCCGTGTTGCCCTTCTTCTCCGTCAGCTGCTTTTCCGGCTTCTTGTCGGAGAGATCCTCACGGGTGAGGATCGTCATGCCGCGGACGCCCGGAGAGGTCGGCTTGAATTTTCGGATTCCCATGGTTATCGGCTCCTTGCCTTCTCTTCCCTCACACGCCCTCGAAGAACTCTATCTTCTCTCCGGGCTTAAGGGTGACAACCGCCTTTTTCCAGCCCGGCCGCAGTCCGACGGTCCGGCCGCGGCGCTTCACCTTGCCGGACACGTTCATGGTCCGGACTTCCACCACTTTCACCTTGAAGAGCTTCTCCACGGCCTCCTGGATCTGCTTCTTCTTCGCCCGCCGGTCGACTTCGAACGAAACCGCGTTCGTCATGCCCTTCAGCATGGTGGCCTTTTCCGTTATCAACGGCCGCTTGAGGACGTCGGAGGGATTCATTTCGCCAGCACCTCCGTGATTTTATCGAGCGCGGGCCGGGTGAACACCAGCTGGTCGTGCGCGAGTATGTCGTACACGTTGACGGCGTCCACGGAGACGGCCTTGAACCCCTTCAGGTTCCGGATCCCAAGCGAGAGGTTTTCATAAGAGACATCGGTGACGATAAGGGCGTCGGATAGTCCGAGCGCGCCCGCGACCTTGAGGAAATCCTTCGTTTTCGGGGTATCGAGAGAGAGATCGTCCACGAGGACCAGCTTTCCCTCCTTCGCTTTCACGCTCAACGCCGAACGGAGCGCGGCCTTCATGACCTTCCGGTTCACTTTCATCCCGTAATCGCGCGGATGGGGCCCGAAAACGGTCCCGCCCCCCCTTAAAAGCGGCGAGCGGGTGGTGCCCATGCGGGCGCGCCCGGTCCCTTTCTGGCGGAACGGTTTCTTGCCGCCGCCGGAAACGTCGCTCCGGGTTTTCGTGGATGCCGTTCCCGACCGGCGCGCGGCGAGATGCGCAACGACCACGTGGTGAAGAAGGTGCGTCTTCACCTCGGCGCCGAACACGGCTTCCGACAGCTCGACGGTCGCTTTCACCTTCCGTTCCTTGTCGTACAGATCCATTGTCGCCATCCCTAACTCCCTTAATTGCCCTTCTTTACCGCGTGGCGGACGAAAACGAAGCTGTTCCTTGCGCCGGGGACGGCCCCGCGCACGAGAAGAAGGTTCTTCTCCGGCTGGACCTTCACGACCTTGAGATTCAGTGTCGTTACGCGCTCGTCCCCGTAGTGGCCGGCCATCTTCATGTTCTTGATGACCCGCGACGGCCAAGCGGAGGCCCCGATCGAGCCCGGGGCGCGGTGAAACATCGAGCCGTGGGTCGCCCGGCCGCCCTTGAAGTTCCACCTCTTGATGACGCCTGTGAAGCCCCGCCCCTTGCTGTCCCCCGTTACGTCGACGACGTCGCCTTCCTTGAAAATGTCGACGTGGACTTCCGCTCCGGCATCAAGCGGTGAATCCGTGTTTACTTTCACCTCGCGCAGAACCCCGAACGCGCCTTTGCCGGCCTTCCGGAAATGTCCTATCATGGGTTTGCCCGCACGGTGGGCCTTTTTCGGTCCGTAACCCAATTGAACGGCGTCGTAGCCGTCGTTTTGCACGGTTTTACGCTGGACCACGATGCACGGACCCGCCTCGATCACCGTGACGGGGATCGCTTTCCCGTCCGTGTCGAAGACCTGGGTCATTCCCAGTTTTTTTCCTATGATCCCGCTCTTCATGGCTATGCACCCTTGCCGTTTCGCTTGAATGGTTGCGGTTCCCTCTTCATGCCTTACAGCTTGATCTCGACCTCTACTCCCGCCGGAAGGTCCAGTTTCATCAGCGCGTCGATAGTCGCCGCGGGCGGCTCGTGGATGTCGAGCAGCCTCTTGTGAGTGCGGATCTCGAACTGTTCGCGGCTCTTCTTGTCGACGTGCGGCGAGCGGTTCACCGTGAATCGTTCGATCTTCGTGGGCAAGGGGATCGGCCCCGACACCTTGGCGCCCGTCTGCTTCGCCTTTTCGACGATCTCCCCGGTCGCCTTGTCGAGGAGCTTGTAGTCGAAGGCCTTCAAGCGGATGCGGATTTTCTGATGCTCGATCGCCACGGTATATACCCCCTCTACTTTCCGTTTATTCCGTTTATTCCAGTATTTCAGAGACGACGCCGGCGCCCACCGTCCGGCCGCCCTCGCGGATCGCGAACCGCAGTTCCTTCTCCATCGCCACGGGGGTGATCAGCTCCACCAGGAGCGACACGTTGTCGCCGG
>JAKALO010000036.1 GCA_021824125.1 Deltaproteobacteria bacterium | reverse complement strand
TGCTTCGGCGGCGCCGGCTCGGGAACCGCTTCCGGCCGAACGGCTTCCTCGGGGTTCGGCGCCCCCGCCGCGTCGCGCATAAGCGCCTCCTCGGCGGTGATCTCCTTTTCGAAGAGGTTCCTCATGTACTGTGCAAGCCCCCGGGCGGAAGGGCGCAATCCCTGCTCGTATAGAGCCTCCTCTATGTCGGCCAGCATCTCGGCGCACGACTGGTAGCGCTCTCCGACGTCTTTCGCGAGGGCGCGGTTGAGTATGGCGTAGAGCTTGGGCGGAAGCCCGCCGACGACGAGCTCCGGTGAGTCGAAGTCCGCTTCCCGGACACGGGCGAGGATCTGGAGAGTGTCTTCCCCCTTGAACAGCTTGAACCCGGTAACGAGCTCGTACAGGAGGATGCCAAGGGAGAAGATGTCCGACCGGTGGTCGACCGGCTTGCCTGCCGCCTGTTCGGGCGACATGTAGGCGACCTTCCCCTTGATCATCCCGACCTGGGTCGCCGTGCTCTGGGTCGCCGCCTTCGCGATCCCGAAATCGACGATCTTGACGTCCCCCTGGTAGGTGACGATGACGTTCTGCGGGCTGATGTCCCGGTGGATGATGTTGAGGGGCGTGCCCTGGAAATCCTTTACCGTGTGCGCGTATTCGAGGCCGGCGCAGATCCTCGACGTGACGAACAGGCCGTATTCGAGCCCCAGCGGCATGTCGAATTCACGGGCCTTTGCGAGAATGGCCCGCAGGTCCTTGCCGAAAAGGTACTCCATCGTTATGAAGTTGGAGCCCTCGAGTTCGCCGAAATCGTAGATCTGCACGATGTTCTGGTGGTTCAGCAGGGCCGCGAGCTTCGCCTCGTCGATGAAGGAGCTGACGAGCTCCTTCTCCTCGGCAAGGTGAGGCAGGATCATCTTGATGGCGATGAACTTCTCGAACCCCTGAACGCCTATGATCTTCGCCCTGTAGAGTTGCGCCATCCCTCCCGTTGCGAGCTTCTCGAGGAGGAGGTATTTCCCGAAGCGCCTTGACTGGAATTGGGCCATAGTGTACGGTTCCCCTGAAAGAACGTTTGATTTAAGACCCTTCTGGTGCGCGAACGGTCGAAGTTGTTTTTCCCCCACACCGGCCGGTGGTTCTCCGGCCCTGACCGGAGGAGAATAAAATGGCGGTTCCTTCCCTTCCCTTCAGGATTTTAGCCCTTACCCCCGTCGTTCCTCAACAAAAGGTTGCGTGGGACCGCCCGGCGGTGCCCGTGAAGAGGGGCGAGCTCGACCAGGCTATCGCGGCGTGCGGCCTCTCTTTTCCCGTTTCCGTTCCGGCCGATATCCGTCGCGACGGCTGGCTCCCGGTGGAAATCAGGCGGTTCAAGGACTTCCACCCCGACGGTCTCTCCGCCGCACAGCCGGACCTGGCGGCGCTCGTCGATGCGAGGGATTTCGTCCGGGACGCGGCTTCCCGGGGAATCTCCATGGAAACCGTCCACGAACGGCTCCGCGGCATCCCCGGCCTGCCTGTCACGTTCCAGGCGCCTCCTCCTGCCAAAACCTCGCCGGGAAAAAGCGTGATCGACGACATTCTCAGCAAGGTCGCCATGCCGGAAGGGACACCCGCCCCGGCCACCGAAACAAGGACCATCATCACTCAGATCGAAGCCGTTCTTCAAGCCATATTACGGAACATATTCTCCAACAAGGATTTCCGGAACATCGAATCCGCGTGGCGAGGCGTGCAGACGCTCCTGCACCAGGGGATCGGCGACGGCGACATCGAACTCGAACTCGTCCCCGTTACGATGGAAACTCTCGAGGAAACGCTCGGACGCCTGACGTTGACGTGCGCGGACAAACTCCCTTCCCTCGTGCTGATCGACCTTCCGTTCGATAAAACACCGTATCGCGTCGAGCTCCTGGAGAAGGTGATGACATTCGCGGAAACGCTCCTCGCGCCCACCGTGTGCTGCGGCTCTCCCGGGGTGCTGGGGCTCGCAAACTGGGAGGAGTTGTCCAGGCTCCCCTACCTTCCAAACGTACTGGACGAGCCGGAATTCGGCAAGTGGCGTAGGCTGCAGGGGCTCCCCGCCGCGCGTTGGGTGGCGGTCGCGTGCAACCCTTTTCTCGCCCGCCTGCCTTACGGACCCGACAACAAGCCGTTGAAGGTGCGGTTCGACGAGCCCGAATGGCTTTTCGCGAGCCCCGTCTGGGCCGTCGGCGCGCTGATCGCCCAAAGCGTGCGGAAGCAAGGCTGGCCCACGCGTTTCACCGAATGGCCGAAGAACCGCCTGGAAAACCTCCCGCTCCGGGATTACGAACGGGGGCACAAGATCCCCACGGAAACGACGATCGGCGACGACCGGATGAAGCAGTTCGCGAAGGCGGGCTTCACGCCGCTTGCGTCGGCTCTCGACAAGGACATCGCCTTCACCCCGGTCGAGTCGACGCTTGGCCGCGGCTCTCTCCGGTACCAGCTTCTCCTCTCGCGGGTTGCCGGTCTCCTGCTATGGTGCCGGGAGAACCTTTCAGCCGACCTCGCGGGCCCGGGCATCGAGGGGGGCGTGCGGCAGGCGTTCGACGCATTCTGGGAAAAGACGGGACACCCGGCACCCTCAGGCCTCCGTGTGACGGCAACGCCCGGCACGGGCGGGAAAACCGGGGCTTTACGGGTCGTCATCGACCCGTCCCGGGAGGTGCTCCCTGCGGGGGAACGCATCGAGCTGGAAATTCCCTGGTAAGCGGAGCGGCGGCGGAACGCCTTACCCGAGCAGGCTCTTCAGGGAATTCTTCAGGGGATCCGGGATATTGTCGATCGCCTCGGTGCCGGTGACTTCCTGGAAGGCGGAAATCCCCGAGAGCTGTGTGATCTGGAGGATGAACTCGTCGGGTGGAAGGAACGTCTCGACGGGAGCCGTGACCATGACGACCGGCAAGCCGCCAAGATCTGACAGTTCCTGCACCTCCACGCGGTAACGCAGGTCCCCCAACAACCCGACCAACGCGGGGAAGTGCTTCAGGTAGACGACGAGCGCCAAATGGGACAGGAGCGCGATGCGCATGTCGTCCGGGTTGCGCGTCTCGGTCCCCGCGACCATCGCCCTCAGGCGAACCAGCGGGCACTCGCTCCGGAACGAGAGGATCCAGCGGACGGGTGACGTGACGGAAACGGTCTTGCTTTCCCCGCCGCTGTCGAGGACCAGCGGGTATTGGTAGAGCGCCGCATCAAGCTGTCCCATAAGGGACGGAAGCGGAGGCTGCAGCTTCTTCGGAAGACCGAAGGGCTTCTCCGAAACGGACGCGTACCGTTCCTGGAGGTCCGCGAACGCCTTGTCCGACCTGGGAACGTCCTCCACGACGGCGCTCTTTATGAACGTCCCCAGGAGCTTCCGGGGGACGAAGAGCGGACTCAGGGTTTCGAGGTGCGCGGACAACCTCTTCCCGAGGGCGATGCCGATCTTTTCCGTGGCCTGGCGGAGCCGGAAGAACTCCTGGTTGTCGAGGCTCTTGCGGGCGACCGTTCCCTGAGTCGTCATATCCCCGGAATCCTTGTGGAATTTTCCATCATCCTTAGCACGCTCCCCTCAAAAAGGCAACGCCTTTCTCCCGCGGTGAACGTCACTTGAGCGTCGCCACGTAAACCTCGGCGTCATCCCCCTCCGCGTAGGACCCGAACAGCAGCGAGTCCGGCGCGCCGGACACTTTCGCGAAGTAGGACGTCCTCGGCCCGATCTCGTTCTGAACGGCCCACGCGACATACTGCTTTTCCCCGAAATCGATCTTCATCCCGCGGACGGAATACTCGAGGGTGGAACGGCTGGGCAGCATGCCGGAGGGACCGACTCCGTGGAAGGCGATCTCGGCCCCGCAGACCCCCAGCATCGCCCCTTTCCACGTTCCGTCGTTCGGGCCGACCTCGAACCACTGCCCTATCTGCGGATTTCCGTAAACGTCCAGGCGGTATTCCCTCGGTGGGGCCGCCTTCGCGGGCGCGTGTGCCTTCGCCACAAGCTTGGGGCCCAGGCCCGGATCGTCCGCCGGGAGCGGTTCCATCGACCGGAGCGGTGTCGGCAGCGTCCCGGCATCAACCGCCTCGCCGCGGGGGTGGAGGAGCATAACGGGGAACCCGGCGCCGCGCTGCGCCTGAACGGTGATGGAGAGGGCCGAAAGCCCGTACCGGATCGACGGGCTGGACAATTCCTGCTTCGACCCCACGACGACCCATGCGGCCGTTTCGGGCTTCAACAGTTCCTCGCGGGACCCTATCCACGCCATCTTCCCGAGGTCGTCCTCCCAGAAGTGGCCCTTGACCTCGAGCCCGTAGCTCCCGATCTTCCCGTACAACTTCTTCACCGTGTCTTCCGAACGTCCGAGCGACGTCATCCAGATCGACTTTTTCATCCGGTCATCCTTTCCGGGCCTTCATGCGATTATCGTCACTTCGCGGATCTCCAGGGCGCCCAGGTCCCGGATCGCGCACGAGCCCCGCCACACGAGCAAGAAACGCCTTTCATCGGGAATCAGGCAGAGCGTGTCCAGCCGCATCTCCAGGTCTTCCGTCGCACGGGTGGCGTCCCACCCCTGTTTCTCGATGTCCGCCCGGGCCACCGTGACTGCGGGGCGAACACCCGGAAGGCGGAACCGGAACCGCCCGTCGAAAGTCAGGTTGACGAGCTCCACCTCCTCGTCCCCCTTTAGATAGCCCTGCACCTGGAGGTCGGGCTGGGCCGCGTTGAAAAAATCCGGCCGGAAATCGACAGGCGGCGCGGGCGACCTTTCCTTCTCCCACGTTTCGTCGTACGTCCCGAGATAACCAATGCGCGGCCGACAACCCTTCCCCACGACGCCGAAGCCCGCGGGCCGCGGGTGGTCCTTCCAGTGGCGGACGAGGTTCTTAGGGTCCTCCATGTTCGGGAGGAAGGCCTTTTCGGGATCCTCGACGACTTCCTGGTCGAAGTAGCCGCACCCTGCGGGATTCTCCGCGCAGGTGCCGCCGGTCCTCATGTCCATGCCGCCGAACGCCCTTTCGGGGAGAAGGTCCATCGTCTCGAAAGGGATGGGCGGCGTCATATTGGCGGTAAGTTTCTTGCCTTCGCAGACCCACTTCCGGTCGCCGAAGACCCTCAGGGACTTGGTGGTCGTCCCGACGCGCAGGGTCACGTCGACCCACGGTGCGGGCTTTTCGCCCGGGGCATGGGCCTTTCCTGTCAGCACGATATCCGCCCTCGGCTTGAAGGGGACCACGTCGGACTCCCACCGCGCGGATACGCCTTTCCCTTCGTTGCAGGGCTCGTCCCCGTAAGCCACGGGAATCGGTTTGCTCGCGCGCGTAACGGCGCCGTCCTCGCCGACGGAGAAGGTCCCCTTCACGATGACGACAAGTACCGGGTTCCCCCCGTGGTCCATCATCGGAAGGGCTTCCGACAGGAAAGGTGTCTTGTTTTCGATCTTCATTCCGCTCCGTCGGGTCGTCCGGTCACGCAAGGCAACCGGGCAAACCGGTTCCAACCCCTCCGACGACAGGCCCCACCGGGACGAACGGCGGAGCGAACGTCGGGATCGGTCCCGTTCCCAGGACGTTCTTAACCGGCGTCGTGGCCTTGTACATCATGAACACGGTGTTGAACGCCTGTGCGACGGCATCGAACAGGTCCGCCGCGTGCAGGGCAGTCGGGTCGCCGAGGTTCGCCATCATCATCCCTTTCAGTGCGCCCGGCGACAGGCTCGCGTCCACCGAGACCAGGGCGATGAGGGGAATGGGGATGTTCGGCATAGGGGGAGCCATCGGGCCCGGGAACGCCGCGAAGGCCGGGTACCACGGCAATCCCGGGACCTTGATGGACGACTGCCACGGAAGCCAGCTGGTGCCGATGGCGTTGGCGATCGCCGTGGTGTACTTAAGCTCCTGAGGCCTGGACTTTGGGCCCTGCGCCATGATCAGCGGCGCCAGGGGAGGCCCGACAACCATGCCCACGGAGGCGGTGGGGCCCATGATGACGACCGCCTGGATCGTGGCAGCTTTCGTCCAGGTGTCCACGGCCGAGTGGATCGCCCCGCAGATACCCTCGATGTACGTTTCGAACTGCTTCCCGACGTCACCCGCCGAGTCCACGTGATACTTGTTCAGGGACTCCTCGCGGAAGAGGTTGAGCGGCATGTTCGGCGGGACCGCCTCCTCGCCGGGCTGGAAGGCCTTGGGATAATGGTCGCCCGGCTCCGACCATTCCATGGGGAGCCTGATCGCCTTCGAGCAGAAATTCATCTTGGCCAGCATCACGAGCATGTCTTTCGGCGGCCATGGCATTTTCGTTTATCCTTCGGCGGAACAGCCGTCCCGCCTACCCCCCGACGAGGACATCGGGGCTGCCCGTGATCAATTTCCCGACGCCGCCGCAATGCTTGGTCATATCGCCCAGCCGGTGGGCGCCCTTGCTGTTGATCAGGACCGTGTTGCTCCCCATCTGCGCGTTCCACGTGTTCCCGTCGCAACAGGGGACGGCCATTCCGGGGTCCCCGACCCGCATGGCCGGCAGGAAGTTCACGAGGACGTCGGGGGATCCCTGGAGCGCCGGTCCGACGACGGGGTGCGGACAGGCCGGGCATCCGTGGGCATCGGCCATCGCCTGCGCCAGGTCGCTTACTCGTCCCTGGGGGGGCATCGTGTCTCTCCTTCCCGGGCGCGGCCCTACCGCGTCCGCCTGGGTATGGGGAACCCCATGATGGTCAGGAACGGAGGCCGGGGGGTGTCCCACTTCGTGCCGAACCGCTTCACGCAGAACGCCTCGGCCTGATCGTACCCTTCCTCGTCCAGGAGCTGGCTTTCGTACAGGGCCTGCTGGTCCGGGAAGTTGTAGCTGAGCGCCGCCAGCACGTCCAGCCGTACGGAGCGGCGGGATACGCGCGGCATCTCGATCACCAGGTCCGTGCGCATCGCGTCGGCCAGCGCCCGCAAGGCGGCGTCCGTCCCGATCCAGCCCAGGACCCTCGCCAGGCGGGCCTTTTCCTTCGGGTCGGCCGCTTCCCGGAAGCAATCGATGAACTCCTTCTCGATATCCTTTTCCCAAAGCGCGGCCGCCGCCACCCTGGCGTTCAATTCCTTCGGCCAACGGGGGGCGGTCATCAGCTTCCGGACCACCGGGACCGCCTCCGGGGGCTTGACCTTGGCGATCAGGAGGAACGCCGTGGTGCCCGGCCGCTCCTTAAGGTCGTTGGTCAACACCTTCCCGTAAGGCTTCAGCAGTTCGGCGGGGACGTACTGTTGCATGGCGCCAAGGGCCGCCTCCCGCCCGAGGTCTGCGTGGACGATCCCTTCCCCCGCCAGCATCGCGATGATCCGCGGCTGCCGTATCATCTGCCCGCCGGCCGTATACATGGGATCCGAGCGCTTGCCGGCGTCCGCCAGAAGCCGGACGATCTGTTCCCGCACCGGCCCGGCCTCCCGGCGCAACGCCGGGCCGAACGGCTCCAGTTCCTCCACCTCCAGCTTGCCTTCCTTGAGGAACCCGGTCGGCGGAGGCTGGTACCTGACCCCGTTCCGGAACTGCAAGATGGCCGCTTCTGCTGCGTGTGACATTATCTTCCCCTTTCCAGCCGCTGCCGGATGTGCTCCCGAAAGGAGCGCGGACAGCGCGACCGCCAGCGCCGCATGCCGCATCATGGTCTTGGTATGGTTTCCCACTGGTTCTCCGTGCCAGGGTCGTAGTGTTTCGGCAGCGGCTTGTAGCGCAGCCGGGTGTCCGCGGCCCCCTGCATGAAGTGCATTATGCTTTGGTCGTGGGTCACGTCCACCAGCGAGAGCACCGAGTGGCCCAGTTCGTGCCCGATGGTCCACTTTATCTCGTCTTCGGAAGTCGTTCCTTCAACTATAACGACCGGGTTCCCGCTCCAGCCGGCCGCGGGGAATTCGATCGGCGCCCTGCGGGAATGGGCGTGCTGGAGAGGCGCCGCCAGGGTCAGCGTGGCGCCGACGAAGCTCTGTATGGTGACGTTCTCCCTCTTTCCCCCCGTACCCAGCGGCGTCGTGTCGCCGGCGGTGTAGAAATGGTCGGCCGTGTTGATGGTGATGGTGGTCGCCCCCCTTGCGGCGGCCGACGCCAGGTAGTAGAGCGATACCATGGTCCGGACGATGACGACCCTCCATCCGGCGACGGCGAACGCTCTCTTGATTTTGTTGAACTCGGGGCCCCCGCCGTTGACGATGTCGTAGGTGAGACTCCCGTTGCTGTCGAGGTCGTAATGGACATTGGTCGCGCCACCGGTGCCGCTGTGGTCGGTGAGGGTCATCAACGCGACCCCTTCCTTGTACTTCGTGTTGATGAGAGTCGCCGTCCCGGGGGCGTCCAGGTTCGGAAACCGCAGCGCCGTGCGCGCCGAACCGCTGTCGTGGACCTTGGCGACCGTCGCATCCACAGGCTTTTCGGCGTAGGTGTTGATCTTGATGCTCGTGCAATCCCTCGCGGGACACGTGCACCTGACACGGGCCCGGAGGACCGTCTCGCCCTTGTCGGTGTCGCCGCCGTCCACGGGAAGATCGAAGTCCGCGCTTGCCGGCGCGGCTCCCGGGTTCGCGATGGTGTTGTCGTCGCAGACGAATTCCAGCTGGGTTCCGTTCAGCCCGCCCTCGATCCTGGTGTGGACCTGCGTCGTGGCCAGCTTCTTCACCGATACGTGGTGGTCGGTCGGGGCCGCGGGCGTGTCCATATCGTCGTATCCGTAGGTCTGGGCGTTCGACTTGGAGAAAGTCACCTTCACCACCGTAAGCCTCACGGAGGAGGTGACCGCGCCGCAACCCGGGGCGGTGCACGCGACCACCAGCGTTTCGGCGTCGATGGCCGCGCTCGCGTTGCCCCGCCCCCTCACGGTGACGGTTTGCCCGGTGTCGTTTTCGAGACGTATTTTCGTGCTGCTCGTCGACCACCGGAACCTCCGGCCCGACCCTGCCGGCTGCGGCACCGCGCGAAGCCGGAGAGAGCCGTTCGCAGGCACGATCCTGCACGGATTGCTGGTCCCGTCCGGCGCCTTGATCGCCACCGAGGTGGGGCAGCACCCCGCCGACGGGGAACCCGGGTTGGTCGGCGTCGATCCGCCTCCCGGCGGAGGCGGAGGCGGTCCCTGTCTTCCGCTGAAACAGCCCATGGTTTCGTTTACCTCACCCACTCATCGAATTTTTGCGACGCCTGCGCATGCAGGTGAGCAAGCCAGTTTTTCTTCCGCCGCGCGGTTTCGTCCATCAACGGCCCGATCCAGTCGAAACGTGGATCGCCGGGAAAGCCAGACCCCCCGACGAACATAAAGGCCGCGAGGACGCCGGATCCCGGCCGCGTCTCTATGCCCAGCCCCTGGGCCTCCACGGCCGAGAACCGCACGAAATCCCTGACGCCGTTGTCGCCCAGGAACGCTTGCTTCGCCGGGTGGAGCCGCCCCAGCAGGCCGCTTACGAACTCCACCTCCTCGCCGTCCGGGGGCTGGGGAATCCACTCCACCGGAAACCTGCGAAAGTTTCGCAAGGCGTCGATCCAGGCGCCGCCGTCCTTGCCCGCCACCTTGTCCCAGTATTCCTTCACCGCGTTATACAGCCCCGCGGCCCGTTCCCGTTCGGACAGTCCCTGCTCCAGCAGGACGGCGCGGGCGAACGGCAGCTGCGGGTCGACGTCGAAGTCCGCGCCAAGCATCATGATGGCGTCGGCGTAAACGCAAGCGCTTTCCTCCGAGACCATCTCGTAGGCGTTCGCCTGGTCGATCGCCCGGACGGCAAGCGGATAAAGGCGCTCCCGGCCGAAAAGCCGCGCCTGAGCGGGAAAATATTTCAGGACGTGGTCCAGCACGCGGTGTTCGAACGCCTTGCGGACTTCCTTCGCCATAGCCTCGATCTGTTCGTTGCGTATCTTCAAGCGCCGCCCCTACCTTTCAAGTCGCTGAACGAAGTTGCCCCCGGCGAACTCGAATCCGAGCCGCTCGAAAAGCTTCCCCGTCCGGACCGTATCGACTCCCGTGGAAATCCCCAGCACGAGCTCGCGGGCCCCCCGTTCGCGCGCCCAGTCCCGGAACGCCTCGATCAGGCGGACCGCCGCAAGGGTCCCCCGGCTGCGCGGGACCACGTACATGATATGGTCCGTCGCGACCAGTTCCGAACAGAACGCGTATTCCGACACGTATCCGGCCAGGATGCCGATAACCTTCCCCTCCTTGACGGCCGCCAGTGCGCATCGCCGCTCCGTTTCCCGCATGTACGAATCGAGCTCCGACCCGACCCTGGCCGCGTCGAAGGGGAGGTACGCGTAGCGGCTTTCCCCGTGCATCCGGCTGCAGAGATTCAGCAACTGGCCGCGGTCCGCGCCGCTCCAGGGAACGATGCCGATGCCCGAATCACCCGTCCTCCGGGAGGAATCCATGCGCACGCCTCCACGAAACGCCATGCCGCCGCGATCCGTCAGCCCTTCCCGACCGTCAACTTCTCCTGCAGCAATGTGCCGGCTGCGTTCCTGAACCGGGAAACGAACCCGGGATCTTCCCTTTCAACAATATAATATTCGACCGGACCGAAAACGGTCCCCAGTTCCCCGGCATTGCAGGTCGGCAGGTAGACCCGCAGGACCCTCGGATCGTAATACCGGAAATAGAGGGAATTCCCCTCCTCGTCATAGACCATGAGAAAGGCTCGAAAATGTCGTTTCAGCTCGTTGAGCGTGGCTATCGACCCGGCAAAGACGCCCCAGCTCTTCCCCCAGCCGTTTTCCACGACCCATTCCGTGAAGGGATCGTCCCGCTTGAGCTCGACGAGATACGGCGCCACCCAGGCCAGCTCCCGGGCTTTCTCCCCCTGGTAAAGGCACGTGCTCTCCAGGCCGCAGTCCAGGATCTTCGGGTAGATCGATTCGTCCCTCGCCGCGTCCAGCAGGGCATATACCCGGGGAGGATCTTTTTCCTCGTCCTGCCACCACAAGTGGTCGATCACCCTCTTGACATAGGGAGATGTCATGAAAACCCCTTTTCTCCGCTTCCCTGCCTCTTCCTGCGGGCCGCACGGGCCCGCCGGCTCAGGACGGTCAAGTGTGGCAGAGCGGCGCTCCCGAGTTCGCCGCCGACTGGAGCGCCTTGGCCTGCGGGCTGTACGAAGGAGGAGCGATGCCCGGCTTGGCCTTGTCCGCCTCGGCTGGCTGTTTCGGCGGGTCAGGCGACGAGCCGGACCCCGACCCCGCGGAACCGCCGCTGTTGATTTTCACCATGGTCCCCTGGATAGTCACACCGGCGGGACCGACGTCCACGAAGTTCCCGCCCACTTTCATCGTCACCTGGGTGCCGGCCTCGATGATGACTTTGGTCCCCGCCTTCAGGTGTATCTCCTGCCCGGCGTCGAGGGCGTGCTTGACCCCAACCTTTTCCTGCTTGTCGGTGCCGACCTTGAGGGAAACGGCGCCGTCTACCTTCTCGTTGCGGTCGCCCGTGACCGTCAGGTGCTTGTCTCCCTCGACCATTTCCACCTGGTCCCTTTTCACGATCAGGTGGCGATCCTGCCCGATCCATTCCATCGCGTCCTTCTCGATCCGGACATCCAGGTTCCGCTGCCCGTGGACGAAGATCTGCTCCTGGTCCTTGGCGTCCTCGAACCGGATCTCGTTGAACCCCTTCCCCCCCGGAGACGTGTCCGTCTTGATCGTGCTCTTGGTCTTTTCCTTCGGCAGTTCGTAGGGCGGCATGCAGTCCGCGTTGTAGACCCGTCCCGTGACGATCGGCCGGTCCGGGTCCCCTTCGAGGAAACCCACGATCACCTCCTGCCCGATCCGCGGGATGAATATTGCGCCGTACATGCTCCCCGCGAACATGCTCGCCACCCGGATCCAGCAGGAGCTCTTCTCGTCACGTTTCCCGAGCCGGTCCCAGTGGAAATGCACCTTCACGCGGCCGTACTTGTCCGTGTAGATCTCCTCGCCCTTCGGACCCACCACCAGCGCCGTGTGCGGACCCTCCACCACCGGCCGCGGCGTAACCCTGGGCGGGCGGAACACGACGTCCGCCGGGATTCCCACGAACGTGTTGATGCAGTGGAACTGCTTCTCGTCCTTATCCGGCGCCCCTCCCCCGGCCGCCGACGTGTGGAGCACCTGCGGCTGGTACCCCTCGTGAACCACCTCCACGAGAAGATAGATCCGGTTGAAGGCGGTGTTGTCGTGGTCCGTCAGCTCGAACTTGTGGCCCGGCAGGAACCCGCGGCTCGTGCTCTTCCCCGAGCACGTCTCCCGCAACGCCTGCGCCTCCTGGAGGCGAACCTGCGACAGGGCCTTCCCCCGGTTCGGGTCGATGTAGCCCCCGGGGTAGTCGTACGCCTCGTACTTCTGGTCCAGCTTCGGCGATTTACGCGACTCGTCGTCCGTCGTCTGGTCCAGGGACACCTTCTCGAAATTGAAGTCCCGGCGCGTCACCTTTCCCGTCCGCACGCTGCGCGACAGCGTGAAGTCGTAAACGCACTCCTCCTTCGGAACGCCCTTCTCCGTGATGTTGAACTTCACCTTGCGCGGCGCCGACCCGCCGCCGATGCACCCGTACGACGACGTGTCGTTCCCGAAGACCGTAATGTGCTTCTTATCGTCGTGCTCGAAATGGTGGAAAATCCCCTCCTCCTCCAGCAGGCGGTAAACGAAATCCAGGTCCGACTCGCGGTACTGCACGCAATACTCACGCGCCGGTGGATCACCCTTCAGGCGGTACGCGAAACGGTCCGCGAGCAGCCCCGCGTCCTTCAGGATCTCCGTCACGATCGCCTTCGCGTCCTTCTGCTGGAAGATCCGGCAGTCCCGCTCCAGCGACAGGAACCACAGCGACGGGACCACCTCCGCACGGTACAGGTGGAACCGCCCCTTGCCGCCCGACCGGTCTCCCGTGTTCTCGAACCGCCGGATCACCCCGTGGACAAAACGCGCCGTGTCCCGCGCCTTTTCGTCCAGTATCTTCAGCAGGGACTCCTGGCCCACGATGTCGTCGAACGGAACGTTCTCTTCCTCGCTCACCAGCATCAGCGTCAGCTCGAACGGGGACGACATACGCTCCCGCAGCGAAAACTCCAGCACGTCGAAGACGTGGGAAGTACCCTTACCCAGGACCTTGAACGTAAAGTCGGGCTCGCGGCCCCCCGAGCTTACAATAGCCATCGCCAGCCTCCGCCCTCGAATCGCCTTTCTTTTCAGACCGTGAATTCGACCTTGAACGCGCCGTCGTCCGCCAGCGCCAGGTGGACGCCGGACGGCATGGTCCCTTCCCCAAGCCGGTTCAGTATCTCCCGGGACATCATGGGGAGGACCGTCCCCCGAAGGATGTGGTCGATGTTGCGCGCCCCGGTCTCCACCTCGGTGCAGCGGGCCGTGATCTGGTCCACGACCCCTGGTGCGAAGGTCATCTTCATCTTGTTGCTCTCGGCCAGGCGCCCCGCAAGCCTGCGGAGCTTGAGCTCGACGATCTCCTTGAGGAACTTCGGATCGAGGATGTAGAACGGCACGATGGTCATTCGCGCGAGGAGCGCCGGCTTGAAGTGGCTGGAGAGGATCGGCCGGATCGCGGAGGTCAGCACGTCGAGCGACGGCCGCTGCCCGCCTTCGCACATCTGCGTGATGACGTCGGTGGCGAGATTGCTCGTGAGGAAGAGGATCGTGTTCTTGAAGTCGATGACGCGCCCCTCCCCGTCGGAGAGCGTCCCCTTGTCGAAGACCTGGTAGAAGATGTTCATCACCTCGAGGTCCGCCTTCTCGACCTCGTCCAGGAGGACGACCGAGTAGGGACGCTGCCGCACGGCCTCCGTGAGCACCCCTCCCTCCCCGTAACCGACGTACCCTGGCGGGGAGCCGATGAGGCGGCTCACCGTGTGCTTCTCCTGGAACTCGCTCATGTTGATCGTCACCATGAACCGCTCGCCGCCGAAGAGGAGATCGGCCACGGCCAGGCCCATTTCCGTCTTACCCACCCCGGACGGCCCCACGAAGAGGAAAACGCCCATCGGCTGCCGCGGATCCGTAAGGCCGGTCTTGGAAGCGCGCACCGCCTCGCCGATGACGGAAATCGCCTCGTCCTGACCCTTGATCCTGCCTTTGAGGTTCGCGTCGAGGCCCATGATGCTGTTCGCCTCGTCCCGGAGCACCTTTCCCAGCGGGATCCCCGTCCAGTCGGAAACGACCTTGGCCACGATGTCGGGGTCGACCTCGATCCGGATGAGGGGATCGTCGCCCTGGATCTCCGCGAGCTCCTTTCCCAGCGCGTCGACCCGGCTTTTGAGCTCGGCCTGTTTCTCCTCCGGCCCGTTCCCGCTGCGCAGCTCGAAGAGTTCACGCCGGGCAGCCACGAGGCTCTGCGCCGCCTCCTGCTCCTTCTTCCACCGCTCCGCGAGCGCCACGACTTCCGCGCTCAGGCTCGCCAGGGACCTGTCGATCTCCCCGAGCCTCTCCTCGTCCACCGCGAACCCGTGTGTCCGGTCCCGGTCGAGGGCCTTTTTCTCGCGCTCAAGCGCCTGGATGGTGCGCTCCTTGTCCTCCAATACGTCCGGCTTGGCGGAGAGGACGACCTTCACGCGCGCCGCGCTCGTGTCGAGGAGGTCGACGGCCTTGTCCGGGAGCTGGCGTCCGGAGATGTACCGGCTCGACAGTTCCGCGGCGGCGACGATGGCGTCGTCCCGGACGACCACCTTGTGCGCGTCCTCGTACTTCTCCTTGAGCCCCCGGAGGATGAGGACCGCCATCTCCTTCGACGGCTCTTCGAGCTTGACGAGCTGGAAGCGGCGGGCCAGGGCCGCGTCCTTCTCGAAGTATTTCTTGTACTCGGACCAGGTCGTCGCGGCGACGGTCCGCAGCTCGCCTCGGGCCAGGGCCGGCTTGAGCAGGTTCGCGGCGTCGGACCCGCCGGCCGACCCTCCCGCCCCGATGAGGGTGTGCGCCTCGTCGATGAAGAGGATGATCGGCTTGGGACTGGCCTTGATCTCGTTGATGACCGACTTCAGGCGGTTCTCGAACTCCCCCTTGACGCCCGCGCCCGCCTGCAGCAGCCCCATGTCGAGGCCCAGGATGGTGGTCCCCTTCAGGAGGTCCGGCACGTCGCCCTGGACGATGCGGAGCGCGAGCCCCTCGACGACCGCCGTCTTGCCGACGCCCGGCTCGCCCACGGCGATCGGGTTGTTCTTCCGGCGCCGCGCCAGGATGTCGATCATCTGGTGGATCTCCCGGTCGCGCCCGAAGACGGGGTCGATCTCCCCGGCCGCGGCTTTCGCCGTGAAGTCGGTGCAGAAGCGCGCAAGCGCCGTACCGTCGCCGGCGGGGGCGGCCGACTCCCGCATCTGGCGCTTCTCGTCGGAGGACAGCGTCTCGATCGACCCCTTGACGACCGACCCGAACTTGGAGAGGAGCGACTCGCGCCCGACGGCCCGCAGGAGGTCGATGTATCGACCCTCCCCGAGCTGGACCGGGCGGGCGAGGAAGGCAAGGAGGAGCGCCCCCGAGCGGATCCGGTTCTCCTCGAGGTCGACGGAGGCCATGAGCCACGCGTCCTGGATCCACTCCAGGAGGAGCGGAGAGAAGACCGGCTTTCCCGCGTTACCGGTCCGGAGCTCCTCGATCGTCTGGCCGAGGACCTTGCCGACGTTACCGGGGTCGATGTCGAAGTTCCGGAGGATAAGGGACACGTCCGACTGCGGCTCCTCGAGTATCTTCGCTAACACGTGCTCCACGGTCACCTCGTAATGGGTCCGGGAGACGCACAGCCCCGCGGCCCCTTCGAGCGCCCGCGTGCAGAAAGGGTTGAGCCGTCCGAGGAGCGTCTTGATGTCGACAGTGATCATTAACCCTGCCTCCTATGAGTATTGTGGCGGGAAAACCGCCCTGACCTCGCCGAGTTTTTCCCCCGAGAATATCCACGTGTCCCACCCGAGGGTGGAGAGCCTGTCGGCGCCCAGGCGCACGGTGCCGCCCTCTCCTTCGGCCATCGTAAGCTCGATGTCGTATTCGAGCGGGTCGGTGAGGTAGAACCGGACGAGGGACGCCATTTTCCGATGGAGCGCGTTCCCGGGCAGGAGGGAGTTGTAGCGGTCGATGGAGACCGGCCCCAGCAGCAGGCGGAATTTCCCCGTGATGTCGTCGAGCTCGAGCCCGATCCGGCTGTCTCCCCCCAGCGTGCACGCGATTTCCCCCAGGGCGATACGCTGGTCCTCCGGGATCCGGACGGTCCGCTTCACGCACGGGAGGATGTCGACCGGGACGTCTCCCAGCGCGTCACGCAGGAGCGTGGCGAGGGCGAGCGCCGAGCGGGGGTACTGCGTCACGAGCCCGGCGTACCGGAGGAGCGAGTACGGTTCGAGGGCCGATTCCCGGAGGGAGCTCTCCCCAAGGCCGACGAGGCAGAAAAGCTTCTCGATGTCCCCGGCGTTCTTCTCCTCGACGACCTGGAGGAAGCTCCTGTACTTGGCCCAGCCCCGGAAGAGCAGGGCGTAGAGGCGGTGGTTGAGGATGTCGAGGAAGTCCCTTCCCGCCGACGACTCCTCTTCCTCCTCCGCGAACAGGTCCTCGGTGTAGAAGGTCGGCAGGGGCGAGGAGACCCCGTACAGCCCCAGGAAGCCGACCGTGACGAGGAATCCCGGCGCTTCGCCGCCCGTCTCCTCGATTTTCGCGATGTCGGCGGGCGGGAACCGCAGGGAGAGCTCCGGGCGCACCCGGATCCGCCCGTGCGCCGGTTGATCCGTCTCCTCGCCTT
>JAKALO010000194.1 GCA_021824125.1 Deltaproteobacteria bacterium | reverse complement strand
CCCCGCTCCGGCCGGGGGAACGTGCGGGCGGGCACGTAACGGCCCTGCGAGCCGCCAATCCGTGGGGCCACGAAAAAGGAGAGTTCATTGGAAAAGAGTGTGGTGATCGACGAGATCGGGAACGCCTACAGGATCCAACTGCAGGTCTGGAAGGATGACTCCGCGCAGGACCACGGAAAGCCGGTCGTGGTCCTCGACACCGCCAGCGACAAGGAACTCGGCGAGGCGGTCCGCGGGCTCTTCCGGTCCCGGATCCGGGTGAAGAAGGAGAAGAAGTCCGGAGAGGCAGCGGCGGCATGAAGCCAAAGCAGGCGGTTGTCCGGCTCACGGCCAAGGGATTCCGCGTGGAAATAGAAGAAATCCTGGACGAGTCCCGGGCGGGAGATTATTCGGTTCGGGGCGTTCGTAAATTTTACGTTCCGTGCCCCGGAACGAATACGCAGGAGACCAACGACCTTGAACTTGGCCGTGCGGTGCGAAAGGCTGTGACGGAATAATGGCCTCCCCCCTCGATCGCCCGCCCGTCGAGTTCACGGAGTTCCACCTGTTTTGCGGGATCGGTGGCGGTGCCCTCGGTGCCGCCTCTGCCCGGGCGACGTGGCTCGGCTGCCGCGGATCCATCCGGACCCTCGGGGGGATCGACTTCGATCCGTCCGCCTGCGCCGACTTCGAACGGTTCACCGGGATCCCGGCTACGTGCCTGGACCTGTTCGACCGGGATCAGTACGTAGCGTTTCACGGGGAACAACCTCCCCCGGAGTGGCGCGAGGCGATGCCGGAAGATATCTTTCGTGCCGCCGGAGGGGTCTGTCCGGACATCGTATTTTCGTCGCCGCCATGCCTGCCCGGTCACGTTCCAGTTCTGACGCTGCAGGGAGACAGGCCCATCAGAGAGGTCAAAGCCGGGACTCGTGTCCTGACGCATCGTGGCCGGTATCGGCGAGTGCTCAAGGTCGGGGCGCACACCTACGATGGCACCATTTACGGCATCCGCCTCAACGGCACGGTGGATGCTCAAGAGTTCACCGCCGAACATCCGCTCTGGCGGCGCCGGGTAGTCCGACCGAAGGCAAACGGAAAGAAGCGAACGCTCTCGGGGTCCGAGTTCGTCCGGGCCGATAAGGTCCGCGTGGGCGACCGAATCGGATTCCCCGTGGATCCGGAGGAGCCGGGATCTGCCCGGCGATTCGTGGATTCCTTCGGCGACCCGAGGAGAATTAACCGCGGCGGGAAAAATGACGGCGCAAGGTACGCCAAGCCCACACACGAGGCTGTTTCTGGGAGGATCGTGGATCTCCGCCCCTTCGCTGAATCTCCTTCGTTGTGGTTCCTTGTGGGCGCATACCTGGGTGATGGATACCGGCGCCCGAGCCGGCACGAGATCATGTACTGCGTCGGGCCGGCGGACGGAGAACTGGCTGGGAATATCCGAGCGAGCCTAAGGGAGCTCGGCTTGTCCTTCTATGAGGACCACAACGGCGGCAGTGGCAACATCAAGATACGGGTCACCTCCCGCAGTCTCTCCCTTATCCTTGGCGCTTTCGGGGATGGGTCGCACCGGAAGGACATTTCACCCTCGCTGTTCGGGTTGGAGCGCCCACTTCTGGAAGCCATGATCGGCGGGTACCGATCAACCGATGGCTCGGAGCAGGGAAGAAGACTCGCCGGGAACGTGTTGCAGGCCCGCTGGAAGATTCCCTCTGTATCGCTTCCTCTTCTGCGGTCTGTACAGCGCCTCCTCCTCCGCCTGGGGACGTTCGCTTCCATCCACAAGTGCTGGCCCGGTGGCAAGCAGGTCATCATGGGCGGCCGAAAGGTACAGACGCGGCCTCGATGGGAGCTGAATGTCAGGCTGGATCCAGAGAAGCGCACCGTCTATGAGTTCAAGGACGGGGCTGTATGGGTCCGGGTCCGGAGCACCGAGCGGCGACAGGCGCAGGAGCGCGTCTGGAACCTGGAGGTGGAAGAGGACGACACCTTCTGTGTTCCCATGATGGCGACCCACAACTGCAAGGGCTTCTCCGGGCTCCTGCCGTCCGCCTCTGCGGGGTCGGAGAAGTACCAGGCGCTCAACCGCCTGACCACCCAGGCTGTCCGGCTCACACTGGAGGCATTCAAGGATGATCGCCCAGCGGTGTTTCTCCTCGAGAACGTACCCCGGATCCGGACCCGCGGGGCGGAGCTGCTCGAGGAGATCAAGCGGCTCCTCCGTGGTCACGGTTACCATGTCACCGACTCGGACCACGACTGCGGGGAGATCGGCGGCCTCGGTCAACGACGGAAGCGGTACCTGATGATTGCCCGCAACCCGAAGAAGCTGGCGCCGTTCATTTACCAGCCCCCGAAGCGCCCCTTGAAGACCATCGGCGACGTGATCGGGCCCCTGGCCCTTCCGGACGATCCGTCGCTCGGGCCGATGCACCGGCTCCCGCGGCTGAAGTGGCTGACATGGCTGCGACTGGCGCTGATCCCCGCCGGCGGGGACTGGCGGGACCTCCAGAAGATCACGCCGGAGGAGTATCGGATCGTCCGCACGGAATGGGGCACCACGAACAACGCTCTCACGGTGCAGCCCTGGGACAAGCCAGCGGCGACCATCACGAGCAGCACGCGCCTCTCCGGAAGCAGCCCCGCCGCCGTGGCGGACCCCCGTCTCAAAGAGAAGACCGGCTACAACGGCTCGCCTGGGCTGTACGGCGTCAACGGGTGGGACAACCCGGCGAAGGCCATCACGGGCGGGATGCGGGTCCCCTGCTCGAACACGCCCGCCGCGATCGCGGATCCGCGGTTGAAGGAAAACGAGAACAGGCACTTCAACATCTTCCGTGTCCAGTCCATGAACGAGCCCTCGACCACCGTTACCGGTACCAGGTTCGGGAGCGGAGCCCAAGCGATCGCCGACGTCCGTCTCGGGCATGACCCACGTCCCGGGGTCTATCGGATCCTCCGGATGGACGAGACGGCGCAGACCGTCACCGGCGGCGCCGGAGTCGGCACCTCGAACGGTCCCCAGGCGGTTGCCGACCATCGGCTCGGGTGCAAGCCGCGAAGTGGAAGTTATGGCGTGGACGGCTGGGGCGACACGCTCTCGACGGTGGTCGGGTCAGGTGACGTACATGCCGCGCGTTGCGCGATCGCGGACCCGCGAATCCCCGGCAACGATGAGCGCCCCGACCCGCCCCCGGTGATCGTCGCCCTCGACGGGACCTGGCACCGCCCGCTGACCACCTTGGAGCTGCTCGCCCTGCAATCCTTCCCGGTGCGGTTCGCCGATGGGACCCCCGTGGTGCTGGCGGGGAAGGCGGACTCGCGTTACCGCGAAAGAATTGGAAACGCAGTTCCCCCGGATGCCTCAAAAGGCATTCATGAGCAAATCCTGCTGGCGTTATTGCAAAACGCTGTCGGCGAAACATTCGTCCTCGGGACAACTGATATATGGGTCCGCAGAGAAAAACGGGAGAAAGAGAAATGGCGCAACGTTACCGAAAGATGAAGATCAACGGGCGGACGGTTTCGGAACACCGCTATGTTATGGAACAAGTCCTCGACCGAGAACTCCTCCCCGGCGAGCTTGTTCACCATAAAAATGGGGACAAGTTCGACAACCGTCCCGATAACCTCGAAATCAGTGGTGATGATCTCCACATTGTGGATTATCGCATAGTTGGGCCTGAAAACCGTGTCCCCGCGTGTCCCACGGGGGATCACCCTGCCA
>JAKALO010000193.1 GCA_021824125.1 Deltaproteobacteria bacterium | reverse complement strand
ATCAGTTCCAACAAATTCCTCGGCACGTACGCGCTGCTGGCCCTGGTTTCCGCGCTCGGCGCCGCGCAGGTTTGGGAGTGGGCCGCCCGATTCGCGGCACGCCGACCCGGTAAGACCTTCCGCCGAGCCGCCGGGGCGATCTGCCTCGCCACGCTCGCCCTCCTGGCGGCGGCCACCATCCGCGCGAACCGGGGCGCAGCCGACCGGTCCGGGTCGCTGCAACTGCACTCCTATACGCTGAATCTCCTCGATCCCCTTCCACCGGCCTCCGGGCTTGCGACGGAGTACGACGTCCCCACGTTCCCCCTCCTTTACTTCCGTCTCGTCGAGGGGTACCGGGAGGACGTGGCTCTCTACGGGCGGAGCGGCAACCTTTTCCGGACCGATTACAACGCGGCGTACCGCGAAACCCTTCCCTCGGAACAGGACCGGATCCGGAAGGAGATCGATCGGGCCCTGTCGCGAAGACACCTGGGAAATTTCTATTTCAGCAATCAGGTGGCTCCCTACGCCCCCGGCGGAGAGGAGATCTCCGTCCCCTTCGGCCTGCTCTACCGTTCGCCCGGCACGAAGGCGGGATCGTTGCCCGACCTTTGGAGCAGCGAGTTCATCACGACTCCCTTCCTGCGTCCGGCCATCGTCAACCTCGACCACAGGAACCGGGAACTGGTTTCCGACATGTACCGGATGGCGGCAGAGAGGTCGCTTCTCCTCGGGCGGCGGGAGGATGCGGCGAAGTTGCTCGGAAAGTCCGTTGCCGCCGCGCCCGACGACTATTGGAGCCGTTACTACGCGGGGGTCCTGAAATACAAGGGGTGGGGGGACGCCGTGGGGGCGGAGGAGCAGTTCCAGGCGGCGATCGGGATCATCCCTTCCGAGGACGCCTACGACAAGTTGGGCATCATCCGGTTCGAAACGGGAGACCTGCCGGGAGCGATTCGCGCGTTCGAGTCCTCCCTGTCCGTGAACGGGGAATTCGCCCCTGCCCTCTACAACCTCGCGGAGTGCTTCATCGCGGCGGGCGACGTGAGGAAGGCGGAGGAGAACCTCGAACGGGCGACAAGATCCGCGCCGAAGGACCCCCGGTCGTGGCGGCGCCTCGGGCAGGTCCAGGGGGCGGAGGGGAAGTACGCGAAGGCCGTACGGTCCCTCTCCATGGTGATCGAACTGTCGCCTGATGACGCGGAAGCCTACCTGCTGCGGGGTGTCGCCAAAACGAGCACCGGTGACACGGCGGGCGGGGCGGAAGATCTGCGCGAAGCCGCCCGCCTCGGGGCCAATAAGACCCGGAATACCGCGGCGCCGGGAACCCCGTAGATGCAATGAACCCGCGCTTTACTTGATCTTTACGATCTTCAACCCTTTCGTCTTGTCCGACACGTAGGCGTAGTCGCCGGAGACGGCGACGTTCATGGCGTAGTCCTCCACCACCGGTACGGAGTACATCTCCGCCACGCTCATCGTCGCCTCGTCCGCCTTGTACACGGTCATCGTGTTGTCCGTTCCCGCGTAGAAGTAGCCGTCCCAGGAAGAGTCCAACCCCTGGGAGATCACGGGAAACGATGCAAGCAGCGTCAGCGAGGCGGGGTCGGTGGCATCCACGAACTGTACGCCGGGGATGCCAAGCCCCACGTTCCCGATCGTCGACATGCCGACGATCTTCCCGAACCCTGCCGCCCCCGCCGGAGACCAACCGCCCACGGGCGTGTACGCGCCAAGCCGGACTGGGGTCCGCGGGTTCGTAATATCGAAGATCACCAGGTCGGACCCGGAATACAATAACTGATTTCCGTGGACGTGGAGGTCGGCGCCGTCCCCGGCGACCACGGTCTTGTCCACCACCCCGACCTGGGTCGGATTCGCCCGGTCCGAGATGTCGTAGATCAGGATCACGTTGCTCCCGGCCACGTAGAGGGTGTCCCCCTTGCCCATCACGGATTGCGGGTAGAGGACGAACTTCCCGGCCGGTACGGCGTACGGATAGCCCGTCAGGCTGGAAGGATCGATCCCTCCGATCGTGTTGTCGACCAAGTAGACCTGCTTCAGGAGGCTCGGCACGGACTTGTTCGCGATGTCGTAGTACAGGAACCCGTCGATGTTGTTCACGATGGCGAGATGGTCCCCGTCCTCCGTGCAATACGTCATGTACGTCGTCCCCCGCGGGGAAAGGGAGAGCGGGGAGATGATCGAGCGCACGGCGGGATTCCGGGGGTCGGCGACGTCCACGATCGGCGCCCCGCCGAAATGGTCTCCGAGGAACAGGTAGTTTCCCCGGACCGAGGCGGTGATCGTCCTTCCCAACGGGTCGAGGGAGGAGCGCGGGACGGAGCCGATCACCGTCCCGATCGTGTTATCCGGTACGAGAGTCAAAACAACGCTCGTGGACCGGCCGCCGCTCACCGTCACGGTCTTCCGGTCCTGCAGCCGGTAGGCGTTGTCCTCCGCCTGGATCCCGTACGTCCCCGCCGCGAGGTCCTGGAAGGAAAACGCTCCCGCATTGTCCGTGGTCGTCTTCAAAAAGAGCGCCGGAAGCAGAACGCTGATTCCCGCCGCTTTCCCGGTGGAGGGAACCGAAGCGGTACCTATGATCGCTCCGGTGGAACTCCCTCCCAGGCACCCCCAAAGGGAAAGGGCCAGGATCCCTGCAAGGGATACGACGGCAAACTTTGAGAGGACCCTCCTTCGCTTCACCTTTTTCCCTCCTTCCCGATGGCCAGCAGGTTCTCTCTGGCGGTCGAGTTTCCGGGGTCGAGGCGCAAAGCCGCCTCGAAGTACCTGGATGCCTGATTATATTCCTTCCGCTCGAACCGGACAATACCGAGGTCGTTCAGCGTCCGGCTGTCCACCCCGCGGAGCCGGAGCGCTTCCCGAAACGGTTCTTCCGCGAACCGCGCCAACCCCATGCGCGAAGCGGCCTCTCCCCACTCGAGGAAGAGTTCCCCCCTCATCCGGGTCCCCTCCGGCGGCAACCCCGCGATCCGCGCCACCCGCCCATTGAGCGGCTCCAGGACCACCGCGTAGGGGGGATACGGGTCCCGCAAGGCGACGGACCGCGCCATGCGGTACTCCAGCACGGGGCGATCGTCGGTGTTCCATTCCCGGTTCCGCGCCCCATCCGGCGGGACTCCCCCGAGGAACCCCCCGAGGAAATCCGCCGGGGTGGAAATCCCGGCCTCCCGCGTAAGGTACGACATGATGGGCAAGGAGGAAAAGCCGTTCTCAAGCATTCGCATGTCGACACCCAGGGGAGCCACGGAGCAGACGAGCAGGATGTCCCCCGGAGAGAAGGAGAAGGCGAGCACGCTTGGGAACACGGACCGTACCGTGTCGTATTCGACGCGCAAATCCTCCGGCGACACGCCGTACGTCTGGAACCAGATCACGGCCACGCCCCCGGGCGACAGAATGCGCTCCATGGCGAGGAACGCCTCCCTGGTGAACAGGGAGGAGGCGCCGATCACCCAGGGATTGGAGGGCTGGGACACGATGAGGTCGTACCGTTTCCCGGCCTCACGGAGAATCCTTCGCCCGTCTCCGACGATGACGCGGACGCCCGGCCGCGAGAGCGCCGGCGCGTATCGGCGGCCGAACCCCTCGCGGACCGCCCGAATGACCTCGGGGGAGATCTCCACGCAGTCGACGGTCCGGACGGGGTGCAGGAGAATCCCGTCCAGCGTGGCCCCGCTTCCCAGCCCGATCAGGAGCACGTCCCGGAACGTCTCCCC
>JAKALO010000192.1 GCA_021824125.1 Deltaproteobacteria bacterium | reverse complement strand
CCCCTTGCGCACGCGCGAATTGAAGTCGACGAAGATCTGCTGGATCGTCCCGGAGACCTGGCTCCCCACCGAAACGGTGGTGACGGCGTTGATGATCCCCGTCGCCGTGATGGCGTCGACGATCTCCCCCTTTTCCACTTTCGAGGTCCGGTACGGGGACACGCCGTTATCCTTCTTGAACCATGCGTATCCGGCGAAGGCGACGGCGGCCGCCAGGACGATCCCGATCACGATTTTTTTCATCTGTATCCCTTCGATGTCCGCGTTCCGATCGAATTTCCGTCCAGGCGCACGCCGTGACGGTCGAGCAGCTCACCGGTGCTCTTCCACAGTCCGGTCAATGCCGATTGGTAATCGGACCGCGCGCTGGAGAGGTTCTCGCGGGCCTGTGTCAGGTTGGCTTCGGCGTCGAGGACGTCCTTCGTGGTGGAAAGCCCCAGTTTCCCCCTCTTCAGGAAGGAGGCAAGTCGTGTTTCCGCAACCGACACTCCCTTGATGGCCACCTCGTTCTGCTTCCGTCGGGTTTCGAGCGCGCGGAGGGCCGCCCGGACCTCGAGACCCGCGGACTCCTCGAGGACGGCGACCCCCGCACGCGCCTGCCGGGCCTTGAGGCCCGCGGCGGCGACGTCGGCTCGCGCGGCGGTGTTGCCCAGCGGGACGGAGAAGCGCAGCCCGACCGACCAGTTCGGATATTTCCCCGACCCCATGTCGTCGATCGCGTTCCCGTAATCCGTCCCGATGCCGGAAACTCCCGCGCTCCCTTCGAGCGAAAGGGACGGAAGGGCGAGGTTGCGGGAGACCTGCTCGTTGAACTCCGCGGTCCGCAGGGAAGTGCGGGCTTTTGACAGGTCGGGGCGGCGTCGCAGGGCCGATCGCAGGGCCTCCTCCTCCGAAGGCGCCGGGACGTCGGTCCATGGGGTGTCGGGAATCTCGAGGGGTGTTCCGGAGGGCAGGTGCAGAGTGACCCGGAGCTGATCGGCCGCGTCCCTTTCCGCAAGCTCCGCGTCGAGGAGGTCTTTCTCCCGCAGGAGCACTCCCAGCTCCGAGTCCTGGAGTTCGAAGGCGGCGAGGACTCCTGCTTTCACCCGCGCCTCGCTCTCCTCGTGGACGCGACGGGCGACGGCGAGGGAAGCCCTCCGGGTGGCGAGGCTCTCCTTCGCCTTGACCAGCGCGAGAAACCGGTTCCTCGCCTCCGCGGCCGTGTCGAGCGCTTTCTGGTTCCAGCCCGCAAGCGACAGGTCCATCGCATCGTCCGCCGTTGTGATGCCTCGTTCCGTGACCTTCTTTCCGAGCCCCTGGAGGAGCGGTTGGGAAAGGGAGAGGGTCAGTTCCGGCCGCGCGTAACGGGAGGTGGAAAGTCCCAGGTTGTCCCTCGACCAGAAATTGGCGAATGCCGCGGATGCCGTCGCGCCGGAGGAGAGGAGCTGGTCGATCGATACGTCGGCGTCGAAGAAGCGGCTCCGGTTGACGAGCGTGGATGTCGGGCCCGCCTGACGGTCGTCCCCCCGATGGTCCAGGAGTGCGGAGAGTCGCGGGTCGTAGATCGACCGGGCCCTCCGGATGTCGGTCGCGGCGACGGCGGGGTTGTACGCTTCGACCTCCAGGCCGAGGTTCCGCTCCACCGCGACCCGGACGGCGTCGTCGACCGACAGGAGATACGGTTCCGCGGCCGCGGCGCAGGGGAAGGCGCTCGCCGCCGCGGTGATCAGCGCGACCAGGAGAGGCAGCATGGTTTCCCTCATTCGATTATTCTATGGGAACCCGAAATCACGTAAAATGTTCCTTTCGAAAACATGCCGGGAGGTTGCGATGCGAAGAGTGCTCGTGGTTGCGGGGATCCTGCTCCTCTGCTGCGGGATCGCGTTCGGCGCCGAGACCGCCCGCAAAGGAGGCAAGCCCGTGGTAATTCTCGAAACGAGCCTCGGGGTGGTCAAGGTCGAATTGTACCCCGACAAGGCACCGGTTTCCGTGAAGAATTTCCTCACCTACGTCAAGGAGGGTCACTACAACGGACTGATCTTCCACCGCGTGATCCGGGACTTCATGGTCCAGGGCGGCGGGTTCACGAAGGATATGAAAGAGAGGGGAGCGAAGCACCCTCCGATCAAGAACGAGGCGGAGAACGGCCTGAAGAACGACCGCGCCACCCTTGCGATGGCCAGGACCTCGGTCGTCGACTCCGCCACCGCGCAATTCTTCATCAACGTGGTGAACAACGACTTCCTCAACCATCGGTCGAAAACCCCGCAAGGGTACGGTTACGCCGTGTTCGGCAGGGTGACGGAGGGGATGGACGTGGTCGACAAGATCCGCGCCGTCCCCACCGGGAATTCCGGCATGTTCCAGGACGTTCCGCTCCAGCCCGTCTCGATCGTCAAGGCGACGGCGGTCCAGGAATGAGAAGATCCCGCCGGAGCCTTTCGGCACCGGCGGGAAGTCCGCTATCGAACGTGGATGTGCCGGCTTTCGTCCTTCTGCGCCGGGACCGGAAGCGGCTCCGGCTTGACGAGCATCACCGTCCGCGACGTCGACCGGAACACGCTCTCGGCGATGCTTCCCATGAGGAGGCGGGACAGCCCGCCGCGGCCGTGCGTGCTCATCACGATCAGGTCGACATCCTCGCCCCTGGCGACGTGGAGGATCGCGTCCGCCGGCGGACGCTCGTCCACCATCGTTCGGACCCGGATCCCGGCGTCGCGCAGCGGCGCGGCGATCCCGTGGAGGTACACGGCCGCGTCCTTCTTCGCCTCGGCGAGCCACTTGCTGTCCGGCACAAGGACGGCCTCCGGGACGACCGGCATCGGGAGGTTTACCGCCTGAAGGAGGATGATTTCGCCCCGCGCCGCGCGCGCGATCCCCTCCGCGTGCCGGATCGCCCGCTCCGCGAGCGCGGAACCGTCCAACGGGACCAGGATCTTGTCATACATGGCATGAACCCCCTTTCCGGTGCGGGTTCATCCGCGTGGACGGGCCGACGCCTTTCTCTGGACACAGTATACACCTTGACATGCTGATTCTCCAGACGATCGACGTACTCTCCCGGGAGTCCGGGACCCGTCTCGACCGGTTCCTGCGGCTCCGGTTCCCGGAGGTTCCCTCGCGCAGCGTCCGGTTCGCCCTGGAATCCGGCGCAGTCCGGGTCGGAGGGGCCGTATCCCCGAAGGGACGCATCCTCCGGGAAGGCGAGCGCGTCGACGTTTCGGCAATCGCGGAAGGATCGGACTGGCTCCCTGTTCCATCCGATCTCCCGATGGCCTCCGTCGCGTACGAGGATTCCCACGTGGCCGTCCTGTGCAAGCCCCACGACGTCCACACGGAGCCCCAGCGGCCGCTGGAGGCGGGAACGCTTGCCGGATACCTGAGGAAGCTTCACCCGCAGGTGGCGGAATTCGCTCCGCTCCCGGGTCTTACCCTGCTCACCCGGCTCGATTTCGCCACCAGCGGGGCGATTCCGGCGGCGCTCACCCCGGAGGCGTGGGCGGTTTTGCGGCACGAGCGGGAGATGGGGGCGATCGTCAAGCGGTACCTTTGCGTCGTGGAAGGGGACGTGACGGAGCCGTTCCCGATCCACTATGCGATCGATTCGAATGCGGGGGAAACGGTCCGGGTGCGGACAGGGGTGGCGGATCCGGACCCGAGCCGGTGGACCCGGGTCGAGCCGGTGCGGTCCGCCGGGGAAGGCCGCACCCTGGTCCGGGCGACGATCTCGCGCGGCAAACGCCACCAGATCC
>JAKALO010000191.1 GCA_021824125.1 Deltaproteobacteria bacterium | reverse complement strand
ACATGAAAAATCTGCTCATGTTCTACGCCGGAGACGGCCACGCCGGAAAGGAGCGAGTCGGAATCATCATGGAGGATCACGCACAGCCGATCGCCTTCTGGCCCAAGTCCTACGGGAACGAGGGCGATCCTAACGGCGTGCTGGCGCTGTGGGAAAACAAGTGCGACGTGGAGGACTTCTTTGAGGCGCTCGGGATTGACCAAGTTCCCGCGCCCGGGCTGTGGGTACTGGAATTGTGGCCGCTGGATATCACGGAAGAGGCCGACAACGAGGGCGACAATTGGGAGCATCTTGCCGATGCGTTCGATATCCGCGAGGCATTGCGCCGACCAACGCTGGAAGAAGTCAATCGTCTCGTCGAGGGACTTCCTCCGTGGGAAGGCGGGGAGTGGGCTTGAAACCCCAGTGCGAAGCGATCCTCGCCTATCTCCGCTCTCGCGGCGGTTTCGTGACTTCCACGGAGATCATCCGGGATTGCTTCACGACGACCCCGAGCAAGCGCCTGGACGAGCTGCACGACGCGGGGCTGATCGAGAAGCGGCAACACAAGGGGAGGCAGATGGCTTACAGGGCCAAGACCATGCCGGAGATCCTGTTGGGGAAATCCGCATGACCCTCCGCGACATCGATTGGGAGAAGGTGGTGCCGCAGGAGGAACCTTGGTGCGAGTGGTGCGGACACTCCCCGCAATTCTGCAACTGTTGGGACGAGTTGAAATATGAGGAGGAAGGAGAGGAAGTATGAGCGGAGAGTTGGCAAGGTTTGAATCACAGGAATTGGTCATGTCGTTGCCGGAAATGAAGGAACAGGTGCGGATCATCGGGGAGCTCCTGAAGCACATCATGATTAAGGATGTCCATTACGGGACGATCCCCGGAACGCAGAAACCGACGCTTTACAAGCCGGGGTCCGAGAAGATCCTCTCCACATTCCGCATCGCCGCCGATCCTCGGGAGATGATCACCGATCTTTCGACGGATGATGAGGTCCGATACCGGGTCGGCGTGGCCGGGACCGCACAGCTCACTGGGGTTTTTCTCGGGGCGGGCATCGGGGAATGTTCCAGCGATGAGGAAAAATACAAGTGGCGCAAGCCGGTCTGCAACGAGGAATTCGACGAAGCGCCGATCGACCGGCGACGGGAAGTCTGGAAGAGGTATGACGGAAAGCCGGTCAAGATCAAGCAGATTCGGACCCACCCCCGCGACGTGGCGAACACCGTCCTGAAAATGGCGAAGAAGCGGGCGCAGATTGACATGACGCTGACCGTGACCGCCGCCTCGGATGTATTCGACCAGGACCTTGAGGATATGTCGCCGGAAATCCGAGAGGGAATCACCGGAGAAAAGAAGGAGTCGATGAAACCCCCGCAGGAGAAGAAACCCGAAGGACAGGAAGGCCAGTCATCCGGAGGGGATTCCGAGCCCATCATCACGCAGGGCCAGGGGAAGATGCTGTTCGCCAAGTTCAAGGGGAAGGGGGTCAAGGACGGCGACGCGATGAACTTCAATATTCGGCTGTGGTTCGGCATCCCCACGCTCGAACTGTTCAAGCTCCCGAAGCGGCTGTTCGAAGATTGCAACAAGAAGATCGATGGAATGCCCGCAATGCGTGAGCCGGGGGAGGACGACGACACCAATGCCGTTTGAGTACCGAAACGCCGATCACTCCTATTGGCTCGATGACCGTCGCCTCGAAACGGTGACGGAGATCCTTGAGCGTTCAGGCATAGCGGATTATCGCTTCTCGAACGAGGACGCGATGCTCCGTGGAACTTATGTTCACCGCGCCACGGAGATGATCGATAGGGGGACGCTGGACTGGGCCGCGCTTGATCCGGTCCTCGTTCCCTATTGCGAGGCGTACCAGCGGTTCGTCGAGGACAAGCGACCCGTCATTCTCATGTCCGAGAAGCCTATGTACCACCCTCAGTATCTTTTCGCCGGGACACCGGACCGCGTAATGGAGATGGACGGCGACATTATTCTCCCCGACCTGAAATCGGGCGCACCGAACCGGGCCACAGTGATCCAGACCTCAACATACCGGGAGTTGGTCGAAGTGTCCGAAGGAATCAAGTGCAGAAAGTGTTTCTCGCTCCACCTGAAAGACACAGGGAAATATCAGTTGTCCGCGCCGGTCAGCCTCATGGATGCGAAACGCTATTTCAATATCTTCCTCGCGGCCCTCACGGTCGAGAGGTACAAGAAGGAGGCGGCATGAAGGCGGTTCTGATCTGGCAGAAGGGAAAAGGAGATTACATCGTCATGTCCACAGAAATCCCCAAGGACAAAACATTCACCATCGAGGAAATTCAGGGCGCGATCACGCTCAGGGATTACAACGTAGACAGGGAGATCCGGGCCTTGTTCTATGAGGAGGAACCCGTTGCGGCTCCCGCTCCTGCTCCGGAGGCCAAAGATGAAATCCCCTTCTGAGGCCCGAGTGATAGACATCACCGATGAGGGGAAGGAGGCCATCCGGGCCGTTACGGTTTCCCTTCCCGACAACGCCCGCTCCATTCAGGTGGTCGATTATGTGAGCAAGGAATCAGCGAACGCTTTCTTTCTTCGGTGCAGGGAAGCGCGGAAATATATCGCCACTCACTACGACCCCAAGATCGAGGCATGGAAAGAGGCGAAGAGGCACGCCGACAACGAGCGGGCAAAATTGGTCGCCGAGAAGACGGCCGCGGAGGCCCCGATCGTGGAGGCGGAGGGGATCGTCAATAGGGAGATCATGCGGTTCGACGCCGAAGACCGCGCCCGAAGGGAGCAGGAGCAACGGCAGGCCGAGGAGAAGGCCCGCAAGGAAGCCGAGGAAGCGGCTCTCCGGGCCGCACAGGAAGCGGAGGCGTCCGGCGACAAGGAGGAAGCCGCCGCCATCATCGAGGAAGTCATCGCCGCCCCCGTGTTCGTTCCCCCGCCCCCGCCCCCCCCGAAGCTGTCCGGGAGCGCCGAAGTCACCACATGGAAGATGGAAGTCACGGACCTGAAAGCCCTCGTGCTCGCCGTAGCGTCCGGGAAGGCACCCCTGTCGTACCTCCAGGCCGACGAGGTAGCCATCCGACGCACCGTGACCGCACAGAAGGGATCGTTCTCCTGTCCCGGAATCAAGACGTGGCCGGAAACCAGCCGTAGAAGCACGGGGAGATAGCCGCCCCACCAGAGAAAGGAGCCTCCTATGGAAACGGAGATAAAAGCATTGAGTGACCGCATCGAGCAGATCGAACGACGCCTCGGCATCCACACGGTTCCCTGCGCCGGCTACTGTGAGCAGCCGACCAGCGATCCTCTCGGGATGTGCGCCACCTGCCGGGAACGGGAGCGCCGGGAGTTGCGGGAGCTCCGCCCCGAGGCGATGCTCGGAGTGCGGAGATGACGCCCCTTGACGAGTACCGCTCCCTCGTCGCCCGTTCCCACGCGATGATCGACGGCATTCTGATGTTGATCCTCTCCGCGCTCCACCTGGCCGTCGCCGCTGTCACGCTGTTCTGTGTCGTATGGATCAGCATATTCACCACGGGCCGCACCCTCCTCGACCGCCAAGCCGCACGGATCAAAGTGCCAAGGGAGGCGACATGAAGATCCTCACCGAAACGGGCAAGATGGCCCTCGCCGCCCTCTGCCTCATCTTCGCGGCCGTAGTTATCGCGGTGTTTTCGTGACCGCCCTCGCCCTTGTCGCCCTGTACGCCCTCCTCGACGGGTGGGCACTGACGCGCTCGGCAACACGGCGGTT
>JAKALO010000190.1 GCA_021824125.1 Deltaproteobacteria bacterium | reverse complement strand
TCCGGCGTGTTCGTCACGGGCAGGTTGAGCATGTAGCAGAGACGTTCGATCAGTTCGTTCATGTTCCCTCCTTGTCGGGCTACCGCCTGTAGGTACAGGTTCGGTCGGTTGGTGAGCCCCGCGCTGACGATCAGGCCGACGACGCCGGTCTTGGGGTCGTACTGGAACACGGGGCTGATGTAGCGGTACTCCTTCGCGGCGATCATCTCGGCGGCGCGTTCGTTCCATTCCACGCGAGCCCAGATCTCGCCGCCGCGGATCTCGAGCTCGTGGATCCACCCGGCCGCCGGCGTGGGGGAAGTCTTCTCCTCGGCGTCCAGGCTCTGGTGCTCGTAATCGATGGCGATGGGCATCCCGTACGCGAGAAACTCCTCGACGATCGCCTGTGGGTTCGTGTTCTTGTACGGACCGCGTCCGTCCCGGGTGACGATCTCACCCGCCGGCAGGAGCTGAATCCATTCGGAGAGGCCCTCGGGGAGGGCCTGCGCGCAGGAGGCTTGACAGGTCACGTTCGGCATGGTGCCACCCTACCCATCCGGAGAGAGGGGGTCTCCCCAAAGATTTGAGGAAAACCCGTTGAATTGAAAAGGGTTATCCACCCGAAATCGGCACCGGAGGGGGAAGTCGGGCCCCGGAGGGGAGAAAATGGGGGGGTATCCGCGACACGGACATGCCGATTTGACCCGTTTAGACACCGTTTAAATTTTACGATCGCCTCGCGAGTCGGGGGGTTGGGCGGGAAAACGGCGATCGTCGATCCTGGGGGCGAATACGGCGTTTTTTTCATTTCCCCCCCGAATGGACGTGGTCCCGGATGATGTCGAGGATCTCCGAGCGGTCCTCGTCGGAGACCCCGAGGAAGGGACGGGCGGGGATCGTAGTGGCATGGGCTCCGATAGAGACCTTCATTCCGTACGTCGCATTGCGCGACTTCGCAAACCGCACCCTGTTCCCCTTCTTCGCGAAGTGGACATTCTGGTTTCTCGCCTGATGCTGAACGGTTCCTCCGAACTGGTGGATCGCGGCGTATTCGACGTTGGTGCCGACCTCGACCTGGTCGCTGTCCGCCCGGTAGACGATGCTGTCCCGCAAGCGCGAGCTCTCGATCAGGATCTTCGACGTCTTCTTCCTCGCAAGCGTGGAGGGTTTCAGCGGAGCCCACGGTTTTCCCGACGGATCCTTCTGCTGGGCGAACCGCTCCCAGGTGGACCGCTGCAGGTATTCCCCGATGTTTTTCATCGCAGGCGCCAGGTTGCGCACCTTCGCCGCCAGGCGCGACAGCGCCTCCCGGATCTCCCGGTCGTCGATTTCGATCTCGATCAAGCCCGCCATTGTCGCGTTCGTTCCCCCTATTGATCTTCTTCCGCCGCTTCGGCTACACTGAAATTCCGGTCATAGATCCCGGGCCGCGCCCCGACGGGGTTCATGACTCGCCCACCTCCGCACGGGGGGGTGAGGCCCCATCTCTCCTACCGCTTCCAAACCAGATTCCCCCGACGGTCCTTGTTCAAGCCCGCGACGTTGCCGACGGGATGAAACGTCCACCCCTCGAGAATTCCCTTCGATGCGTTGGCCACGAACAGCAGCCCCTTGCCATCTCCAGCATCGATTCCCTTGACGATCCGCTGGCGCAGCACGACCTTCCCGGTACCCTTGTGCCGCTCGAAGGATTGCCACACCTCGAACGGATCGGTCAGCGTCTCCGTGAGAAAGGGCAAAAACGGCGATCGGTCCAGCGGAACGTGGCCGGATAACGAGACCGCGTTGACCAGCGTGTCGTACCGGAAATCTCCTTCACTGAACGAGAAGATCTTCTCCTCGCCGCCGAGGATTCCCCGGAGCGTCTGCTCAACCTGCTTGATCGAGGAGAGCCGTGATCCCAGGTTCACTTGCGGATCGTCGAACGGGATCTCTTCGGGCCGCCCGGCGCTTTGCCAGTTCCCCTCCGTGAGAGGCTCCCAGGCCGCGGCGCCTTCACTCCGCCAGTCGTCCATCGCCTGCGTGGAGAGCTGCCGTCCCCAGGCAGCCTCGCCGACGTTGTAATCCCACCCTGGGTCGATCCCGTTGGGCACGTCGTGAACCACGCCATTTCGATCCGTCCACTCGTACGTCCCGTCGTTGGGGGCCGTATCGGGGCCGTCCTTGCCGGCCTTTTTCATGTCCCGGTCCGACAACGCGAACACCCGGCACTTGCACCCCCAGCCGTTGGGCGTGTAGTGTGTCTTCCACCAATCGTCGTCCGCGGGAAGAACGATCCCGTCCCAGGACAGGTGCAGCGGCCGCGGCACGACGCTGTCGCCGTGCCGGTACTGCCAGTAGGGCCGGTAGGAGGCGACGTCCGGATCGGTCATCTGCTTGTACCGGCCGGCGGCGTACGCCGTGCGGATGTTCGTGGAGAAGATCAACTCGCTCCTCCAGTTCCGACCGCCCTTATAACTCCAGCCGTGGTTCGCGACGATCGAATCGAAGTCCTTCCGGAACTCGGCAAGCGTCGTGCCCTGGGAGATCGCCTTGTCGACCGCGCTTCGGAAATCCGACAGGATCTCGTTCTTGGCCGCGCCGGCCACCATGAAGCCGCGCGCGTGCATCCCCTGCCACAGGTCGTCCCAACGCTGCGTGGGAAGGTTCACCTTCTCCCGGAAGAAATCGATCGCCTCCTGGAAGGGCAGGGAGGAGTATCGGACCTCACCGGCCACTGCCGACCTCGAACCGGCCGGAGAGCTCCGCGGCGGAGATCGCCAGCGCCATCAGCTCGCCGAGTTTGACGGGATCCATGTCCCGGTACAGGGAGAGCAGCCCGTCCCGGACCTCTTCGAGGCTTGTCGCGCGCTCGATGAGCGCCCGCACCGGCGCGAGAAGATCGTCCATCAATGGAAGCGCTTCCGTTCCGGCACGCCCGGTATATGCGTCGGCGACGTCCGGTTCCGCGGTACCGGCCGCGGCTGCCGCCTGGCAATGGGGACAGACTGTTTGGTTCGTCCGGCGCGTCGCGGCCGCGGCGGCCGAAGGATCATTCGGAGGCGGCTCCGCCGGAGGGAACGGCGAGGAAAGAGAAGGAGCGGAGAGGATTTCCTCCTTCGGATCCGGGTCGGGGATCCCGAACTTGTCCCGAGCCCAGGAAGCGGACACCTTGACACCCATCGGTACGAGCGTGTTCAGGTTGCCGGCCAGGGCGGTCAGATCTTCTGATTCCTCCATCTGCAGGCGGAGCTTCGGGTAGACTGCACGCGGGCCCATGTTCAGATCCACCACGGGACGCACGAGCTGGCGATTGAGCGTGGCGCACAGCTGCTTCGCATCCGCCATCAGCAGGTCCTTGCGCACGTCTTTCGCCTCGTCCTCGCCGCCGAGTTTGCCCGGCGTGGAGTCGGCGGATCCCGAATGCCCGAGGACCGCTTTGCTGACCTGCTTGTCGAGGTAGTCGAGGAGCCGCTCGTACACCTGCGCGGAGGCCGCTTTGCCGACGTGATCGACGAACTCGATCATCATCGAGTCGGGGATCACCGCGCCGGCGTCGGATCCGATGGAAGCCACCGCCTCCTTCAGGATATTGACGTCGTCCGGCAGAGCGCCGGCGCCGTATTTTCCCACCCGCACCGGCTGGCCGTAGACTTCCGCGAACGCCACCCAGTCCTTCAGGCCGTAGTTCTTGAAGAGGTACGCCCACGCCGCGGCCCGGGCGATTCCTCCGCGCAGCGGGAGGCCGGATTTGACCTTGGGGGTGTGGACGATGAACTTGTAGGGAGGCAGGACAAGGCCG
>JAKALO010000189.1 GCA_021824125.1 Deltaproteobacteria bacterium | reverse complement strand
GGACCGTCAGGTCGGGGGAGAGCTGCTCGTCGAGGGGCTTCTCCCACTTGTAGTCGTACCAGTTGAAGACGCGCACGGAGTACGGGCAGTTGTTCGCGCAGTACCGGGTGCCGATGCACCGGTTGTACACCATCGCGTTCAGCCCGTCCTCGTTGTGGTAGGTGGCGTACACGGGGCAGACCAGCTCGCACGGGGCGCGCTCGCACTGCATGCACGGGATGGGCAGGTAGACCGCCTGCGCCTCGGGATACTCCCCCTCCCAGTACCGGTTCACCCGGATCCAGTGCATCAGGCGGTTCTTCCCCGCCTCCGCCTCGCCGATGACGGGAATGTTGTTTTCCGCGCTGCAGGCGACCGTGCACGCCCCGCAACCGGTGCACCGGTCCAGGTCGATCGCCATCGCCCAGGTGTGGTTCATCTCGTCTCCGGTCACATCATGTTCTTTACTTTCCACTGCCCTTCGGGGTGCGCCGCCCGCGCGAGGGAGGTGGAAAGCTTCGTCTTCGCCAGGGAAACCCGGGTCGCCTGCAGGAGGAACCCTCCCGAAGCGCCGTCCTTCGCCGCGGGGAGGAGGGCGAACGGGTTCCCGCCGCGTCCGTTGGCGAATTTGCCGTAGTTCACGTGCCCCTGTCCCAGCGGCATCGCCGCCACGTCCGGAGGGATCCCGGGATTGAGGACGACGTGGGCCGGAATCTTTCCGGCGGGCGAGGCGAGGACCACGCCGTCGCCCTCGGAGACACCGAGCGTTTCCGCCGTCTTCGGGTTCAGCTCCACCCAGTTGCGCCACACCGCCGTGGAGACCGGATCGGGCATCTCCTGGAGCCATGGGAGATTCGCACCCCGGCCGTCGTACAGGGTGATGGAAGGGTAGAGGTGCAGCACCAGGGGGAACGCCTTCGGGTCGCCGTCGAACACCGCGTCCGCCGCATTGGGGACGACGAGGGCCCCCGCCTTCGGCGGGACGCGGGTCGCCGCATCTTCCCCGAAGATCCCCCCCTGCCGGAGCGCGTTCTCCATCGCCCCGCCGGGGCCGCCGTACGCCTTGTCGAGGCACTCCTTGAACGACCGCCACGGAAGGGCCTTCGCCGGTTCCCCGCCCAGTTCCCCCGCCGCGGCGATCAGCACATCCGGCATCGACCGGGTGGCGTGGAACGGCTCCACCACCGGCTGGCAGAGGGTGACCGCCCCGCCGTGACCGACGGGCGCCGCGTCATCCCCCCACGCCTCGAGCGCGGTGGGGACGGGAAGGACGAGGTCGGCCCGGGACGACGTCTCGTCGAGGAAGGAGGTGAATGCGACGACGAAGGGAACCTTCGACAGCGCCTCGCCGAATTTCAACGATGACGGGAGGGTGAACGCGGGGTTCGTCGCACCGGAGAGGATCGCCATGCGGAACGCGCCGCCGCGCATCGATTCGAGCGCGCCGCGCACCCCCGCGTACCCGCTCTCCGGAGGAGGTGCAAGGAGGGCGGTTTCCGCGCCGTACTTCGCGAATGCGTGCGCCCGGTTCGGAAACGACACCCCCCCGGGCTTTCCCACGTTCCCCGCGAGCACGTTGAGCATCGCCACGGCCGCGCACTGGAACGTTCCGTTCGCGCACGACGCGGCGCCGGTCCCGGCGATGGCAAGGCCGGGCTGGTTCCTGGCGAACTCCTCCGCGGCGGCCACGATGTCGTGGGCGTGCACCCCTGTCTTCTTCTCGACGTTCTCGGGCGAATACGCGGACAGTTCCCCGAGGGGGCGCCCCGCCGACTGGGGAGTGAGCCGGTCCCGGACCATCACGTGGGCGATCCCCAATGCCACGAATCCCTCCGTGCCGGGGGCGCACGGCAGGAACAGGTCGGCGCTGGCGGCGGTCATCGAGAGCCGCGGCCCGAAGTGGAGGAACTTCCCGCGGATCGTCTCCCGGTCCCCGCGCATGCGGCCGTATCTCTCCGCATAGTGCACCGGGGAGATCCCCGTCTCGAGGAAGTCCCCGGAGAAGGAGAGCAGGTACCGGGTGTTGGCGAGGTCGTGCTCGGGCAGGGCGCGGACGCCGTAGACCGTCTCGTGTGCGGAAAGCATCGCGTCCGCTCCGAAGGGAGCCCACGCGACGCGGTGTGGCGAACCGAACGACTTCATGAACCGCCCGGCGACCAGGCCCGCGTGCCCGCGAAGCGGCTCCGTAAGCATCAGCAGCGAGGCGGGGGCCTCGGCCCGGACGCTCTTCAACCGCGTCATGAGGAGGGAGAGCGCCTCCTCCCAGGAGACCGGCTGGTACTTCCCCGAACCACGCGCCCCGGAGAGCTTCATCGGCTGCGAGAGCCGCTCCGGGTGATACAGCGTCTGCAGGGCGGCCTGGCCGCGCGCGCACAGCTTTCCCCGGTTCACGGGATGGAGCGGGTTCCCCTCGATCTTCTTCGCCCGCCCTTCCGAGACGCGCACGACGATCCCGCACCCCGCGGGGCACTGGCCGCACACGGAGGCGTACCAAAGCGCCTCCCCGAGGACGTGGTTTTCCGGGGGGATGACGAACGGGATCAGCTTGCGCTGGACCTTCTCGCACCCGCCGAAGAGGGTCGCGAAGGCCGTCGCCCCGCCCAGTTTCAGGAATTGTCGCCGATCGAGCATCCGTCCCCTCACACGCCCCCGTGGAATCAGTAGTGGCACTTCCAGCAGTCGATCGTGACCTTCTTCTTCCGGTGGCAATCCATGCACATCCCCATGCCGAACTCCAGTTTCTGCTCCGCCGTCCCCGCCTGGTCCATCCCCGGGTGGCAGGTGAGGCACGGGATCCCCGCGTTGACCATCTTTTTATGCGGGAAGTAGACGTGGTTCGGGACGTCGATCACCTTGTTCCAGGGGATCGGCTTCTTCTCCTTCCAGTATTGCGCGACCTTCTTCACCTCGGGCTTGTCGGTCGCGATCGACCGGTGGCACATCATGCACTTTTCCACGGAAGGGAGGTTCGCGTACTGGGATTTGTTCGCGGAGGAGTGGCAGAACCGGCAGTTCATCTTGTAGCCGGTGACATGGACCTTGTGGGGGAAGGCGATCGGCTGCGGGACCGTTTCGGCGAAGGCGCGCGTTCCGGGGAAGGAGACGCCCGCGAAGAGAAGGATCGCGAAGGCGAGGATCGGAAAGAGGAGCGCGGCTGTATTGCGCCTTCGTTCCATCGGTCCTCTTCGCGGTGATGCGGGGATGAACGCCGAACCAATCCTTTGATTCGATTTTATCGCAGTCGTCGCGCGGAAAAGAATATTTTTCCTGCGCCGCCGTCGCCGTCCAGGAAGAGGTCCCCCGCCTCCGCGCACAACACGCCGAACGGCAGGTATCCGGCGTATCCGAGGATCGGCAGCTCGAACACGTGGAACGCGTCGACGTACGGGACGTCGTACACCCACTTCACCAGGCTCCCGGAATTCCACATCTCCCAGAAGAATCCGCACACCAGCGCCGCCAGGGAGGATGCGGCGAAGACGCGCCAGTCCCCGCCCGCGATCCCGGAAAGGGAGTGCGGCTCTCCGCGGAGGGCGGCAAGCGAGATCAGCAGCAGCGGGGGGGCGACCCAGACCATGGGGAAGACGAGGTCGGGGACGAACCCGACGGCGAGCAGGCCGGCGCACGAGAGGAGCAGCATGGCGATCGCGATCCCCTTCGGGCCCGGCGGGGAGACGGCACGCCACTCCCCGAACGCCCCGTGGAGCCCCGGGAAGGAGAGGAGCAGCTCCCGGACCGACAGGACCGCCGGGAGGACGGTCGCGAACGGGAGGGTGGCGAAGAGGAAATATTCCATTGTCCCGAA
>JAKALO010000188.1 GCA_021824125.1 Deltaproteobacteria bacterium | reverse complement strand
GCAAGGTCGACGGCGAATCCCTCCGCTCCGAGGAAAAACACGAGCAGGGAGCGCGCCGGGCCGGTCTCCTCCAGCGCATTCTCCCGCCCGGACGCCTCCGCCGAGAGCGATGCCTCCCGGAGCAACTCCTCCCGGGCCTCGTCCAGCGGTGAAATCCCGCCTGGGGACACCATGCCGATCACCTCGGAAATCGTATTCACCGCACCTGTCCTTATGTTTATCGGACGTTTCCCCTCGAATCTTCAGTGTCTGGGAAATAATTCCCCGCCTCGTAAGCCATTGGGCCGGCCGGTCCGGAATGGCAATACCGGACTAGACTGAAGACTTGGGGGGGCGTCTTACACTAAGATCAGAGGGGAGTGGAGGCAGGCACCCTGATACCGGCACGATGGAAAGATGCCCATGGCTGAAATCAGCATCATCATAGTGACCTACAACAGCCTCCACGAGACGACCGTCCCCTGTCTGGAAAGCATCTTCAAGCACACAGGCGATGAGGACTACGAAGTCATCGTTGTGGACAACAACTCCCATGACGGGACGCAGACCTACCTGACGGAACTGGCCGGTCGGGCACCCCGCCTGCGCTGCGTGCTGAACACGGTCAACCGCGGCTTCGCCGGAGGAAACAACGACGGCCTCCGCGCCGCATCAGGAACCATTCTGGTGCTGCTGAACAACGACACACAGGTCAGCGAGGACTGGCTTGCCGGGCTGCGCGCGGCCCTCCTGGAAGACGGCTCGATCGGCCTGGTCGGACCGGTTTCCAATGCGGTCGGCAATGAGCAGAAAATTTTCACCGGCGGAGGCACCCCGGCCGAGATCCTCGCGGAGGGCGCCGCATGGGTACGGCACAGCCGGGGAGACGCCTTCGAGACCGAGCGGCTCGGATTTTTCTGCGTGGCGCTCCGCCGGGAGACGGCGGACGCGGTGGGGCCCCTCGACGAGGCGTTCGATCTGGGATTCTACGAGGATGACGATTACTGCTTACGCGTGCGCAAGGCGGGTTACCGGCTTGTCTGCCGGGAGGATGTGTTTGTTTACCACCGGGGGAGTTCTTCGTTCGGGAAGGCGCCCGGAAAAACCAGGGAACTCCTGAAGAAAAACCGCCTCCGCCTGGAGAGAAAATACGGCATCCGCTACGCTCCCCGCCATCCGCGGGATCGGCAGCTCGACCTTGTGGAGTCGTATCTGCAGGAGCGGAAGCGCACCGGAAGCTCGGACGACCTGCGGTATAAGATTGAAAGCCGGATGCGGATCATCCATGAACTGACGCCGCACGGGTTTTTGAAGCGATGGCGATTTATGCGTCGTCTCAATGCCATCCTGTCACGACTTCAAGAGATCCAAGGAATTCATTCATGAGAAGACAGTACATCGAAGTGCCGCTTTCCATGCCGTGCCGCGGATTACGGTCCTTGCTGATGCGACTCGCAGGCAACATCCTGTGCCCTGCATACTGGGTGGCCGCATTGTTCGCCGGCGGCCCGGGGCTCTTTTTCCATTTGCGATGCGCGTGGCTCGGCGTGATTTCCCTTGTTACCCGACGCCTCAAGCGAGGCCATCACCGCCTGATGTTTTTCCCCATGGATTCGACGCGGTATTTCGAGTTCGACGTGTCGTGGGAGAGACTGAGCCGGTTGCCGTTCACGCGCTACCTGGATGTTTCCTCGCCTCGCCTTCTCCCGCTTATGCTCATGCGATCCAACCGGCGGGCGATTGCAGAGGTCATCAACCCGGACGCAAACGACATACGCGACGCGGAGAAGTTTTTCCGGGCATTCGGGGTCGGCGAACGGTGCCGGTTCAGCACGCGGACGGTCGAGCAGGCATCCTTCGAGCCATCGTCTTTCGACCTGATCACCTGTATCTCCGTGCTGGAACACATACCGGCTGACGGCGAGGCGGTCGAACGGATGTGGTCCCTTCTCCGGACCGGCGGGAGACTTGTACTGACGGTGCCTTGCATGTCGCAACCCCTGGAGCAGTACATCAGCTACAACCAGTACGGGGTACTGCAACCGGGAAGTGACGGATATACTTTCTGGCAACGCTATTACGACGAAGAAAGGCTTCGGGAGAGGATTTACCGTATCACCGGACCGCCGGATCACATGGTGATTTTCGGCGAAAAAACGAACGGCCTTTTTTTCCGGAACGCGACCATGAAGCGCGTCCTCGGCGGGCGGTATCCGTTCTGGCGGGAGCCGTACGTGGTGGCGACGGAATACCGTTATTACCCGTCGTTGGATGAACTTCCCGGAGAAGGGGTCGTGTTCCTGGAGTTCCTTAAGAAATGAAATCCCCGCTCCTCTCGATCTGCATCGCAACCTACAATCGTGCGGGCTTCATCGGCGAGACGCTGGACAGCATCATCCGCCAGCTCACCGGCGAGGTCGAGATTATCGTCGTGGACGGCGCCTCGACCGATGCCACCCGAACGGTCATGGAGCGCTACGCCGCCGACTGCCCCGGACTTCGGTACATCCGGCTCCCGGAGAAGGGAGGGGTCGACCAGGATTATTGCAAGGCGGTCGAATACGCCCGTGGCGAATACTGCTGGCTGTTTCCGGACGACGACCTGTTCAAGCCGGGGGCGGTGCGGCGCGTACTGGACGAGCTGCGGAACGATCCCTGCCTGGTCATCGTCAACGCCGACGTGATGGACCGGGACTTCTCGACCTTGCTCCATCCGTCCATGCTCGACAACCGGGAGGATGAAACGTATCGACCCGATGACATGGAAGGTCTGTTCCGGCGGATCGTCCCCACCATATCCTTCATCGGGTGCGTCGTGATCCGACGCAAGACGTGGCTGGAGCGGGAACATGCCCGATATTTCGGCACCGAGTTCATACACGTCGGGGTCATCTTCCAGGAACCGCTGCCCGGTAACGCCCGGGTCATTGGACATCCTTACATCACCATACGCTACGGCAACGCCCATTGGACATCGCGCTCGTTCGAGATCTGGATGATGAAATGGCCGCACATAATCGGGTCGCTTGACCGGATATCCGTCGAGGCCAGGCGGAAGCGGGTGAAACCGGAACCATGGAGGAGGCTGAAAACCCTCAGGCTCTACCGGGCGCTCGGTTCCTACTCACGGGAAATGTACGAAAAGATCGTCGCGCCCAGCAACGCATCGAGGCCGTGGAAACTGGCCGCCCTGGCCATCTCGCTGCTGCCGCAGCAGGCGCTGAACTCGTACATGCTGTGGTATTTCAAGACATTCAGGAAGCATAAGATCATGCCTATTTACGAGCTCGCGAAAAGCAGGGAAAACATGATGGGCAAACGCCCCACGAATCAGGGATGCACGACGGTCAGATCAATGTGAAGTGCGGCATCGGTACGATGAACTTTCCTCCCGAGAGCAGGTACGCCTTCTCCCGCAGCCGGAACTCCTCGAGGAAGTGCCATGGGAGGACGAGGAAGTAGTCGGGCTTCGCTGCCCGCGCCTCCTCCTCCGACACGATGGGGATGCGCGTCCCCACCGTTTCCTTACCCCACTTGTCCTGGTTTCGCTCGGCGGCGGCGGTAATCAGGGTCCGGTCGAGGCCGAAGTACTGGAGCAACGTGTTCCCCTTGGTCGAGGCTCCGTAGACGTAAACCTTTTTCCCCCGGGCCACCTGGTCCCTGATGAAGCCGACCACGTCCTCCCGGATCCGGTTCACCCAGACCGCGAACTCCCGGTAGACCGCGATGTCGTCCAACCCGAGCCGCACCTCCTGCTCCCGAAGAGCCTGCACGCGCTCCCCGGCCAGCTCCCGGTACGTCGCGTCCGCGAAC
>JAKALO010000187.1 GCA_021824125.1 Deltaproteobacteria bacterium | reverse complement strand
CCGATCTCGTTGCGTTGAGCGGAAACGTTCCGGCCAAGGTCAGGACCGAGATCCTGTCGCGCCTGAAAGGGATGCACTTAGGCGACCGGGAGGGAGGTTCCACGACCCTGGTCGGCGACAGTTACGCCTCCGCTGCCCGGAAGACCGGGGACGGGCGCGTGATCGTCGCGCTGAAGACGCTCTCACCCGAAGAGACCAGGGTCATCGGGGAAATCGCCAAGGCATACGACGAGTATCACCAGGTCCGGCTGCTCGACGACCCCATCCGGGCCAGCTACGTCGCCGTGCTGGTCCTCATCACCCTGCTGATCGTATTCGCCGCGTCGTGGATGGGCATCTACCTTGCCCGCCAGATCACCGTGCCGGTCCAGCTGCTGGCGGAGGGGACGGAGAAGGTGGCCGGCGGGGACCTCGACGTCCGCCTCGAGTACGTTTCCAACGACGAGTTCGGGCACCTGGTGTCCTCCTTCAACCGGATGACCGCCGACCTGAAGGAGATGAAGCGGAGCCTCGAGGAGGCCAACCTCTCCCTGTCGACCATGTTCGACGAGCTCCGGAGGCGGACCCAGTTCATCGAGACGATCCTGACCAACATATCCACCGGGGTCATCGTCATCGACCGTCACAGCCGCATCGCGATGATCAACAAGGTCGCGGAGCGGATGCTGGCGATAAAGACCGAAAAGGTGCTCGGAAAGCCGTACAAGGAGGTCATCCGGGAGGAGCACTTCGAGGCCATCCGCGGCCTTTCCCGTGAAATCGGGGCGGCGCAGGGCGGACAGGTGGAGCGGCAGGTGGAGCTCCCGGTCGGCGGGAAGAAGATATCGCTCCGGGTAAGCGTCACCGCGCTGCACGACGACGCGGGAGGGTACATGGGGCTGGTGGTGGCGTTCGACGACCTCTCCCAGGCGATGCGGCTCCAGAAAGTGCTGGCGTGGAGGGAAGTGGCGCGCCGGATCGCCCACGAGATCCGGAACCCGCTGACGCCGATCCAGCTCTCGACCGAGCGGATGCAGAAGAAATATTCCTCCATTCACTCGGAGGACCCGGCTTTCGCCGAGTGCACGCAGACGATCCTCTCCGAGGTGAGGACCCTCAAGGACCTCGTGGACGAGTTCAACAGGTTCGCGCGGATGCCGGCCCCGGTGTTCAAGGAGGGAAACCTGGCCGAGGAGGTGCAGTCGATCGTCGAGACGTACAGGTCCGCGCATCCCGGGATCGCCTGGGGCCTGGAGCGGGGCGAGGTCCAGGAAGCGTGGTTCGACCCGTTCCAGATCCGGCGGGCCGTGACGAACCTGCTCGAGAATGCGGCGGCCGCGCTGGACGGGAAAGGGACGGTGAAGGTCGGCTGCGCCTGCGAGCCGGACCTGGGGCTGGCCCGGATCTCCGTATCCGACGACGGGCCGGGGATTCCCGCCGAGGACCGGGACCGGCTCTTCGAGCCGTATTTCTCGCGCAAGGAAGGCGGGACGGGGCTTGGCCTCGCGATCGTGAGCGCGATCGCGAGCGACCACGGGGGGACCGTCCGGGTCCGCGACAACGCGCCTTGCGGGGCGGTCTTCGAGATCGAATTCCCGGCGGGCCCGAAAGGAAAGGGGTAAGGGCGGAGATGGCGTATTCCGTGCTCGTCGTGGACGACGAGGTCAACATCCGTAAAACCCTCCAGGGCGTTCTTTCGGACGAGGGGTACCGGGTTACGGCGGTGGAAGACGGGGAGCGAGCGCTGGAAGCGCTGTCCCGGTCGCTCCCGGACGCCGTCCTGCTCGACGTCTGGCTTCCGGGCATGGACGGCCTGGAGGCGCTGCGCCGGATCCGGGAGATGTTCCCGCTCCTGCCCGTCATAATGATCTCGGGGCACGGGACGATCGACATGGCGGTAGCGGCGGTGAAAAGCGGGGCGTTCGACTTCATAGAGAAGCCCATCTCGCTCGGCAAGCTGCTGATCACGCTGACGCGCGCCATCGAGCGCGAGATCCTGCGGTCGGAGAACGTAGAGCTTAAGGAACGCGTGGAGCGGAAGTACCGGCTGGTGGGAGACTCGGAAGCGATGCGGACGCTGCGCGCGGAGATCGCCGCCGCCGGCCCCACGAACGCCTCGATCCTCGTAAGCGGGGAGAACGGATCCGGGAAGGAGATCGTCGCCCGGGAGATCCACCGCCACAGCCGCAGGGCGGACAAGCCCTTCGTCGCGGTGAACTGCGCCGCCATCCCCGAGGAGCTTATCGAGTCGGAGCTGTTCGGGCACGAGCGCGGGGCGTTCACCGGGGCGACCGGAAGGCGCCGCGGCAGGTTCGAGATGGCCGACGGGGGGACGCTTTTCCTCGACGAGATCGGGGACATGAGCCTGCGGACGCAGTCGAAGATATTGCGGGTGCTGGAGGAAAGGTCGTTCGAGCGGATCGGCGGCGGGGAGCCGATCAGGGCCGACGTCCGCATCATAGCGGCCACCAACCGCAACCTCCAGGCGGAGGTCGCGGCCGGCCGTTTCCGCGAGGACCTCTACTTCAGGCTGAACGTATTCCCGGTCTGCGTCCCCTCCCTGCGGGACCACGGCGAGGACATCCCGTCGATCGCCGACCACTTCGTCCGGGAGGTCTGCCAGGAGCAGGGGAAGGAGAGGAAGGAGTTCTCCCCGGAGGGTATGCGGCGGCTGATGGCCCACCCATGGCCGGGGAACGTCCGCGAGCTGCGCAACGTGGTGGAGCGCCTCGTGATCCTCTCGATGGGGCAGAGGATCGAGGAGGAGGCCGTCCGCCGGGTGCTGGTCGCCGACCAGCCCCAGGGGGGAGCGCCCCTGGAACAGGCCCTCGGCGCGGAGGATTTCCGCGAGGCTACGCTCGCCTTCGAGAAGGCGTACCTGGAGCGCAAGCTGCGTGAGAACGACTACAACATCAGCCGCACCGCCGAGAAGCTGGGACTCGACCGGACGAGCATCCACCGGAAGATGAAGCAGCTGGGGATCGCCGGCGAGAGCGGCAGGAGATAGGGTGGCGCAGGTGCCGCCCGACCGGATAGGAAAGTATTCCGTCATCCGAAAGATCGCCTCCGGAGGGATGGCGGAGGTATTTCTTTGCCGTTTCCGGGGTGAGGAGGGTTTCGAGAAAAAGTTCGCCGTAAAGATAATTCTCCCCCGGTTCTCATCGGAACCCCGCTTCCGGGATCTTTTCGTCGGGGAGGCGAGGATGGCAGCGAAGCTTGTCCATCCCAACCTCGTCCAGGTGTTCGACTTCGGAAGAGAGGGGGATTCCTTTTTCCTTGCCATGGAATTCATCGACGGGTGGAACCTGGCACAGGCGGTATCCCGGGCTCGCCTGTGCGGAACGCCGGTTCCCTTGCCGGTCTGGAGATACTGGGTGGAGGGCATCCTTTCGGGCATCGGCCACCTTCACTCGAAGGGAATCGTCCACGGCGACATCAGTCCATCGAACATCCTGTTATCCCGGGGCGGGGTGGTGAAAATCACCGATTTCGGAATCTCCCGCGGAGCGCATCGGCAGGCGGGCCCCACGAGCGGCAGGGGAGGGAAGCACGCGTACCTGTCGCCCGAGCAGGCGCGGGGGGAAGAGGCCGACATGGGATCCGACCTCTTCGCCGCCGCGGTCGTTTCGGCGGAAATCGTTCTCCCACGCCGGGTGTTCGAGGGAGCGTCGGAGGAGGAAACGCTTGCCCGGCTGAGAGAATACGACGGGAGCAGTGCCGAATTGGACGCCCTGCCCTCCCAGGTGTCCGAAGTCGTCCGGAAAGGGCTGTCCGCCGACCGGCGCGATCGTTACCGGGATGCGGAGGAGTTTAGATCGGAA
>JAKALO010000035.1 GCA_021824125.1 Deltaproteobacteria bacterium | reverse complement strand
GTCATAGAGCGGGACAAGCGGCTTGCCGTGTCCCTGGACCTCTACAACACCCCTACCTTCTTCTTCAACGGGAGGAAGGTCGTCGGGGACAGGCCCTATGAATACCTGAAAAAGATCGTCGAGGAAGAGATTGCGGCCGCGAAATAACCGCTCGCGCGGGTCTTTCCTCTCAGCCGTTATCGCCGCGACGACCATGCTCCTGGCGCTCCCCGCCCTCGGGGGGCGCCTTTTGCTTCTCCCGCCGGCACCCATACCTGAACGGAACCCGCAGACCCCGGATAAGATCGAGCTGGGGAAAACGCTCTTCTTCGACCGGCGTCTCTCCGGCGACGGGACCATGAGCTGCGCCACTTGCCACATCCCCGACCAGGCGTACGCCGACGGGCAGGAACTTTCCTTGAGCTACCCCACGACGAGGAACTGGCGGAACACGCCGACTCTCATCAATGTTGCCTACTACAAGACCCTGTTCCTGGACGGGCGAGCGGAGAACCTTGAGGAACAGGCGCTTTTCCCGGTGATGTCCCCGTTCGAGATGAACCTGAACCTCGACTTCCTGGAAGAGAAACTCCGGGTCGTCCCTGAGTACGAGGCGGCGTTCCGGAAGGTCTTCGGAGGCAAGATCACCCGGGAGAGGATCGCGATGGCGATCGCGGCGTTCGAACGGACGCTCGTCTCGGTCAACGCGCCGCTGGACCGGTACCTTGCGGGTGACAACGCTGTTCTCTCCGAGGCCGCCAGGAAGGGCTACGCGGTCTTCGCGGGGAAAGGGAAGTGCGCGGACTGCCACTTCGGCGCCAACCTGGCCGACGACCGGTTTCATGCCTTGAACGTCCCCGAGAACCCGGAGCACCAGGCAGACCCCCGCATCACGGCAACGCGAAGGTTCGTCGCGAAGATCTCCGGCTTCGGGGATTACAGGAATCTCTCGGAAGACCCCGGGAGGCACCTCGTCACCGGGGACGGAAAGGACCGGAAGGCGTTCCGCACGCCTACCCTGAGAGAGATCGCGAAGACCGCGCCATACATGCACAACGGTGGGTTGAAGTCACTGGAGGAGGTGATCGAATTCTTCGCCCGAGGCGGCGGACCCGGGAACGCCGCGCTCACCCCGCTCGCCCTGACCGCCGAGGAGAAGATCGCCCTGAAGGCGTTTCTTGTCGAAGCGCTCTCCGGCGAGGAACTCCCCCTGAAGTACCCGAAAGTCCCCTGACCCCCGGATGAAGGCCGTCTCGTTCATCGCCAGGTCCGGCACCGGGAAAACGACCCTTGTGGAGAAGGTCATCGCGGAGCTGAAACGCCGCGGGTACCGGGTCGGGGCCCTGAAGCACGCCTCCTGCCGGATCGACATCGACCACCCGGGGAAGGACAGCTACCGGATGGCCGCCGCCGGGGCCGACACGACGCTCGTCATCTCCCCGGAAAAACTCGCCCTCGTGAAGAACCACGCAAGGTCGCCCCTGCCCGAGGAGCTCCTCCCCGTCTACTTTTCCGACGTCGATGTCGTGCTGGTGGAAGGGTTCAAGAAAAGCGGCCTGCCGAAAATCGAGATTCACCGGAAGGAGGTGGGAACCAAGCTCCTCTGCCGGGGGGAGGAAAACGACCCGACGCTCCTGGCGGTCGCCAGCGACGAGCCGCTCGCCCTCGACGTGCCGGTGCTGGATCTCGACGACGCGTCGGTGATTTCCGATTTCCTCGAGGCCAAGTTCCTCCGGGAATAGCCGGTTCTTCTACCGGTTCAAAGCCTTCATCGCCTGCTCGTGGTAGCGCGTTCCCCTGGCGGCCCCGGGAGGAAACGCCGCGTCGAGACGGGCAAGGTCCGCAGGTTCCATGGCGATCTCCAGGGCCCCCGCGTTTTCCTCCAGGCGCTCCACCCGCCGGGTTCCCGGAATGGGAACGACATCCTGTCCGCGGGCGAGAAGCCACGCCAGCGCCAGTTGGGAGGGGCGGCACTTCTTTTCCGCCGCGATCTCCTCGAGGCGTTTCACGAGGGAAAGGTTGTGGGCAAGGTTCTCCCCCATGAAGCGCGGGGAGTTGCGCCGATAGTCCGCTTGGTCAAGGTCGTTCAGGCTCTTGATCCGGCCCCCGAAGATCCCCCTGCCCAGCGGGCTGTAGGCTACGAACCCGACACCGAACTCCCGGCACGTCGGGATCACCTCGTCCTCGGGGTCGCGCGTCCAGAGAGAGTATTCCGTCTGCAACGCAGCGATCGGGTGGACCGCGCAGGCTTTGCGGATCGTCGCGGGCGCCGCTTCGGACAATCCCAGGTACCGGACCTTCCCTTGCCGGACGAGGTCCGCCATGGCCCCGACCGTCTCTTCTATGGGAGTTGCCGGGTCGACCCGGTGCTGGTAATAAAGGTCGATAACGTCCACTCCGAGGCGGCGCAGGCTGGCTTCGCAGCAGGAGCGTACGTATTCGGGCTTCCCGTCGACGCCCAGCCAGCTTCCGTCCGCTCCCCTTACGTTGCCGAATTTCGTCGCAAGCACCGCCTTGCCCCGGCGGTCACGGATCGCCTTCCCGACGAGTTCCTCGTTGCGGCCAATGCCGTAGATATCCGCCGTGTCGAGGAAATTCATCCCCAGGTCCAGGGCGCGGTGGATCGTACGGATCGATTCCCGCTCGTCTCCCGGGCCGTAGAATTCCGACATCCCCATGCAACCCAGGCCCACCCTGGACACCAGGAGATCGCTTTTACCCAAAGGACTTTGCTTCATTGCAGGCCCCCCTTCCCCCGATTGTCAGAAGATATTCCAATTCATTATTCCCATATCCATGAACCTTTTGCACCTCGGTGAGCGTTTAAACTATATGGACAAAAGACCGAGAACCTGGAAATCATTGGTATTGGGCTATTGGATTCAAATTCCTTAATGTCGGAATCGCGATGACCAAAACAGATTTGCCGGACGGACCGATCCGGATCCTCGTCAGCTCCTGCCTGCTGGGCGAAAAGGTCCGGTACGACGGCGGCCACAAGCGCGATCCGTTCCTCGTGGAAACCCTCGGGCGGTTCGTCGAGTTTGTCCCGGTCTGCCCCGAGGTGGAATGCGGGCTCCCGACTCCCCGGGAGGCGATGCGCCTTGCGGGGGATTCCGCCGATCCGCGCCTGGTCACCTCGAAAACCGGCGTGGATCACACCGGAAAAATGCAGGGCTGGATTCGCGGGAAATTGCAGGACCTCGAGGGGCTGGACCTGTGCGGCTATATTTGCAAAAAAGACTCTCCGAGCTCGGGGATGGAGCGCGTGAAGGTCTACGGGGAAGGAGGAATTCCGGCGAAAGTCGGAGCCGGGATGTTCACCAAGGCCTTCATGGACCGTTTCCCGCTGATCCCCGTGGAAGAGGAAGGCCGGCTCCAGGACCCGGTCTTGCGGGAAATGTTCGTCGAGCGGGTGTTCACCCTGCGACGGCTGCGCGACCGGATCCGGCAGGGCAAATCCCGGGGGAATCTCGTGGAATTCCATACCGACCACAAACTCCTCATCCTCACGCACGGGAGAAGCAGGTACGCCGAAATGGGCAAACTGGTTGCCCGGGCGAAGGAACTCCCCCTCGAAGAGCTTTACAGTTGCTACCTGCACCTTCTCATGGAGGCGCTGCGGCTCCGGACCACTCCCGCCAAATGCGCCGATGTGCTCATGCACATGATGGGGCACTTCCGGCAGTTCCTGACATCCGACGAAAAGCAGGAACTGCTCGAGGTGATCGGCCGGTACAGGATTCGCCTGATCCCGCTGGTAGTGCCCGTAACGCTGATCCTGCACCATGTCCGCAAATACGACGTGGCCTACCTGAAGCGGCAGGTATTCCTCAACCCCCACCCTGTCGAGCTGATGCTCCGGAACCATGTGTAACCAGGGGAGGAAACCCGTTCTCGTCACCGGAGCGACCGGCTACGTGGGAGCCCGTCTCGTCGCCCGCCTGCGGAGCCGCGGGATTCCCGTCCGCGCCGCAGGGCGAAGCAAGGAAAAGCTTTTAGCCCGACCCTTTTCCCGGGACCCCGCCGTCGAACTCGCCACCTGCGATGTCCTGGACCTGTCCTCGCTCCGGGGAGCCTGTGCGGGGTGTTCCGCCGTCTACTACCTCGTCCACTCGATGGATCCCGGACAGCACGATTTCTCGCATGCCGACCGGGAAGGGGCGCGAAACATGGCCCGGGCGGCCGAGTTGGAACACGTGGATCGGATCATCTACCTCGGGGGACTGGGGGATCCCGACGCGGGAATCAGCGAGCACCTGCGGTCCCGGATCGAAGTGGGAGAGATCCTCGCGGGCGGGAAGGTCCCGGTAACCACGCTTCGGGCCGCGATGGTCATCGGCGGGGGAAGCGGTTCATATGAAATCCTGCATTATCTCGTCGACCGGCTTCCCGTGATGATCACGCCCCGTTGGGTCGGAACGGAATCCCAGCCGATCGCGATCCGCAACGTCCTCGACTACCTCGCCGGGGTCCTCGAAGTCCCCGCGACGGCGGGCGGGACCTTCGACATCGGGGGCCCTGAGGTGATCACCTACAGGCGCCTCATGGACCTCTACGCGGAGGAGGCGGGGCTCCGGAAGCGGTGGATCATCCCGGTCCCGGTCCTAAGCCCCCGTTTGAGTTCCTACTGGATCGACCTGGTGACCCCCGCCCCGGCGTCCCTGGCCAGGCCTTTGGCGGAAGGGTTGAGCAGCCGTCTCGTCTGCGGCGACGACCGGATCCGGCGGCTCGTCCCCGTCGAGCTCCTCGATTGCCGCAGCGCCATACGCGCCGCGATTCCGGGCAGGCAACCCCTTCCGTCGGAAGCGGGCGAGGCCGAGGGAACCGGCGTGCCGGACGAGGCGAAAATCATTCCGGGCGATCCCGAGTGGGCATGTCGCCGGGAGAAGCCGATCACCCGTCGAGGAGGCCGGTGAAGCCCCGGTATGAAACTGGAGAAAATCCATACCCTGTGCCATCTCCCGGTTTCCGTTTCGGAGGCCTGGAATTTTTTCTCGGATCCACGGAACCTCGAACGGATCACCCCGCCCTCCCTGGGAATCGAAATCACTTCCGGCATCCCTTCGCGCATGCACCCCGGGATGCTCGTGACGTACACGATCCGGGTTTTTCCCGGAATCCCGCTTCGCTGGGTAACCGAAATCACGCACGTGCTGGAACCCCGGCTGTTCGTGGACGAACAGCGCTTCGGCCCGTACCGGTTCTGGCATCACCAGCACCACTTCCGCGAGGTCGAAGGAGGGACCGCGGTGGAAGACCTCGTCCACTACGCCCTCCCCTTCGGCCCGGCGGGAAGATTGATCGGTGGAGGAATCGTCCGACGGCAGCTTGCCGGGATCTTCTCCTTCCGGAGGCGATTCCTCGAAGAGACGTTCGGGAGGCTGACCGTCCCTCGCGACTGAATCCTTTCCCCACCGGCAGCCGATCCGCAAGCCCCAGCCGGAGGTTAGGCGGTATCTTACCTTTTTTCCCAGTCCTCCACGCCGCCTTGAACGACCGTTAGAAGAGGATGCGGGTCTATCTTTCGAACCGACCGTAAATCGATGGCTCTTCGGGGATCCCGCTTCAGCAATTTCGTCATGAAGTGATCCCATTCGTAGTGGAGCTGTCCCCGCGTTACGGTCATGCCCTCGACACATCCACTCCGTGCAATCCTGCCAATGTCGAATTTGAACCCGCGGCGACACCCTTCCGCATGCACTATTTCCAAGTATGCCGCGATGCTTCCTCCCGGCGTCGGCGTTTGCCGGAATCGGATCAGTTGCGGATGTCGTGCGTATGCCTTCGTCCGTCCCCTGAGAACCGCTTGAGCCAACAGGGCTTCACGCCAAAGAGCCACGAGTCCTTTGGAGTCCAGATATTTCGGATGGAACGACCATAGGCGCACGGTTTCTGATTGTCTCCGCGCATACCGCTCCGCTTCAACAGCGGGGATTCAGGGTTTCCGTCGGGCAGCCGTCAACTGCAACCGGTAGTGCGATTCAGCGGATCTCCGGCAAGGCGTCCGGGTCGAACGGATTCATGCGGAGGGCCAGGGAAAAAAGGTACGGGTAGTCCGCCTTCAGGTGTGCGAGATACGCCAGCCACTCGACGAGAAGGAGTGCATATACCCTGTTGATATCCCCGACGATATGCCGCATGTCCGCTTCGGGAAGGTGACCGACATCCTCCCGGACGGCCAGCTCCTCCAGGAGGTGGAAAACGGCCCAGAGCAGGTCGGTGAAGGACTGGTGCTCCAGGAGGTTGGGATTCTCCATCAGCGACACCAGGAAATCCCTCTTCCCCAAGTAGAAGTTCCGCAGTTTTTCCAGGTCTCCGGTCCGCAGCAAGATCCCCGATTCATGGGCACGGCACCTTGCGGTGGCTTCGGAATACTCCCGTTTCGTCCACGTCGCTTCGATGAGGAGTCCTTTCCCGAGTTCGGCCGCCTTCGAGTCGAATCCCTTGAACGTTTCGAGCAGGGACCTTCCAATTTCCGTGAAGAAGACCCCGATGACCATGTTCATTTTCTTGAGCATGGCCATTTTCTCCCGCCGGTTCAGCAGGCGATCCACGATCAGGGTCACGAAAAGGACCTGGACGGGGAGGAAAGCAATGTCCCCGATCAGGTAGAGGAAGATGTGGCGGGAGTCCCGGAAGATCGCATAGTGGACCAGATACCAGGAAACCGAGGTGCCGACGAGGGCCAGGACCAGGAGGATTTTCCAGGAGTGTTTTTTCAATTGGTTTTTATCCCCGACACCCGAACGGCACGCCCGACGGCCTCTCTCTCGAGCAGGGCGCGTTTTCTCCCGATACCACAGCCGTATCCGCCCGGATCCCCGTCGCTCCGCACCACCCTGTGACAGGGAATGGCCAGGGGAAGAGGATTGGATGCGCATGCCCGGCCCACCGCCCGAGCCGAGCCGGGCTTCCCTATCCGGCGTGCCACCTCCGCGTAACTCGCCGTCCTGCCTGCGGGAATCCGGCGAAGCTCTTCCCAGACCCTCCGCTGGAAGTCGGTGCCGCGGATGTCCAGGGGGAGGTCCAGGCCGGGTCGGGGGAACTCGATCCACCTCGCAACCTGCCCGACCCGACGGATCGATTCCGGATCCCCGTCTTGAAGCTTCGCCCCCTTTAACCGTGTCCGCAATTTTCCGACCAACGCCTCCCTGGAATCGCCGAGGTCGATGGCGCATACGCCCCGCTCCGTCGCCCCGACAAGAACCCATCCCAGGTCGGTCCGCGCCACGGCGAAGCGTATCGTGCGGGCGCTTAGAGCCGTCGAACTCCTTTTCCTGCCTTCCATGAAGATCCTTTACCTCCTCCGGGCGGGCTAGCCCGCGTTGTCGTCGAGGCCGGCGAATCCGTCGTTCCGGTCTACCGGGACCCACCACCCATCACGGCGTAGAGCCTCACCTGGTTGGAAAGCTTCGCGAGGCGGACGGAGATCAGGCCCTGCTGCGCCGCATAGAGCGAGCGTTGCGCGTCGAGGACGCCGAGGTAGCTGTCGACCCCTTTAGTATAGCGTTTTTCGGCCAGACGATATGTTTCCGCAACGGCGGCCACAAGGGATTGCTGCGCCGCGACCTGCAGGTCCATGGTGCCCTGCACCGCAAGGGAGTCCGCCACCTCCCGGAAGGCCGACTGTACCGTCTTCTCATACTGGGTCAGGATGATTTCCCGATCGGCCTTGCTGACCCGATACGCGGCCTGGACGCGGGCGTCGAAGATCGGCATGACGACGCGCGGCGCGAAGTTCCAGGTGTCCGTCCCGGAACGGAAGAGGCCGGAGAGCTCGTCGCTTGCGGTTCCGATCGAGGTGGTCAGCGCGATGCGGGGAAAGAAGGCGGCCCTGGCAGCGCCTATAAAGGCGTACGCCCCCTTGAGCCGATGTTCCGCCGCCATTATGTCCGGCCGGCCAAGGAGCGCCTCGGAGGACAGGCCCGGGGATATTTCCCGGGATGGGGATATGCCGCCAAGGTCGACCGGCAGGACATCTTCCGCAACCTTCGATCCGGCCAGCAGGTCCAATGCGTTTTGATCCTGCGCCGCCAGCTGGGTGAAGCGGGCGACGTCTCCACGGGCCGCGTCCACCGGGGTTTGCGCCCGACGCAGATCCAGTTCGGTCGCGAGGCCGGCGTCGTAACGCTTCCGGGTAAGGTCGTATGCGGCCTGCTGGGTGTCCAGGGTCGCCTGGGCCAGCTTGAGTTTCTCCCGGTCCGCGCCCAGGACCAGGTAAACCCTTGCTACCTCGGAGACCAGCGCGATCCGGGCGCCGCGCCGCGCCTCGTCCGTGGCCAGGTACTCTTCCAGGGCCTGGTCTTTCAGGCTGCGGATGCGGCCGAAGAAATCGATCTCCCAGGAAGCGATTCCCAGATCAAGACTGTATTGCTCCCTTGTCCGCGGATCGCCGGGCGAGAGCAGGTCGGAGGAAAGGCGCTGTTTGCCGCCGCCGCCGACCGCGTTGACCGATGGCAACAGCTCGGCTCGTTGAATGCCGTACAACGCGCGCGCCCTTTCCACGTTCAGGGCGGCGAGCCGGAGATCGCGGTTGTTGTTCAAGGCCGTTTCGATGACCTTCCGAAGCCGTTCGTCGGTGAAGAACTCCCGCCACTCGAGCCCGGCCGCCGCCGGTGCGCCGGTCAGGACCTGTGCGTTGTCGTAGGCGGGACCGCTCGGCCAGGCGGCGGGAACCGGGGCTTCGGGCCTCGCGTATTTCGGGGCCATGGAGCAACCGCCCAGGGAAAGAAGCACTCCCAGGCAGAGGCACAGGACCGTCTTCATCCTTTTCATGTCAGCTCACCTCCGGGGCGTCGGTGGAAGCGGAGGATTGCGCGGGAGGGAGCCCGGGCCGCTTTTTCGCGAACGTCCGGGAGATGACGACGAAGAACAGCGGGATGAAGACCAGGTCGATGAACGTGGCCGAGAGCATCCCCCCGGTGACGGCGGTCCCGATGGCGTTCATGGCGCCGGCGCCGGCGCCGGTGGCGATGGCCAGCGGCAGCGTGCCGAAGAAAAACGCCAGCGACGTCATGATAACCGGGCGGAAACGTATCCTGACGGCCGCTATCGTGGCCTCGGTCAGTTCCCCCCCGTGCCGCATCTGTTCCTTGATGAACTGGATGATCAGGATGGCGTTCTTCGTCGAAAGCCCCAGCGTCGTCAGGAATCCGATCTGGAAATAGACGTCGTTCGGGAATCCCCGCGACGTGGTCGCCAGCACCGCCCCGAACACCCCCAGCGGCAGCATCAACAGGTTGACGAAGGGTATGGTCCAGGATTCGTACAAGGCCGCCACGCAAAGGAAGATCACCAGGATGGAGAAAGCGTAAAGGATCGGTCCCTGGGCCGTCGTCATCCGCTCCTGGAAGGATAGTCCGGCCCAGTCGAAGCCGATCCCCTTGGGCAGCTTCGCGGTTATCTCCTCCATGGCCCCCATCGCCTCGCCGGAGCTCCTTCCCGGCGCCGATTCCCCCCAGATGCTCATGGACGGGAACCCGTTGAAACGCTCCAGCCGGGGGGAACCGGTCGCCCAGCGGGTGGAGGCGAACGAGGAGAAAGGCACCATCGTCCCCGCAACACTACGCACGTAGAGTCTTTCCATGTCCTTCGGCAGCATGCGGTACGGGGCATCGGCCTGGAGGTACACCCGCTTGACGCGCCCCGACTGGATGAAGTCGTTGACGTAGGAACTGCCGAATGCCGCCGCGATCGTTTCGTGGATGGAGGCTATGGGCACACCGAGGGCGCCCGCCCTCTCCCAGTCCACGTCGACACGGAATTCGGGCACGTCTTCCATGCCGTTGGGCCGTACCTTCGTCAACCTCGGGTCCTGCGCCGCCATGCCGAGAAGCTGGTTGCGGGCGTTCATCAGGGCGTCGTGACCGAGGCCTCCACGGTCCACCAACTGGAAATCTATGCCCCGGGCATTTCCCAGCTCGACGACGGCGGGCGGCGGAAAGGCGAAGACCATCGCCTTCCGGAATTTGGAAAAAGCCGCCATCGCCCTTCCGGCAACGGCCTGCACCCTCAGGCCCGGCCGCTCCCGCAGGTTCCACTCCTTCAGCTTGACGAACACCATGCCGTTGTTCTGCGCCCTCCCGGAGAACCCGATCCCGGAAATCGTAAAGCAGGAATCCACCGTTTCCTTTTCGTTCTCCAGGAAGTGCCGCTGGACCTCATCCGCTACCGCCTGCGTCTGGTCCAGGGTGCTGCCCGTCGGCAGGAGGATCTGCGAGAGAAGGATCCCCTGGTCCTCGTCGGGAAGATAGGCGGTGGGCAATCGCATCAACAGGAAGCCGACCGCGCCGACCAGCAGAACGTAGACCGCCAGGTAGCGCACCTTCCTGGAAAGAGAGTGTCCGACGACTCCCACGTACCGGTCCCTGATCCAGAAAAAACCCTTGTCGAACCAGCGGAAGAACGGTCGCAGGAAGGAAAGCCTGGTTTCCGCCGGCTCGTGTCCCTTGGGTACCGGCTTCAGGAGCGACGCGCACAGGACCGGGGTGAGGATCAACGCCACGACCACCGAAAGGAGCATGGAGGCGATGATGGTTACGGAAAACTGGCGGTAAATGACGCCTGTCGAACCGCCGAAGAACGCCATCGGCCCGAAGACGGCCGAGAGCACCAGGCCGATGCCGATCAGGGCGCTGGTGATCTGGCCCATCGACTTGGCGGTGGCTTCCCTGGGCGAAAGCCCTTCCTCGCTCATGATCCGCTCCACGTTCTCCACCACCACGATCGCGTCGTCCACCAGGAGACCGATGGCCAGCACCATGGCGAACATGGTCAGCATGTTGATGGAAAACCCGAACATGCCCAGCACGGCGAAGGTGCCCAGGAGGACCACCGGCACCGCGATGGTCGGGATCAGGGTGGCCCGGATGTTCCCCATGAAAAGGTACATGACAAGGAAGACCAGGAGGATGGCCTCGAACAGGGTCTTGACCACCTCGTTGATGGCCACCCGGACGAAAGGCGTCGTGTCATAGGGGTAGACGACCTTCATCCCCGGCGGGAAGTACCGGCTCATCTCCTTCAGCTTTTCCCTGACGGCGTTGGCCGTGTCCAGCGCGTTGGCGCCTGGCGCCTGGCGGATGGCCATCGCGGCGGACGGCTTGCCGTTGTAGAAGGCCTGGATATCGTAGGACTCGGTCCCCAGTTCCGTCCGTCCCACGTCCCTGATCCGCACCACGGAGCCGTCCGGATTGATGCGAATGGGGATGGAGGCGAACTCCTCCGGCGTCTTCAGCAGGTTCTGGACGACGATGGAAACGTTCATGCGCTGGCCTTTCACAGCCGGCGTCCCGCCGAACTGCCCGGCGGAGACCTCCACGTTGTAGGAGCGCAGCGCCCGCATCACGTCGCTCACGGTCAGCTTGTAATCGGTGAGCCTGCCGGGGTTCAGCCAGACGCGCATCGAATACTGCGAGCCGAAATTCATGACCTCGCCGACCCCGGGAACGCGCGCCAGGACTTTTTCGAGGTTCGACTGGGAGTAGTCCCTGAGATCGTTGCCGTCCATGCTGCCGTCTTCCGAGATCAGGCCCACGATGATCAGGTAATTCCGCGTGGATTTGCTGACCATGACCCCCGAGCGCTGGACCACGTCCGGGAGGCTGGCCATCGCGAGCTGGAGCTTGTTCTGCACCTTGGCCCAGGCCAGGTCCGGATCGGTTCCCGGCTTGAACGTCAACTCGATGCGTGAGGAGCCGGCGGAGTCGCTCGTGCCGGAGAGATACAGCATGTCGTCGAATCCGGTCATCTTCTGCTCGATGATCTGCGTGACGCTGTCCTCGACGGTTTCCGCCGAGGCGCCCGGGTAAAAGGAGGCGATGGCGATGGCCGGCGGGGCGATGGGGGGGTACTGCGATATGGGCAGGTTGTAGATCGCCAGGCCGCCCGCGACCATGATTATGATGGCGATGACCCAGGCGAAGACCGGGCGATCCAGGAAGAATTTCGATAACATCTCGCGCCTCCGTTACTTCGGTTTCGCGGCTTCGAAAGGAACGATCTTCACGGAAGCGCCGGGGCGTACCCTCTGCAGCCCCTCCACGATCACCCGGTCGCCGGCGGAAAGGCCCGACGATACGAGCCACTTGTCGCCGATGGCCCTGTCGATTTCGATCATCCGGGGCTGCACCTTGTCACCGGCGTCCACGATCAGGACGGACGGATCCCCTTTCCGGTCGCGCGATACGGACTGCTGGGGTATCAGGATGGCCCTCCGGTTCACGCCTTCCTTCACAACCGCCCGTTCGAACATTCCCGGCAGGAGATCCCCCTGCGGATTCGGGAACACGACCCGCAGGATGACGGATCCCGTCGTCGGGTCCACCGTGACGTCCTGGAACTGTAGCGTCCCTTCCTTCGAATACGTAGTGCCGTCCTCCAGGACGAGCAGTACCTTCTTCTGGTTCGTTCCGTTCCGATCGAGGTGTCCGGTCTTCAGGCGGCCCTTCAATCGCAACAGCTCGGCGGTGGATTGGGGAACGTCCATGTAGATGGGATCGAGCTGCTGGATGGTCGCCAGCGCCAGGGGCTGGTGCGCCGTCGCCAGGGCGCCCTCCGTGACGTTGGACCTGCCGATGCGGCCGGGAATAGGCGCGGTGACCCGTGTGTACGCCAGGTTGATGCGGGCGGTCTCCACCGCCGCCTTCCAAACCTCGACGTCGGCCTCGGCCTGCTTCAAGGCGGCGGCGGCGTCCTCGTAGTCCTGCTGGCTGACCGCCTTGTCGGGAACCAGTTCCTTGTACCGCCCGACCCTCGACCGGATCGCGGGCAGATTGGCTTCCGCCCTGGAAAGGGCTGCCTCGGCGTTTGCGAGCGCCGATCGATAGGGGGCCGGATCGATCTGGTAGAGCACATCTCCGGCCTTTACCTCGTCCCCTTCATTGAACATCCGTTTCAGGACGATGCCGTTGACCTGGGGCCGGATCTCCGCGACGCGGTAAGCGGACGTGCGCCCCGGCAATTCCGTGGTCAGCTCGACCGGCTCCGGCCGGACCGTAACCACGGCCACTTCCGGGACGGAGGGCGGAGGCGGCGCCTGTTTGCGGCTGCCGCAACCCACCGTCGCAAGCAAGACCGACAGGACCATCGCTGCCAGGATGAATTTCAGCGGTTCTTTGCGTGTTCCATTCCGATTCATTCGAGTCCTCCGATATGTCCGGGTCACTGATCCACCAGTCCCTTGAAGAGAATGTTCAAAATCGCGTCCGGGTCTTCCGGGTATGGATGACGTTCGGGCTCTTCAAGCCACAGAAGAAGAAATGCGCTGGTGATGCTGTCGAGGGCAACGGCCAGGGAGAACGGATCGGCGATTTTCCTGAACCGTTTCCGTTTCATCCCGCTCTCAAAGACGGAGGCGAGTTTATTAAGGAATATCCCATACCGTTCACGGATCTCGGTATCGAGTCCCGCCTTGATGTCGAGGCTCGCTCCCTGGGTCTCGGCCAAGTAGAGACGGATAACCGACACGTTGGAACGGAAGACCAGGCCCTTGGCCTTGACGTAGTTGCGCAGCTTGTCGATCTCCAGGCCGGGCCCCTCGATCGCGATCCTTAGCGCTTCGTCGAACGCATCGGCCTGCTCACCGAGAAGGGCCTTGTAGAGGTCCTCCTTGTTCCTGAAGAACTTGTAGAGCGTTCCGACGGCGAACTCGGCCTTCTCCGCGATCTCCTGCATGGAAACGTTGCGATATCCCTTTTTCGAAAAGAGATCGAGCGCGGTGGCCATCATCTCTCCCCGTTGCGCCAATTTCTCCCTTTCCCGCCTTGGGAGCTCCCTGCCGTCCATCGCCCGTCCTCCACATGTGAAGATACGGTTCATATTATGAATAAAGCGTCATATTATAGAATCATGCGTCACATCGTCAAGAAGGAATAATGCGCCGCGGGGCGTGATAACCGAATTGGCCACACTACGAATGTCAGTAGTGCGACCCACCCGGGCCACCCCGAAACACCCCAATACGAACCAGGGCGATGCGAGATGGAAAATGGTCGAAAGTCTTACCGGGGGACGAATGGAATCATGTGCGGGAGTGTCCGTTCGGGCCCTTCCTCCCGCACAGGCCCGGATTCGGCAGGTCCGGTTACCCGGAGGCTTTCCCGCGGAATGCTCGAATGGCCCACCCGATTCCGAGAGCTGTGGCGAGGACCAGGCCGCCGCCGATCAGACCCGAGAGCGAGGTGCCGGCATCCACGTTCGGCCAGGCCGGTGTCTCTTCCTTCGCCTTGGATTTCCCCTCCGGCGGCTTGAAGCCGTAATCGGGAAGCAAGGCGGTTTTCTCCTGCAAGCCTTTCAGCACCGCCGGGATGCCGTGCTCCTGCTCGGGGAGTTCCCCCTTTCCGGTGACCCGTTCGATCGACCATTCGAGTCCGTCGGGGTGGGTCGACGCGAACCACGACAACGCTCCGCCGGTCACGACCGCAAGGACGATGAAACCGATCAGGACGTTCCGGAGTGAGAACCCCGCCGCGAGCGGCGCGGAAGAAGCGGAACCGTCGAGGATCTCGGGACGGACCGCGAGGACGAAATTAATCACGCCCGCCGTTACAAACCCCTCGACGATCCCGATGGCCACGTGGATCGGCTGCATCAGGAGGAGGAAGGTGCCGAACGGGAGCTCGGTCTTGCCCGACAGGAGCGTTTCGAGGACGACAGAGAAGGCGCCCATCTGGAGTCCGACGATCCCGCTCGCCAACGATGCGACAAGAATACGTCGGGGGCTTCGGCCGTCCCCGGCCAGCGGCTTGTAGATCAGCGGATATGCAACGAAACACGGGTAGATCCCGAGGTTCCATATGTTGCACCCCAGCGCCAGCAGCCCGCCGTCGGCAAAAAAGAGCGCCTGGACCGTCAGCACCGAGGCCAATACCAGGAAGGCGGCGTGCGGTCCGAGGAGGATCGTCAGTATCATCCCTCCTCCGAGGTGTCCGCTGGAGCCGGTCCCGGGGATCGTGAAGTTGATCATCTGGGACGCGAAGATGAACGCGCCCAGCACTCCCATCAGGGGGATTTTCCGGTCGTCGAGATGCTTCTTTAATTTGTTCGACGCGTAACCGATCGTACCGATCGTTCCCGCCCAGAGCGTACCCCCCACCGCGGGGGAGAGAAGTGCGTCCGCCATGTGCATGGTCGTGCCTCCTTACTTTTTATCGCCGGCCGGAGCTGCCGCGGGCTGGGCGGAAGGTTCTCCACGGAACCGGAGCGTGAATCCAACCAGGTACGTCACGTGCGGAGATTCGCCGTTCAGCCCCCATCGGACCCCGGCGTCGACGCTAAACCGCTCGGTGATAGCGGTCTCCAGGATAGCGGTCTGTTCACCCTCCGCCGTGGCCGAAAACGTCCCGTGCTTGACTTCCCGGGGACCGATGAGCCGGTCCGCGTCGGCGTCGCCAGTCTCCCACTGGGCAAGGAAGCTCCTCCACGCGAAATGATGGCACGATAATAAATAACGTGTTACTTGTCAACAATTTCACGTTGGAAGCGCCCGGTGTCCACCCGGCAGGCGGAACGACCTGTCGGGCATACGGCGATGATGGCCGAAGGGGCCAACCCAAAAAAGAAGCACCTTCTCCACCAGCCGGTGAAGAAGGTGCTTATTCATAGTCGCGACACCATCGAGGCCCGGTATTGTTTAACAAACTCTCTTCGGTTCGCAAACTGTAACATCTGGTTCCCCGTCGTGGACGCAAATAGAACGGTCGTTACCTTACCATCACCGGAAAGGAACACCGGGTATTGCATTCTTTCGACAAACGAATTTTGTGAGATATAAGTTCAGATTCGTAATACCACCTGGTGATGGCCCCCCCTCCGGATTGTTACATCTTCCGGCCCTCCTTTATGGCAGCCGTGATCTCCCGAACGTTTCCGGGGCCTTATGGCCCTCTTGAAGGTATTGTAAGAAAAACGATCGCTCCCGGACCCAGGGGGGTGGTCGAGGCACATTCCTTGCTGCGTTAGTTCAAATCCAATTTCCATTCTTGCCGATGCCCACTCGCCGGCACGGTATTGTTGTCCGTATCGCACGGTACGGGCAAACCGTCGCATTTTTCCGAAGAGGAGGATTTCCATGAGAACAATGACCTTCAAGACCCAGTACCGGAAGTTCCGTATGCTCACCGCACGGTTCTTCAGTTACTGGTTTTTCATCATCTTCGCGACATTGGGTGTCGCCATCGCGGTGATGGAGCGCTTCACGAACGTCTTCGGTGTCGAGCACCTCGAACCCTTGATGATCCTGATCCTGTCGTACGCGATCCTCGTCTATATCGTTACGGAACGGGCGAAGGTCCTTGACGATATCCACGAAAACCTCCGGAGCGCCAGGGCCGAAGTGTACCCGACCCGCGAGTCCGTCTACATGGCCGTCCCGTTGATCGTCGCGCGGGCCTCCGCCGACGCCCAGGGCCGGCGGCGGATCTTCCACGCCGCACTTCACGGCTTCGGCGGAAAACGGCTGGCGAAGCCGTCCAAGCCCGATCCCGTGTTCGAGGTATTCGACGGCGCGATCGACCGGTGCGTCGCCTCAACCGGGCCGGGGATGTGGCGTGTTTTCGAGATCTACAACATCCCCGACGAGGAAAAACTCGAAGCCCTGGTGAAGTTGGTCGGGAAACGTCAGAGCGCCGAGGGGTACGAGGTCAGGGCGTTCGCGCGTGCCGAAGGGTTGCCCCATCTCTCGCCGCTCGTCATCGGCGACGAGGACCTCCTCGTCGGGGTCGACGATCCCCGCTACTACCGTGCGGGCTCGGCGGTCCACCTGCGGGGCCGCGACCCCGTGCGTTTGGCGACCGAATACTTCTACTCCCTGTGGAACGACCCGCGCATCCGGGTCTTCAAGACGGAGACAGGCGTCGACTGGAACGCGATCGAAAATCTCCGCGCGGAATTCCGCGCATCCGAACTCGAGGGAAAATCGCCCCCTGCGGCCTGAGGGTCCAAAGGGTGTGATAAATGAACCGCCCGCTCCTGGAAGGGCCGGCGGTTCCCTGGATGGTATTTCGACCCGGCGGGGTCTTGAAAAGAAACGGCCCGAAGGTAGATAACCCTCCGGGCCCCGGAATTTCATTGCTCCCCGAGTGCAACAGTATTAGATCTCTCCCCCGGCAACCAGGGGATCGACAGCCGCACCCCCTTTGTAACCCGTAGAGATACAACTTGCGACGGACGCCTCGGTGGTTTCGCCGATCGGCGTCTGCCGGGTTACTGCTTTTTCCCCACCGGGGAAATAACGATATCCTTTTTCGTGGTCTCCACGATCGCGAAGAGCTCCTTCTGTTCCTGCTCGGGGACCTTGAACTTGTCTAAAACCTTCTTGAAGTCGGCCCCCATCGCCTGCCATTCCTTCTCGGTGATGTTGAGATGTCGATGGGACTCCTTCATCTCCCTGCCGGTGTA
>JAKALO010000186.1 GCA_021824125.1 Deltaproteobacteria bacterium | reverse complement strand
GCGCTGGAGAAGGTGAAGTCGAAGTTCCTCGTCATCTCGTTCAAGTCGGACTGGCTATACCCCCCCTACCAGTCCAAGGAGATCGTGAAGGCGCTGATGGTGAACGGCGTCGACATCACGTACTGCGAGATCGACTCCCGGTACGGCCACGACGCGTTCCTCATGGACGAGGGGGATATGCTGAAGATCATCCGGAACTTCCTGGAGAACGTGGCCGCCAGCCACGGCATCGCCGGTCCGGGGTCGGGGTCATGATGCCCGAAGGCGCGCGGATAGACCACCGCATCATCCTCGACCTCATCCCGCAGGGGACGAAGGTCCTTGATCTTGGGTGCGGCGACGGGTCCCTGCTGGCCAAGCTCGTCCAGCAGAAGGGGGTTACCGGCCGCGGCATCGAGATTTCCGAGGAAGGGGTACGGTCCTGCATAGCCAAGGGGCTGACCGTCCTCCAGGGAGACATCGACGAGGGGCTTCGCGACTACCCGGACCGCTCATTCGACTACATAATCCTCAACCAGACGATACAGGCGGCGAAGAAGCCCGACGTGGTCATCTCGGAGATGCTGCGGGTGGGGAGAAAGAGCGTCGTCGGCCTTCCCAACTTCGCCTACTGGCGGATGCGCCTCTACCTTATGTTCAACGGGAGGATGCCCAAGACCGAGTTTCTGCCTTACGATTGGTACGACACCCCCAACATCCACTTCTGCTCCATCCTGGATTTCGAGGAGTACTGCCGGGAGAGATCTATCACGGTGGAGAAGAGAATTTTCCTTTCCACCGACCGTGGAGGCCGTGTCCTCCAGGGCGTGCGCCCGAACCTGTTCGCGGAAAGCGCCGTGTTCCTGCTTTCGAAGAAGGGAAGGTGAGCGTTCCCCGCGCGCGTCGGGAAGTCCGGTTGATTTTTTAAGGAGGTTGGGTTAATGTTCTAAATCTTGAAAAGCGTGGGGCTGTAGCTCAGCTGGGAGAGCGCCTGAATGGCATTCAGGAGGCCGTCGGTTCGATCCCGATCAGCTCCACCAGGAAATACAAGGGCTTGAGGCGAAGGCTTCAAGCCCTTTTCAATTTTTTCCGTCGGATTGACTGGTGGATAGTCGCCAGGGGCCCAGGAACAGGCGTGGCTTTCACCGGTGCTTTCCGTTGCGCGGGGTGTCCGACTTCCTTATACTGCCAATAGTTGGCATCGCAACGATACCGCAATGCGAGGGCAGACGTGACCTTTTCGCATAACCGACCGCGCCGCGTGCACCGATTTGCCTGATCGAGACCAACAAAAAAGAAGAGCGTTTCAATGAGTCGGAATGGAGGACCGGCGTTCGTCCGTTGGGGAACGGAACGCATAACCTGGGCCAGGGACAAGGTATCCGGGGCGATTTCCGTCTGGCCCTCGCAATACCGGCTGATGTTCCTGAGCGTCGCCGTCGGGATCATCGCCGGCCTCGGCGCCATCTTTTTCGACCGTTTGCTTGCATTCGCCATCGAACTGCTGATCCGGCCGTACACGGGCTACGGGGAGCCGGGCAGGGGCGCGCAGGAGGCCGTCGTCGCGGCGATGGCTTCGGTCCGCTCCTATTGGTTCCTGGTCATCCCCGCCCTGGGCGGCCTGGTCTCCGGCCTGATCGTCTACCGTTTCGCGCCCGAGGCGGAAGGGCACGGGACCGACGCGATGATCGAATCGTTTCACCTGCGGGGCGGGAAAATCCGCAAGCGGGTACCGTTCGTGAAAATCCTCGCCTCCGCCCTGACGATCGGAAGCGGCGGCTCGGCGGGGAAGGAAGGCCCGATCGCGCAGATCGGGTCGGGTTTCGGCTCCGTCTTCGCCTCCGCCCTGAAGCTCAAGCCCCGCGAGCGGCGGATTCTCGTCCTGGCGGGAGCGGCCGGAGGCATCGGGGCGATATTCCAGGCCCCCCTGGGGGCGGCGCTGTTCGCTCCGGAAGTGCTCTACAGGGAGACCGAATTCGAATACGAAGCGATCCTCCCCTGCGTCGTATCTTCGATCATCGCGTACGCGGTATACACACAGTTCTACAAGGGAGGCGCCCTTTTTTTCCCGGGGCCCGTGAAATTTTCCCTCCCCACCGAGCTTCTTCCCTATGCGGTCTTCGGGGTCGTCTGCGCCCTGGTCGGGTACGTCTACGTCCGCGTCTTCTACGGGGCGCGGGACCGGTTCTTCAATCGTCTGAAGATCCACAGAATGCTCAAACCGGCACTGGGCGGGCTGATGCTGGGCGCCATCGCGTTCCTTGCCCCGCAGATAACGGACGGAGGGTACGGCTGGGTCCAGATGGCGCTGGAAGGGAAGATCTTCTGGGGAACGATGCTCCTCCTGGTCTTCCTGAAGATAGCCGCCACCTCCTGCACCATCAGCTCCGGCGGAAGCGGGGGCGTCTTCGGCCCGTCGGTGTTCATCGGGGCCATGCTGGGCGGCGCCTTCGGCTTCCTCGGGCACAAGGTCGCCCCCGGCTGGGTAATCAATCCCAACTCGTTCGTCCTCGTCGGCATGGGCGGGTTCTTCGCGGGAGTCGCCAAGGTCCCCATCGCCTCGATCATCATGGCGTGCGAAATGAGCGCGAGCTACACCCTCCTGGTCCCCCTGATGGTCGTTTCTTCCATCTCGTACCTGCTGCTGAGGAACACGAGCCTCTACGAGAAGCAGCAGATCAGCCGGTTCGCCTCCCCCGCGCACCTGACCGAGTTCGCCCGGGGGATGCTGGAAAGGATCAGGGTCGAGGAAGCCTTGCACCCCCAGCCGATCACGCTCATCCCGGAAACCATGCCTTTCGGGGAGCTCGTCCGGACGGTGTCCGGCTCGGGGGAATCCCATTTCCCCGTCGTCGACGCGGAGGGCCGGATGACCGGCATAGTCTCCATCAACGACATCCGCTCGGTTCTCTTCGAGAACGACGTCGACCACGTCATCATCGCGCAGGACGTGGCGACCCGCGGCGTGGTGAGCATCTTCCGGGACGACACGCTGCAGCAGGCCCTCGACAAGATGGCGGCGATCGGGGTGGACGAGCTGCCCGTGGTGGACCGCGGGAAGCCGGACGCGATCGTGGCGATGGTTTCCAAGCGCGACATCGTGAACTACTACTACGTCAAGAGCGGAGGCTCATGAAACCTTGCGGCAACCCGCGGGCCCGGCCCGGTGCCGGGCGGGACACCCTTCCGAAATTGACTAATTTCCCTTCCTGATGTTTCATTGATATTCGGGGTGTTCGCGCCGCGACGGCGGGGCGGCGCCCGGCACCGCGAATCCGGTTGGCGAGAGGCGGTCCCCATGCGCGTCAGGCATTTCCACGTCTATCCGAACATCCCGGAGGCGCTGAAGCCCCTCGAGGACCTTGCGAGAAATTTCTGGTTCTCCTGGAACTGGGACGCCGTCCAGCTGTTCATCCGCCTGAACCCGGCGCTCTGGGAGAAGTCGTACCAGAACCCGGTCCTCATGCTCGGCTCGCTCACCCAGGACGACCTGGAGGCCGCGGCCCGCGACGAGAGCTTCGTGGCGACATTGAGGCGCGTCCACGAGAACTTCACGAGGTACCTGAAGGCCCCGGGGTGGTTCCAGGAGGCGCACGGGGCGGAGAAGGATTTCCTCGTCGCCTATTTCTCCTGCGAGTACGGGATCGACGAGGGGCTCCCCATCTACTCGGGCGGCCTTGGCGTGCTGTCGGGCGACCACCTGAAATCGGCGTCGGACCTCGGCCTGCCCCTGGTGGGGGTGGGCCTCCTGTACCGGAAGGGGTATTTCCGGCAGGTCCTGAACCTCGACGGGTGGCAGCAGGAGCTCTACCCCGACAACGACTGGTTCAACATGCCGGTCTCCATCGAGTACG
>JAKALO010000185.1 GCA_021824125.1 Deltaproteobacteria bacterium | reverse complement strand
TCTCCGGCTTTCGGTGGTGAGGAAACTCCTGGAGGAGCCCGGCGGGGGATGAACTCTTCCGCGGCGGCCGGGGAGGAAAGGGTTCTCAGGACGTCCGGTTCCACCGCTCGACGAGCGCGGAGATGATCGACGTCATTTCGGCGATTCCCTCCACCGGGATCTTCTCGTCGACCCCGTGGATGCGCCCCAGGTCTTCGCGCGCGAGCAGCAGCGGCAACAGCCCGTAAGTCTCGACCCCGACCGACCGGTAAAAGCGCGAGTCTGTGAACCCGGTGGACAGGTAGGGAAGCACGACCGCGTCGGGGTGGACGGAGCGGACCGCATCCGCCATGGCGTCGAAGAGCGGCCCCCGGGGAGATCCGGACGGATTCTCCGCGAAGAGGATTTCGACGGCTACGTCGAACTCGCGCGCCATCTCCCGGACCTGCGACGCCACGCGCTCCGGGTCCTCGCCGGGGAGAATGCGGCAGTCCACGGTCCCTTCCGCGTGCGCCGGGATCACGTTCGGCTTGAACCCCGCCGCGAGCGTGGTGACGGCGAACGTGTTGCGGAATAGCGGGTCGGTCTCCGGGTACCGTTTCGCGAACGCTTCCAGCGCCGCGGCGTCCTCCGGCCCGCCCGTCAGCGCGTCGGGGTCGAGGCCGATCCGCCCCTGCGAGAAGAGGGCGCGAAGCATCTCCCGCACCGGTTCGGTCATCCGCGCCGGGTCCCGGTGCTCGGCGATCCGCGTCAGGGCGCGAACGATCCGCGCCGGGGCGTTCTTCTCCGAGGGGCGGCTGCCGTGGCCCGCGCGCCCGGAGGCGGAGAGCCTCAGCCAGAGCGGACCCTTCTCCCACATGTTCAGGAGGAAGAACTTTCCCGGGCCGAAGATGTCCCGCACCCCGATGCCGCCCTCGTTCATCCCGAACGCGCGGCCGAAGGATAGGGGAAGGTTCTTCACGAAATACTCCGCCCCTTCCACCCCGCCGACCTCCTCGTCCGCGTTGGCCACGAAGAAGAGCTTGCGACGCAGTTTTCCGGATTTCGCGGCGTCGACGGCGGCGCACAGGTGCGCCACCCCCAGCCCCTTGGTGTCCAGCGTCCCCCGGCCGTGGAGGAACCCGTCCCGGACCTCCGCCGAGAACGGCGGGACGCTCCACTCCTCCGCCTTCGCCGGCACGACGTCCATGTGGTGGATGAGGACGAGCCCCGGCTCCTCCGTGCCGCCGACGTGGCATAGCACGTTCGGTTTTTCGGGTCGGGCGCCGTACGTGATGGGGACCAGGTCGTTCCCGACCAGGACCCTGCACAGGAAATCGGCCGCGGCGCGACAGTCCCCGGGAGGGTTGGAGGTGTCGATCCGTATGTATTCCCGAAGGAGCGCGACCGGGTCCATCGTTGAATTATCCCCCAGTAAGTGTTTAGAATGCAAAGAACTCAAAAACAGGGACGTTCTTAAAAAGTCCATCCCACCGGAGCATGGCATGCCCAGGGCGCTGATCACCGGCATCACCGGCCAGGACGGCTCCTACCTGGTCGATTTTCTCCTTTCGAAAGGGTACGAGGTCCACGGCCTCATCCGGCGTGCCTCCACCTTCAATACCGGGCGGCTCGGGCACATCTACGTCGATCCACACCTCCCCGGCGCGCGCATGTTCCTGCACTACGGCGACCTCTCCGACTCGGGCCAGCTTACAAACCTCATCTACAACGTCCACCCGGACGAGATCTACCACCTGGGCTCGCAGAGCCACGTCCGCGTTTCCTTCGACATCCCGGAGTACACGGGCGACATCACCGGCCTCGGCACCACCCGCATCCTGGAGGCGCTGCGAAGGTCCGGGATCAAGGCCCGCTACTACCAGGCATCCTCGAGCGAGATGTTCGGCGCCTCGCCGCCTCCGCAGAACGAGAAGACCCCTTTCTACCCGCGCTCTCCATACGGCGCGGCGAAGGTGTACTCCTACTGGATGGCGGTCAACTACCGGGAAGGGTACGGGATGTACGCAAGCAACGGGATCCTCTTCAACCACGAGTCGCCCCGGCGCGGGGAGACCTTCGTCACCCGGAAGATCACCCGGGCCATCGCGGCCATCAAGGCGGGGAAGCAAAAGGAACTTTTCCTGGGGAACCTCGACGCCCGGCGGGACTGGGGATTCGCCTACGAGTACGTCCAGGCGATGTGGATGATGCTCCAGCACGACAAGGGGGACGATTTCGTCGTCGGGACGGGGCAGTCCAACTCGGTGCGGGAGTTCGCCGAAGAGGCGTTTTCCTACGCGGGGCTGGACTGGGATAAATACGTGAAGATCGACAAGAAGTATTTCCGCCCCACGGAGGTCGAAAACCTGATCGCCGATGCGTCAAAGGCCAGGAAGATCCTCGGCTGGGAGCCGAAGATCACCTTCAGGGAACTGGTCCGCATCATGGTCGATTCGGACATGGAGGAAGCCGGGTTGACCCCGCCTGGCGAGGGCCGCAGGATCCTTGCCGCAAAGGGCTTCCCCATCGGATCGAAACTTTGAGAACTCAAAACCAGGCTTAAAAACAGGGACGTTCTTAAAAAGTCGGTGGGTTTTAAGTGCAAACGCAACCCTGCTTCAAAAAAAGTTTTTAAGAACGTCCCTGTTTTTAAGTTGGTCGGAGGATTATGAGTTTTTTCAAGGGGAAAAAGATCCTGGTGACCGGCGGGGACGGGTTCCTCGGCGGCCCGGTCATTGCCCGGCTGGTAGAACGGGGCGCGGAGCCGGAAAACATCTTCGTCCCGGATTTCCCGGAATATGACCTGCGCACACCCGCGGATTGCTCCAAGGTCGTCGCCGGGCGGGAGATCGCCATCCACCTGGCCGCCAACGCAGGCGGCATCGGGTGGAACCGCGCGCACCCCGGCGCCCTCTTTTACGACAACGCCGCGATGGGCATTCACATCATGGAGGAAGCCCGTAAAGCCGGCGTCTCGAAATTCGTCCAGATCGGCACCGTTTGCGCCTATCCTTTTCAGCCGCCGCGGATTCCCTTCAGGGAAGACGACCTCTGGGAAGGGTACCCGGAGCCGACCAACGCCCCCTACGGCATCGCCAAGAAAATGCTGATGGTGATGGCCCAGGCATACCGCCAGGAGTACGGGTTCAACGCGATCTACGTTCTTCCGGTAAACCTGTACGGCCCCCGGGACCATTTCTTCGAGCCGGAAAAGTCCCACGTGATCCCCGCGCTGATACAGAAGTTCGTCGACGCAAGGGAAACCGGGGCGGAGCAGGTCACCGTCTGGGGAAGCGGATTCTACCAAGGGGTCCCGGTCTCCCGGGAGTTCCTCTTCGTGGACGACGCCGCCGAGGCGATCGTCCTCGCGACGGAGCGCTACGACAAGCCGGAGCCGGTGAACATCGGGGCGGGGCGGGAAATCCCGATCAACGACCTGATCGAACTCGTCCGCCGCATGACTGGATTCAAAGGCAAGGTCGTCCGAGACCTGACCCGGCCGGACGGCCAGCCGCGCCGCTGCCTGGACACCACGCGCGCCCGGGAAGAGTTCGGGTTCGTCGCCCGCACTTCTTTCGAGGACGGCCTGCGCAAGACGATCGAGTGGTACGAGAACGCCCGAAGGGAGAAAGGGGCAAAATGAAACGTATCCTGGTGACCGGCGGCGCGGGGTTCATCGGGTCGCACCTGTGCGAGCGGCTGCTCGCGCGCGGCGACGAGGTGCTGTGCGTCGACAACTTCTTCACCTCGCGCCGGCAGAACATCCTGCACCTTCGCGACAACCCGATGTTCGAGTTCATGCGCCACGACATCACCTGGCCGCTCTACGTCGAGGTCGACCAGATCTACAACCTCGCCTGCCCGGCCTCGCCAGTCCACTACCAG